>CAURQH010000012.1:0-57566 GCA_963526885.1 uncultured Veillonella sp. | reverse complement strand
TTTTATCAGAAAGCTATGGATCTTTTTTTAGTTGCACTTAGATTATAAATTCAAGCTATAAAGAAAAGTACTGGTTACGATTTATTAAAACCATATGACTTTATGAGTGAAAAGGAAAAAGAGATTTTTTGGTATGGTTATTGGGAAGAAACGTTTTATGATTCTGCTAAAAAAACACAGAGAACGTGGAGAGGCTTGATATATTTAATAAATAAATATATGAAATCTTCTACTAGTAAATATAAGGAAATTATAAAAAGTACCAAACAAGAGATAATGTGTCCTACATGTAAAGGGTCTCTTCATTCTAATGTTTCGCATATAGAAGATGAAGCCATTAATTTTTATCATATGAAATTAACCGAGTTAAAAGAATTTATAGGAAACTCGGAGAAATTAGATGAAATAATTGAAACTATAGGTGATATATCACTCTTTACGGATTTAGCAATATTAGATCCAGTTAAACAAGTAATGCTTAAGATGTTGGAACTAAAATATGGGTCCTATTATGCATATACTATAGTTTTAAAAAATACATATCCTTATAAGAAATATATTGAGGATATTTTAAAGAAAATATCCTCTAATAATTCTGTTGTATGTTTAGAATATGAAGGAATTGATATTACAAAAGAGGAAATGTTGAGAAAATATTTTTCTGACAGTAAAAATAAAGTTAATTTATATGTATATGAATTATTAGGGTATAAAAAAGTTGTAACTGAGATTAACTCTATTAGAAAGCAATATCCATGCTCTATTTGTAACGGCAAAATGAAATTAAAAGAAGAGAGTATCCATGAAGGTATAGATGTTATCGAAACCCCTTGCAGTTTATGTGATGAAACAGGTTTATCAAATAATGGGTTAAATCAAATAGTCCAGGGCTTTTCAGTAAAAGATTGGATTTATGGAAGTGTAGGAAAGATTACAAAAAACGTACCTGAAGAGGTAATGGATCTACCACTTCTAGCAAAGGTTAAAGAGTTAAATAAATATCAAATTTTAGCTTTATATAAATATATTAAGGGGGAAACATGCTAACATATGATTTGAAAGTTGGTTATGCTTGTAATAACAAGTGTAAGCATTGCGTTATTGATGATAGTAAGGATAGACTAATAGATCAAAAAGAGAATATTAATTTAACTACAGAAGAATGCTTCTCTCAGATTGATGAAATGGTAGCTAAAGGGATAGGAAATATAATTTTAACAGGTGGGGAAGTTACTATTAGAAAGGATTTTAAAGAGCTAATAGATAAATGCGTAAAGCATGGATTGTCGATTACCATTCAAACAAATGGTCGTAATTTACAGTCTCAATATGTAGTTGAATCTATTAAAGATGTTGAAAATATAAGGTTTGTTGTCGCATTGCATGGAGAATCAGAAGAAGTCCATGATTATATTACACAAGTGAACGGCAGTTTTCGTGAAACTTGTGATAGTATAAAGAAAATGTGCCAGTTAGGGAAGTTAGTTGTTATTAAGGTGGTAATTTCAAAAATAAATATTAAAGAATTACCAGGAATTGTTAAACTAGTATCTTCACTAGGAGCAAAATATATTTGCTTTGCATTTCCACATGGACATGGTGCTGCACGAAAAAATTTTAAGGAAGTTATACCTACTTATACGGAGTTAGGACCATATTTAAAAGAGTTAGTAAAAGAGTCCATAAAAGAGAATATAAAAATTGAATTGGAGGCCATTCCATTTTGTAGAGTTTCATATGCGATGCAACTTGTTGGTGAACTTAAATATTATAATGGAGACACATTGTGTACTCATGTAAAAGAGGACACTTTTGATTGGAGTACGGTCCGTAAATCTATTAAAAAAAAGGGGGAATTATGTAAAGATTGCGATATGGATGAGTTTTGTGAAGGTGTTTGAGAAGAATATGCTGATGCATTTGGGACAGAGGAATTAAGACCTATCCAGTTTCCTGGCGATATAAGAAGAGATATTATTAATAGAATAAAACGTGGAATTGGGAGGTAACTTTGATCCTTGATGAAATATTTAATAATTTCTATGAAATAGATAAGCTAACTGACTTAGGATATATTTATAAGCATAATGAGAATATGATTAATTATAAATGTATTGGCAAAAAATTGAAGAATCTTTGGGATAGTTACAGTCATATTGACGTTTACTTTGAAGGTGCACCTATAATCGCATGCTATATTAATGATTTTATAGAGTTATTAGATGCGGGAAGTATTTATGCAACATACCATATTGCTAATCCTAGCCAGTTGTTATTAAGAAAAGTCTTTGAAGTATATATAAGTTTAAAGTATATTTTAATGGATGATACTCAAAGAAAAGTCTTTGCGTATTCAATATTTAATACACAAAAATCACAATTAGGAAAAGAAAGCTCCATGGATAATGTGTATGAGAATTTCGATGAGTATAAAAAAATGGTGGATTACTATCATGAAAAAAAGAAGTTTCAACAATGGTATCATTTATATACTTCATATCTAAAAAGCGAGAGTGACAATATAAACGTTATTACCACATTTAGGACGCTTTTTGATTATGTTGAAACTAAAATGAAGAATTGTATGGAGCTACAATAGATAAAGAGCTATATAAAGGTGTGTATAAGCCAAGTAGTGCATATATTCATAATGAAAGACTTACATCTCACCTTGAATATCTCAGAGATGATAATAAAAAGGTTATGGTTATAAAGCCTATTAGAGATAAACGCAAGAGTATTAATGTTCATCAATGTTTATTGATGGTTATGAGAGAAAGTGTAAAAGTATTAGAGGCGCATCTATGTACTTTACACAAAAGATAGCATGTAATTATAATTACAAGATGAAGTTTTAATAATAAAACCGACTACTTCTTACAGTGAATGTGAGAGGTAGTCGTTTTTATGTATACACTTTCAATACCTTGCGACCAACTTTCTATGAATGATATAATTTAAGTAACAAATATTGTTGGAATTAAGATATTCTGAGGGAGGTATTCTTATGAGCAATGTAACGTTAACGTATTATGGTCATGCTACGTTTGCTTTAAGCAATGGAGATGTGACGTTGGTGTGTGATCCGTTCTTTACAGGTAATACTTGGGATGTGGCAAAGGCAGAGGATATAGAGTGCCAATACATTTTTGTGTCCCATGGTCATGATGATCATTATGGCGATACAGATTTGATTGCGAAGAAAAATGATGCTCTTGTTATTTCTACGGCAGAGGTAGCAGGTAAAGCGGCGGCGGCAGGTGCTCGAGCACATGCGATGCATTTAGGTGGAAAGTTCAATTTCCCATTCGGTTCCATTCGTTTGACACCAGCCTTCCATGGTTCTGGTGTGCCAGGTGGTCATGCGGCAGGTGTGATCATTGAGTTTTTTGGTAAACGTGTGTACTTTGCTGGGGATACTGCATTGTTTAGCGATATGAAATTAATCAGTCGTCATGGAGACATCGACTATGCGTTGCTACCAATTGGTGATAACTACACCATGGGTGTGGAAGATGCAGTGACAGCAGCGTCTTGGATTCAAGCGAATACAACTATTCCAATTCATTACAAAACATGGCCTGTTATCGATAAAGAACCAGCAACTTTTGTGGCTTTGTTAGAAGCAAAACATAAACAAGCAGGACTGGTGGTCGATCCAGGTCAAACTATTGAATTGTAATATAAAGGATATGAACAATAAACAGTCCTTTGAATAAATAAAAATTACAGGAAGCGATGGAAATGGTTCATTAGTGTACGAATCTTGATAGCAGAGAATATGAAATATTTCTACATAGAAGGATTGTCACTAGCATATGCTAATGTGACAATCCTTTTTGCGTACACTCTTTTCTCTCACACAGATTACTGACGTCAATCCCTTCTCTATGGTATAATAATCTTCACATGGAGGTATCTATGAAATTAACACATTTTGATGAAGGCGGTAATGCGCATATGGTGGATGTGTCCCAAAAGGACCATACAGAGCGCGTGGCCGTAGCAGAAGGGTTTATTACGCTCAGTGAGGAAGCTTTCAGTATTGTGGCATCTGGAAATGTCAAAAAAGGCGATGTGTTAGCAGTGGCACAATTGGCAGCTATCATGGGGGCGAAACAAACGTCTAACCTCATTCCCTTGTGCCATCCATTGGCGTTGACAAAGGTGAGTGTAGACTGTTCCTTAGTAGAAGAAAAACGTGCCGTGTGCATTCGTAGCACAGTGAAAACTACAGGACCTACAGGAGTAGAGATGGAAGCCTTAACAGCAGTTCAAGTTGGACTATTAACTGTCTACGATATGGTAAAAGCCGTCGATAAAAGTATGACCATTGGTCCTGTGTATCTTGTGGAAAAACAAGGTGGTAAAAGCGGACATTTTAAGAGATAAGATAGTAGGTGAATCATGGAAATTGTATTAGTAGAACCAGAAATTCCTGGTAATACGGGCAATATTGCACGCCTTTGTGCAGCAAATCATATGACACTACATTTGGTGGAACCTTTGGGGTTTTCCATTGAAGATAAATATTTAAAACGAGCGGGTCTTGATTATTGGCATTTAGTGGATGTAAAAATACATAAGTCCTTGGATGAAGTGTATGAACAATATAAAGACCGGCGCTTTTGGTATGCTACGACAAAGGCAGCTCATACCCATGCAGAAGTGCAATATGAAATTGGAGATATGTTAGTATTTGGTAAAGAGACAAAAGGCTTGCCAGAAGAGATTATTGCGGCTAATCCAGATACGTGCATTCGCATTCCTATGATTGATGAAGCGCGGTCTTTGAATTTATCGAATGCAGTGGCAATCATTGCCTATGAAGCTATGCGCCAACTGGACTTCCCAGATTTACAAGGAATTGGACCAGGAGTATCTATCGAGGTCTAAGCTTTTGGTAGTAGGTGTTGGTCTATAGTAAATGGTAAATATAGTAAGTTTAATCATACGGTATAGCCTATATACAGTGAAATATCGTAGACTTTCACAGAATGACCAAAGAATTAGATAATATAGACCGTATAGCATACACAATATATGAAAGTATATAAAAATGACATCCTAATAGGATGGAGGAGGAATTATGAATTACGATTTAGCTTATGAATTGCAAAAAGCAATGCGTGACAGCGAAGAACATAAAGAAATGATGGCAGCTCAAGAAGCGATTAAAGATGACCAAGCAGCAAAAGGCATGGTAGAAGAATTTATGTCTTTACAAATGCAATTGGAATATGCAAAAATTGCGGACGCTCCTGAAGCGGAAGATTTGTTGAAAAAATTAGAAGGTTTATTGCCATTAGTACAAGCTAATTCTGGCGCGAATGCGTACTTAACAGCTCATGCGCGTTGGACACAAGTGGCAAACGACATTTATCGCATCATCAGCGAACCAATCACTGAAGGTATGAAAATTTTAGAAAAGGCACAGTAATATGAACGCTGTATGGGAAGCATTGCAACAGGTGGTTCCATCGGATCGCATCCAAAAAAATGCCCTGTTGGCGCCGTATACGACCTTTCAAATAGGGGGGCCTGCTGATCTACTTGTATTACCTCATTCGGTACAAGAATTGCAAGATTGCATGCGTGTACTACACAATCATAAAATAGAACCTTTTGTACTAGGCCTAGGTTCTAACGTGCTCATCCAAGATGGTGGGATGCGTGGCGTTGTTCTTTGCTTGAAAGAATTACAAGAGGAACAATATCACGAAGGCACAACGATTACCATGAGCGCAGGGTATACCTTGAAAGAAGTGTCTGAATATGCTCAACGTGAAAGTTTAAGTGGCTTGGAATTTGCCATTGGTATTCCCGGTAGTTTGGGAGGTGCTGTGTTCATGAATGCAGGTGCCTACGATGGAGAAATGGATCAAGTGGTAACCGGTGTGGATGCGGTAGATATGCAAGGGCACCTACATCACTATAGCCGAGAAGTCTTGCAGTTTGCCTATCGTCATAGTCGCTTTCATGAGAAACATGAAATTATCGTTCGTGTGACTATGGAATTACAGGAAGGAAATTCCGATGACATCCAAAAGCGAATGGATGAACTGACAGAAAAGCGAGAGTCTAAACAACCATTGGAACATGCCAGCGCAGGGTCAACATTCAAACGCCCACCAGGATATTATGCAGGGACATTAATCGATCAAACGGGATTAAAAGGCTTATCTGTAGGACCGGCAGAGGTCTCTGTGAAACATGCGGGGTTCGTAGTGAATCGTGGAGGTGCTACTGCTAATGATGTACTAGGTGTGATTCATGAAGTACAAAAGAGGATTCATGCAGTCCACGGAGTGCAGTTGGAACCAGAAGTTCGTATTCTAGGGGAAGCCCAAGAGCGAACTAGTTCCGTAGTGACAATTGTACGAGCTCAAGAAACAGATATTCCAGCGTTGTCTAACCTGTGTGCAGATACATTTAGAGAAACTTTCAGTCATGACAATACAGAAGCGGAGTTACAAGCCTTCTTTAAAGAGTCGTATAATTATGATGTATTGAAACGTGAGCTAGACCATGACGAGAGCGAAATATATCTAGCTTACGTGGACGATGAGCTAGCAGGATATTTGAAAGTGAACTGGGGCGACGCACAAACGGAACGTGAGCTAGAGAATGCCTTTGAGGTACAACGTCTATATGTGTTGAAAGATTACCATGGACAAGGGGTGGGCAAAGCCTTGTTTGAAAAAGCCTTGCGCATCGCTGAAACCGGTGATTTTGACTGGGCCTGGTTAGGCGTTTGGGAGAAAAATTACAAAGCCCAACATTTTTATAAATGCTATGGGTTTGAAAAATTTGGAGAGCACCAATTCATTGTGACTCCAGAGAAGGCAGATATCGATTGGTTGTTGAAGAAATCTTTACGATAAACCTTGACATATCCACTGTGTTTTGAGTATAATATTTCGGTAAGCAATTTGTACGGACTTCCACTAGCCCCGGAAGGTGGCAATTGCTTCTGTTAATACATTCTTGTTATTAGGAGGAAAGCAGCATGAAAACTACATTTATGGCCAATGCGAACAATATTGAACGCAAATGGTATGTTGTTGACGCTGAAGGTAAAACTTTAGGACGTCTTGCTGCCGAAGTTGCTAAAGTTCTTCGGGGCAAACATAAACCAACTTTTACACCACATGCAGACACTGGTGACCACGTTATCGTTGTGAACGCAGAAAAAGTTCGTGTAACAGGTAAAAAATTATTACAAAAAGA
Organism: uncultured Veillonella sp.; assembly: GCA_963526885.1. Classification (GTDB taxonomy): domain Bacteria; phylum Bacillota; class Negativicutes; order Veillonellales; family Veillonellaceae; genus F0422. The sequence goes on along the minus strand of CAURQH010000012.1, from coordinate 50,336 downwards.
ATATTTCCGTCATTCTGGTTATCCAGGCGGATCCCGTTTCACTACACTAGCTATGATGTTGGAAAAACATCCTGAGCGTGTAATCGAAATGGCAGTTAAAGGTATGCTTCCAAAAAATAAATTGGGCGCACAACAATACCGTAAATTGAATGTATACGCTGGCGCAGAGCATCCACATGCTGCTCAAAAACCAGAAGTTTTGGAATTAGATATCCGTTAATACCGGGAGGAGGAACATATAATGGCAGTAGCACAATACTACGGCACTGGTCGTAGAAAATCTTCCGTTGCTAGAGTTCGTCTGGTACCGGGTACAGGTAAAATCACTGTAAACAAACGCGAATTAAATGAATATTTTGGTCGTCAAACTCTTGAGTTGATTGTTAAACAACCATTGGTATTAACAAACACTTTAGAACAATACGACGTTGTGGCAACTGTAGCTGGTGGCGGCCCATCCGGTCAAGCTGGTGCAATTCGTCACGGTGTGTCCCGTGCATTATTAGAAGTTGATGGCGAACTTCGTCAAGGTCTTAAAAAGGCTGGCTTCTTGACTCGTGACCCACGTATGAAAGAACGTAAAAAATACGGTCTTAAAAAAGCTCGTAAAGCATCTCAATTCTCCAAACGTTAATTTGGCGATTACAGACCCAGTACCCTTTATGGTGCTGGGTTTTTTGTTATCTCGTAGGCTATGTATTACACAGGAAGGAATGAAAGTATTGCATGGATAAACTAGTAAGATTATTAGGCGTTGTTGCAGTGGCAATCATCATTTGGTATTTGCCACATACACCAGAAATTTCAGATCAAGGGTGGCATTTATTAGCTATCTTTACAGCGACGATTGTGGGCTTTATACTACGCCCATACCCAACAGGGGTCATGGCCTTTATGGGCTCTGCAGCAGCAGTAGCTACTAGCTCGATTAAGATGAATGAAGCCTTATTGGGCTATGCAGAGCCTAATGTATGGCTCATTGTGTCGGCTATCTTTTTTTCTAGAGGAATCATTAACTCTGGATTAGGTAGACGGATTGCGTATACTCTCATTCAATGGTTTGGTACGAGTACCTTGCGTTTGGCCTATGCTTTGGCGATGACAGATTTAATTATTTCGCCAGCTACTCCTTCGAATACAGCTCGTGGAGGCGGTATCATTTATCCTATCGTGCAAAATATTTCTATGGCATTCGATTCTAGACCAGGAGAAACAGCACGTCGTATGGGAGCCTATCTAATGACTACGGCTCACACAGTAAATGCTTGTACAGTGACGGTATTCTTGACCGCTTGTAGTGGTAACTTGTTGATTACATCGTTAGGGGCAAAATTATTTGGCTACACTGTGACGTGGTGGGAATGGTTTTTAGCAGGTGCCTTGCCTGGTTTACTTAGTATGGTCATTATGCCTTGGTTTATTTATAAAATCTATCCCCCAGAAATTAAAGAAACCCCAGAAGCTCCAGCTATGGCTCGTGAAGAATTAGACAAACTAGGACCCATCACGATGATGGAGAAAAAGGTAGCAGCCATCTTTGTGGGGGCCATTGTATTGTGGTCTACCACAACTATTACTGGCTTACATGCGACAGTTATCGCGATTATGGCGGTACTAGCTTGTGTCATCAGTGAATGCCTCACATGGGATGATATTTTGAAAGAAACCACTGGGTGGGATATTTTAATCTGGATGGGTACCTTAGTAGGTATGGCAGGATTGCTCGGTAAATTAGGCGTTGTAGCTGTCTTTGCGAAATTCGTCAGCAATATGCTAGGCGGGATGTCCTGGGAGTGGGCTGCTTTGATTATTTCTTTGGTCTTTGTCTACTCGCAATACTTCTTCGCTAGCGGGACGGCTCGTATTACGGCATTATTTTCTGCCTTTGCCTCTATTTTGATTGCATTAGGGGCTCCGATTCCGTATGCGATTTTGATGTTTGGCTTAATGAATAGTCCAGGGTGTACGTTGACACATTATAGCTCTGGGGTAACACCAATCTTCTTTGGCAGTCACTACGTGCCACAAGTGACCTGGTGGAAAGTAGGATTTTATATTTCCGTATTGAATTATATCTTCCATTTCTTCTTTGGTAACTTGAGTATGAAGTTATTTGGCATCATATAAGGAATAGAATTATATAGGGTTTAAGAAAGGTTGTATTGAAATGACATGTGCTCATTTTGGTACAACCTTTTTTGCTTGCTATCAAATATGGGGATACTTATATAAGAGTGGTTACGACTTTTGCTATATAGATTTTGAATATTGAAATTGATAATTGAGAGGTGAATTATTTTCATTACAACAGCTACTTTCAATATAAGATGCGATAATAAAGTGAATTGTTATATTTTTAATAATGATACTTATTGAAAATGCTTGAACTTTCATGTATAATAATGATAATGATAATGAAAGAAATATCCATCCAAGAGGTACTTATGAAACTAGATAAACGAAAAGGTAAACGTTGGAATGTTGCGGAAGCACAAGAAGACGTAGAATCTCAATTGACCTCTGGATTAGCAGTGCATCCTATTGTTTCTCATTTGTTAGCAAACCGTGGGATTACTACTGTAGAAGAAGGTCGAACATTCTTATATAGCACAATGGATGATGTATTAGATCCTTTTATGTTAAAAGGTATGGCGGAGGCTGTGGAAGAGATTGAAAGAGTCTTAGCTGTGAACGGATCCATTGTGATTTACGGCGATTATGATGTGGATGGGATTACTGCTACATCACTAATGTACCGTTTTTTTTCGCGTTTAGGAGCGAATGTAACCTATTATATTCCAGAGCGACAAAGTGAAGGCTATGGTCTAAACCTAGATGCCTTAGAATATTTAATATCTCAGAAGGTAGATTTAATTATTTCTGTAGATTGTGGTATTAGTTCCTATGATATTGTAGAGGCTGTGCGAGATCGGGTGTCTATGGTGATTACGGATCATCATACGGCGCCTCCGCAAATACCGAGAGCTACAGCGGTAGTCAACCATAAGCAGCCCGGTTGTCCCTATGCTGATAAAAACTTATCTGGTGTAGGAGTTGCTTTTAAAGTGTGCCAAGCTTTATGGAAACGTCGTACCGGTGAAGAATATCGTGAAGATTTGGATATTGTGGCACTAGGAACGGTGGCCGATGTGGTTCCTTTAGTGGGAGAAAATCGGATTATTGTTCGTGAAGGTTTACGTAAAATGACAGAGTCCCCAAATGTAGGGATTCAAGCTTTAGTGCAAGTGGCTGGTCTAGAAGGTAAACCATTATCAGCGGGACATATTGGGTTTACCCTTGCTCCACGATTGAACGCAGCAGGACGTGTGACCCATGCAACTCGAGCTGTAGAATTGCTGATTACCACAGACCCCGCAGAGGCCATGGAAATTGCAGAAGAATTGCAGGAAACGAATACAGAACGGCAACAGATTGAACGAGCTATTTTTGAGGAAGCCTATCAATCGGTATTAGCTCAAGGAAGTTTGGCGGATCAATGTATTGTAGTGGCTGGTGAAGGCTGGCATCCTGGAGTTATTGGTATCGTTGCGTCTCGTTTGGTAGAAGCCTTTTATAAACCAACCATGGTGATTAGTATTCATGATGGAATTGGTAAGGGATCTTGTCGCAGTATTGATCATTGTAATATGTATGATATGTTGACCTATGCAGGAGATACATTAATTCAATTTGGCGGTCATGCACAGGCAGCGGGATTTAGTATACAAGAGGACAATATTGATGCTTTACGAGAAAAGGCTAGCGAGTTCTGTCGAACACAGTTAACAGAAGAAGATTATATTCCAATTGTTACTATTGATGGGACTATGAGTAGTGAAGATATTAGTATCGATCTTATTGATCAAATTGCTACGTTAGAACCATATGGCATGGGAAATAGTACACCTGTTTTTGCGATTCCCCACATTCGGGTCCAGAACCTATATCCTATGGGCTTTCAAAAAAATCATTGTAAAATTATTTTACAAGGTCAACAAGGTCCCATTGATGCAGTGGCTTGGCAAGGAGCGCATTATATGCAAGAAATCTTTGCGGATGACCCTGTAAAAGTGGCGTTCTCGTTGCAGAAAAATGAATGGCAAGGGGTGGTAACGCCACAGCTTGTTGTGCAGGATTTGGAACCACTTTCACAGCAACGAGAGCGATTAGAAGTAGATAGTTTACGGAAATTATATACGGTGGTGAAACATATCTTCCGATCTCCGACAGCACCAAAATATATTGTGGAACGAGAAACGTTGGAAAGCAGACCAGAAGAGATGACTTTCCGAGAAGCTATTCTTGCCTTAGAAGTGTTCAAAGAATTAGGCATTTTACAAGAGGAAGTATTAGAAGATGGACGTCATGTGTATCGGTGGGTGAATGTGCAACAAAAACTGGAGCTTCACACATCCTTGACGTTTATGACATATAGTCAGGAGGGAGCATAATGGTAAGTACTATAAGTACCCCTCAGGAACATACATTTAATAAAGAGCGAGAATATGGACAATTTATGGATCGTGTGCGGTCTTATTTACCAGAAGAAGACTGGCCTGTCATAGAGCGTGCTTTTGCACTAGCAGATAAGGCTCATGCTCCACAAAAGCGCGCTTCTGGAGAACCATATATCTTGCATCCCTTAGGGGTTGCCACCATATTGAGCGAACTACAAATTGATCGGTCTACCTTGGTATCAGCTCTACTACATGATGTAGTGGAAGATACAGAGATAAGCCTAGAGGAAATAGAAGAACAATTTGGACCAGAAGTGGCATTTTTGGTAGATGGTGTTACAAAACTGAATCAATTTCAGTACCAAACAAAAGAAGAACAACAAATTGAAAATTATCGTAAGATGATTTTAGCTATGGCGAAAGATGTGCGCGTAGTGGTCATCAAGCTGGGTGACCGCTTACATAATATGCGTACTTTAAAGCATATGCGGCCCGATAAACAACAACGGATTGCTCAAGAAACGTTAGAAATTTTTGCACCATTAGCACATCGCTTAGGGATTTTTAATATTAAATGGGAATTAGAGGATTTATCGTTCCGCTATTTAGAACCAGAAAAATATTATGACCTAGTGCAACAGATGAGCGAAAAACGGCAAGCCCGTGAGGATATCGTCAATGACACGATGGATACGTTGAAAGATGCCTTGGAACATGCTCATATCAAGGCAGATGTAAAAGGACGGCCAAAGCATTTTTATAGTATCTATAAAAAGATGAAAAAAGACAATCGTGATTTATCTCAAATTTACGACTTGTATGCAGTGCGTGTCATCGTAGATACCATTCCAGATTGTTATGCCGTGCTAGGTACAGTCCATAGTTTGTGGAAACCTTTGCCCTATCGTTTTAAAGATTACATTGCTATGCCGAAATCGAATATGTATCAATCCTTGCATACCACAGTGATTGGCACGAAAGGTCAGCCTGTAGAAATTCAAATTCGTACTTGGGATATGCATCGTGTGTCGGAGTATGGTGTAGCTGCCCATTGGCGATACAAGGAAGGTAATAAAGGAAAAGCAGAAGCTGATTTTGATGCCAAAGTAGGTTGGATTCGCCGAGTTTTAGAATGGCAAGACGGAAGCGATCCCAAAGAACTCTTGAATGCTTTAAAGCTAGATGTCTTTACAGGAGAAGTATTCGTTTTCACTCCTAAGGGCGATGTTATGAAGTTGCCAAAAGGAACGGTGCCACTGGATTTTGCTTATCGTGTTCATACCGATGTGGGGAATAAATGTGTAGGAGCCAAAATTAATGGTAAGATTGTTCCTTTGGATTATGAATTACAAAATGGGGACATCGTTGAAATCGTTACTTCTAAAAATGGGAAACCACGGTTAGACTGGTTAAATATTGTCGGCTCTACGGAAAGTAAGACGAAGATTAGAAATTGGTTTAAGCGAGAAAATAAAGAAGAAAATATCGTCAAAGGTCGTGAGTTACTAGAAAAAGAAGCAAAACGTTTAGGTTATGATTGGAAAGACTTAACGAAAAATGGTCGTCTAGAAAAGATTGGAAAATCTTTGAATGCTGGCGGTGAAGCTGAGCTGTACTCTGCCGTTGGATTTGGTGGACTTTCAGTGAATACAGTGTTGCTCAGATTAGTGGATATTCATAAGCAAGAAGTTGCTAAGGAAGAACAGCGAAAAGATACGATGGCTGTTATCGACCGTCTTAAAGTACATCAAGGTAAATCCAAGAAAAGCAGTAGTGGTGTTCTTGTAAAAGGCGAAGCCGGTGTGATGGTGCGCATGGCCCGTTGCTGTAATCCTGTGCCAGGCGACGATATTATTGGCTATATTACAAGAGGGCGTGGTGTTTCCGTACACCGTGCCGATTGTACTAATATTGGTCATACTCCAGATGATTTACATCGCATGATAGAAGTCGATTGGGAAGGGGCTACGCAAGACCAATTCCAAGTGAGCGTGTCTGTTCATGCCTATGATCGCAGTGGTTTGTTAATGGAAGTCATGGCAGTATTGTCAGAAATGAAAATTAACATTTCTAATATCAATGCCAAGACAGATGACTCGAAAGATGTGACCATTCACTTAATGCTAGATATTAAAGATGTGTCACAACTTGACTTTGTGATGACAAAACTACGACGTGTAAAAGATGTGTATTCCGTACACCGAGGAGGGAAAGCATGAGAGCCGTTGTGCAACGTGTAAGTTCTTCTTCCGTTACGGTGGATGGATCTGTTATCGGTAAGACGACGCAAGGCCTGCTAGTGCTGTTAGGAGTGACAGATGCAGATACAGCAGAAGATGTACAATACATTTGTGAAAAGGTCAGCCATCTGCGTATCTTTGAAGATGAACAAGATAAAATGAATCTATCTGTAATGGATGTAGGTGGTGAGGTGTGCGTAGTTTCGCAGTTTACTCTCTACGGAGATGTTCGCAAGGGGCGTCGGCCGAATTTTATGAAAGCAGCCCCACCAGCTATGGCAGAACGATTGTATTTGGAGGTTGTGGAGGCTTTCAAAGAAAAAGGTTTAACAGTGAGTACAGGTCAATTTCAAGCTCATATGCAAGTATCATTAGTCAATGATGGACCTGTGACGATTCTGTTAGATAGTAGTAAAGAATTTTAATGGAGTTACTAGATGAAGTTATATTATATGCCTTTAGGATCCTATGGAACTAATTGTTATATCGCACATAATGAAGCAGATAATACATGCCTTATTACTGATCCAGGTGACGAAGGGGAGAAGTTAAAAGAAATTCTAGACAGTCATGAAATGAAAGTGCAAGGAATTTTACTAACTCATGGTCACAGTGATCATATTGGAGCTGTACAAACATTGGTGGATGCGTACCATGTACCGGTGTATATTCACGAAGGGGATGCGGAGTATTTAACCAACCCAGAAGTGAATTTGAGCGCTTACTCTGGTCGCTCCATTACTGTGAAAGTAGATGATGTGCGCTATGTGAAAGAAGGAGATCCCATTTCATTGGGCGATACGACATTTACGGTGATAGAAACACCGGGGCATACGCCAGGTGGTGTGTGCTATTATACAGAGGGAACTTTGTTAGCCGGTGATACCTTATTCCAAGGTTCAGTAGGTAGAACAGATTTTCCCAATGGTGATTTTGAACAGTTGAGTCAAGGGATTAAAGAAAAACTTTACACGTTACCAAATGATACAAAGGTCTATCCAGGTCATGGAGGGCAAACTACCATTGGTGATGAAAAGCAATCTAATCCATTTGTACGGTAGGTGATAGGATGGGACATAAAACCATACAATATTGGCTGCGATGCATTTTATTAGTTTTAGCTAGCATCGGCTTATTGATTGTCTTGCCAGTGGTGATTCCTCTAGTGATTGCGATCATCTTAACGTTGCTCTTATGGCCATTAGTAAATATCACACAGGCCTATGCAAGTAAATATTGGAAGCAATGCCCTAGATGGATTGCTATCATTCCATCATTTATCGTGGTAGCATTGATTTCTACATTGTTGGTGCGGTATGTAATGTTACCAGTAATCGGGGAATTAACTAAATTATTAATCAATTTGCCATATGTATTAGATCAATTTGTAGCAGTGGTAAAAGGCTTACAAGGTATCGATGGGGAAAGTATTATACCTCATCAATTTGAAGGAATTATCAACACTACATTGATAAAAATTGGTAATTATGGTGTAGACTTAGCACAACGTGGTGTACTCGCCATCGTGTCCTTTGCTAGTACCTTATTACAATTATTATTAGTACCGATTTTGACTTTCTATTTACTGAAAGATGGTCGCAGTATTAAACAAGCGGTGTTGAACATTTTTTCTAGTCCTACATCAGGTCATTTGGAAGAAGTAGTCAATGATATTCTCCGCACCTTAGGTGGTTATTTGCGAGGACAATTGCTGCTAGCGAGCAATATGTTTTGCTTAACATTTATCGTATGTTATTGTTACGATTTACCCTATCCACTTGTATTAGCAGTATTAGCAGGTATTGCAGAATGGATTCCGATTATTGGGCCTTTCATTAGCGCAGGACCAGCCATTATTTTAGCTGCTGTTATTAGTGGTCCTCTAGCGGTGAAAGTGGCCATTACATATGGCATTCTACAACTACTAGATGGACAAATTATCATGCCTAAAATTATGGGGCATGTCATTAATCTTCCCCCATTAGTGATTATTACTGCTATTTTTGTGGGTGGCTATTTCTTTGGTATGATCGGCATGATGACGGCCGTACCACTCACAGCCATTGCACAAATTATAGCGAAACGCTTATGGTATTTTAATAGATATTATGTGTTACAGAAAGAGGAACATCATGGATAAAGCAACAGAAGTACAAGCAACAATGGAAAAATTGAAAGAACGTATTAAAGACAAAAAATATAAATTGACTACACAACGTCAAATTATTTTGCAAACTTTCATTGAAGCAGAAGAAAAACATTTAAGTGCAGAAGATGTATATATTTTAGTGAAAAAGAATAATCCAGATATCGGTTTAGCTACGATTTACCGTACTTTGGATTTATTCACTGAGTTAGATTTAGTGAAACGTTTGGATTTTGGTGATGGTCGTAATCGTTATGAATTGAATAGCGATGAGTTATCTCATTTCCATCATCATTTGATTTGTGTAAAATGCGGTTGTGTCAAAGAGTTTGAAGATGATATGTTGGAAACATTGGAATCTATTATTGCTAAAAAGTTAAACTTCCACACAACAGACCATCAATTAAAAGTATACGGTTTCTGCGGTGATTGCCATGAAGCAGCAAAAGCCTTAGAAGCTGAAAAAGAACATGCATAATACATACTGGTATGACGGACCTCAAGAATTAGGATCCGTCATAGCGCACCAGTGCGGAGCAGTAGGGCTATTTTCATCGAAAGAAAATCCAGACTTTATTATCCATGTATCATATAGTGGAATAGAGGCATCTCCAGTATGTGAACAGAGGCCTAGTTATGGATCATCTATACAAAGTAGACTCCCTGTGAATGAGCCGACGCAAGCTAGGTATGCAAGCACTGAAATGGGTATGGAGGACGATGTTACATACTTAATGTTGAAGTTGTTCTGTCATAGACGGATACAGGATGAGTTATTGAAGACTGAGGTACAGGATTCATCAGAATTATATTCGGAGTATGTTCATATATGGTCTCTTTCAGGGCAAGATACGATAGAGGGTCGAAAAGTGACAGGCCGAGAAGTTTTATCAGAGCTTAGACGTATATTGGGTGTGAAGACTAGCTTATGGGGCACCTTAGTAGGCGTACGTCCTACTAAGTTGACCCATAAATTATGGGATTCTCTAGGTGATTTGGAGCAAGTTCGTCAAGAACTGGAAAGCACCCATAGTATTAGTCAGGTGAAGTGGAAACTATTAGAGCAAGTGGCAGTGTTGGAGCGTCCTTATGTGGCACATGTGCAGCAATCTTCTAAAGAAATTAGCTTGTATAGTGGCATTCCTTTTTGTGAAACCCACTGTACCTATTGCTCCTTTCCTTATGGACTGATTCAGAACTATGGAAAGGTACAAGACTTTGTGGATGTCTATCATCGTGATATAGAACATATGAAAAGACTTGTTAAAACACACAGTTTAGAGGTACAATCGTTATACATGGGTGGAGGAACTCCCACAAGTTTAGGAGATGGAGACTTTCACCAGATTGTGCATGCATTAGGGGATGTGATTCCCAAGGGCCGTGAGTTTACAGTGGAAGCAGGTCGTCCTGATTCATTGAATGCTAACAAGGTTCAATCTATTGTAGATGCCGGTGTGACTAGGATTAGCTTAAATCCTCAAACGATGCAAGACGAGTTGTTGCGCATCATTGGTCGTGGTCATAGCGTAGCAGAATTTTTATCTATGTATGACTATGTGGCGAGCCATACAAATTGCTCTATCAATATGGATTTTATTGCAGGTTTACCACGTCAGACCCTGGGGGATATGGATGAGAATGTGCGATACATAGAACAATTACGTCCTCATAATGTGACGATCCATACCTTGGCGTTGAAAAAGGGAAGTCCATTATATGGAAGTCGCTTTGCCAATGAAATCCCTTCTGAGGATGTGGTACAAACCATGTTAGATGAAACCCATGAAGCGTTGTTGCAATTAGGCTATGTGCCGTATTATATGTATCGTCAACAATACATGGTGGGGCAAATGGAGAACATTGGCTACACCTTGCCAAATTATGAAAGTATCTATAATATACAAATGATAGAAGAACGTCAGTCCATACTTTCCATAGGACCAGGTAGTGTGTCTAAATGGATTGGAGGTACTGATTTTAGGCAACAAAAGCAATACATGCCGAAAGATGTAGATACGTATATTCAAGATATACAACGACTATTAGAGAAACGTACTTTACTAAGTAATGAACATTGGAGGGACAGCTAGTGGCTATTCAAAAACCAAGAGGGACACAGGATTTATTACCAAGTGTTCTTGGAAATTGGTACTATATTGAAAATACCATTCGTCGATTATGTAAGACCTATGGATTTGAAGAAGTTCGTACGCCTATGTTTGAAGAAACGGGCTTATTTTTACGCGGTATTGGGGAAACTACAGATATCGTGCAAAAAGAAATGTATTCCTTTCCTACAGGGGATAAAAAAGATCAATCCTATACATTGCGTCCAGAAGGAACTGCTTCTGCGGTGCGTGCGTATTTGGAAAATAAAATTTATGGTCAAGAATCAATTACAAAATGGTTCTACATTGGACCTATGTTCCGCCACGATAAACCGCAAGCCGGTCGTTATCGTCAATTTCACCAATTTGGGGTAGAATTACTGGGCACACAAGCACCAAGTGCTGATGCAGAATGTATCTCCTTAGTGTTGCAATTATTGCGTGACTTAGGTTTAAAAGATTTAAATGTAGAAGTAAACTCTGTAGGTTGTCCAACTTGTCGACCTGCTTACAGAGAAAAGTTAATTGCTTTCTTTGAACCTAAAAAAGAAGAGTTGTGCGAACTTTGTCAAAGTCGTTTGTACAAGAATCCATTGCGTATTCTTGACTGTAAAGAAGAAAAATGCCAACAATTAGCAGTTGGTGTTCCAGAGTTAAGTGAAAATTTATGTGAAGAGTGCCAAGATCATTTCCATCATGTAAAAGAGTATTTAACAGCAGCTGGGGAGAAATTCACCTTAAATCCACGCTTGGTTCGTGGCTTAGACTATTACACGAAAACTGCTTTTGAAGTGCAGTACACTCCATTGGGATCTCAAAGTGCTGTAGCTGGTGGTGGTCGTTATGATGGTCTTGTAGAAGAGTTAGATGGACCACATACACCTGCTGTAGGTTTTGCCATGGGCATGGAGCGCTTGTTATTGGCATTGGAAAAACAAGGTTTGCTGCCAGAACAAGAACAAGAAGATTCTGTCTTTGTAGTAGCTTTAGGCGAAATGGCACAAAAAGAGGCTTTCAGAATTACGAATACCTTGCGCAATGCCTATGTGAAGGCAGAAATGGAAGGTTCTGGTAAATCTATGAAGAGCCAAATGAAGTATGCTAACAAAATTAATGCAAAATATGTTATTATAATTGGTGATAATGAATTAGCTGAAGGTAAGGTCATCTTAAAATATATGGATACATCTGAACAAGAAACTGTGTCCTTAGCTGAGATTACAAACCGTATAACTGAGTTAGTGAAAGGAAATTAGAATGGAAACTATGAAAGGTTTACACCGTACTCATCATTGTGGGACTATCGGTGCAGAACAAGTAGGAACAGAAGTGGTTCTTTGCGGTTGGGTGGAGCGCCGTCGTGACCATGGTGGCTTGATTTTTATTGATTTACGTGACCGCTCTGGGGTCGTGCAAATCGTGGCATCTCCTGATCACAATATGGAGTCCTTCCATAAAGCGGAAGATGTGCGTAATGAATATGTATTGTGCGTACGCGGTACGATTACAGAACGTGATGCAGCAGCTGTGAATCCTAACTTACCAACTGGTAAATATGAAATGTACTGTGAAGAGTTACGTGTATTGAATGCAGCGAAAACACCTCCATTCTATATTCAAGACAATATCGATGTAGATGAAAATATTCGTTTAAAATATCGCTATTTAGACCTTCGTCGTCCAGAAATGCAAGCCAATTTAATCTTGCGTCATAAAGTGACAAAAGCAATGCGCGATTTCTTTGACAACAATGGTTTCTTAGAAATTGAAACACCAATGTTGACAAAAAGTACACCAGAAGGGGCTCGTGATTACCTAGTTCCATCTCGTGTAAATCCTGGTACCTTCTATGCATTGCCACAATCTCCACAAATTTTCAAACAAATTTTGATGGTTGCTGGCTATGAAAGATATTTCCAAATCGTTCGTTGTTTCCGTGATGAAGATTTACGTGCAGACCGTCAACCTGAATTTACACAATTGGACATCGAAATGAGCTTTATGAACCAAGAACAAATCTTGAACATGCAAGAGCAAATGATTGCCCATGTGTTCAAAGCGGCACAAGATGTAGAAATTCCATTGCCAATGCCTCGTATGACTTGGGATGATGCAATGAACTTATACGGTTCTGACAAACCAGATATCCGTTTTGATATGACTTTCACAGATGTTACTGATTGCGTGAAAGATACAGAATTTAAAGTATTCCGTTCTGTGATCGATAACGGTGGTCAAGTAAAAGGTATTGTTGTAAAAGGGTATGCAGGTATTCCACGCCGTGAATTAGATGATTTGACAAACTTTGTAGGCATCTATGGTGCCAAAGGTTTGGCTTGGGCTTGCTTCAATGAAGATGGCACAATCAAATCTCAAATCATGAAATTCTTAGGCGAAGACACAGTTCGTAATATCGGTGCGACTATGCATGCAGAACCAGGTGACTTGGTGTTGATGATTGCGGACAAACCAGCTGTAGTTGCAAAAGCGCTTGGTGAGTTACGTCTTGAAATGGGTAAACGCCGTGGCTTAATCGATGAAAATAAATTGGCCTTCTTGTGGGTAACTGATTTCCCTATGTTTGAATACGACGAAGAAGATAAACGTTTTGTGGCAATGCATCATCCATTCACATCTCCACGTGAAGAAGATATGGACTTATTAGCTACTAATCCAGGTGCTGTAAAAGCCATCGCTTACGACATGGTATTGAATGGCGTGGAAATCGGTGGTGGTTCTATCCGTATTTACCAATCTGATGTACAAGAAAAAGTATTCAATGCCATCGGCTTAAGCACAGAAGAAAGTCGTTCTAAATTCGGCTTTATGTTAGATGCTTTCGAATACGGTGCCCCTCCACATGGTGGTTGTGCGTTCGGGCTAGATCGTCTTGTTATGTTGATGGCGAAACGTCAATCTATCCGTGACGTAATTGCATTCCCTAAAACACAAAGTGCGTCCGACTTGATGAGCCAAGCTCCATCTGAAGTAGCGCCAAAACAATTGCGTGAATTACATATCAAAACAGATGTGACAAAAGAAAAATTAGTATAATCGAATTTGTCCAATAGAAAATTGATATACGTTTAAGGAAAGGAACGGTGTATTTCTTCTTGAAATGACCGTTCCTTTCTGCTATACTATGGGTAAAGAAATTCCTGCTATGTGCGTGTTATATCGTAGTTTTGAGCCAACATTTTAACTTAGGGATTCTTACTCTTGTAAGGGCGCTCTGCCTCTACGAGGACTGTAATCTTACAAGGAGGAAACCCACCTGCCTTTGCAGGATCAAAACACGGTATGGATACGGCATAGTGGGGCTTTATGTAACCGCCTAAGGGTGGTTTATTTTTTTTGCATTAATAAGAACATATAGACTATATAACTAGATGCATGTATAATAAAGTACAGATAGTATTTGTCGTAAAATCAGGCTTCCACGAGTTTGTAGCTTAGATTGATCTTGTAAAGTATACAGGGAATGCTCGGTAAGTGTACCAAGAAGGAAGTCTGGGCATTAACTATGTATAAGTATATATGTTTGAACTACTGCATGCACGGTAGTAGTTGTCAATGGACGATGGTAGATATAGGGGGGGTAAGAATGAATTTGTTTGAGAATATGGAACCAGTAGACCCATTTGAACCCTTGGCGGTTCGTATGCGACCACGTTCCTTGGACCATTTTTTTGGACAAGAACAAGTAGTAGGGCCTGGTACATTTCTTCGCTCCATGATTGAAGAAGATAAGGTCCCTTCTTTACTGCTATATGGACCGTCGGGGACTGGAAAGACTACATTAGCTAAAATTATTTCTGAGTTAACTAGTAGTCGGTTTGTCATGCTCAATGCAACGAATGTAGGTATTGGTGAACTACGCAGTACTATTGAAGAAGCGATACGCATTCGTAGTTCTTTGCAACAACGGACAATTTTATTCTTAGATGAAATTCATCGTTTCAATAAAAGTCAACAAGATGTATTGTTACCTTCTGTGGAAAGTGGACAAATTATTTTAATTGGCGCCACTACAGAGAATCCTTTCTTTGAAGTGAATCGACCTCTTTTATCTCGATTGCGTTTGCTTACCTTAGAGAGATTAGATGCTACGGCATTGGTGGCAATCTTACGTCGTGCCTTAACAGACGAAGACTATGGATTAGGTAAGAAAGCATTGATTGTGACCGACGATCTGCTAGAGGACATAGGCCGTTTTGTAGATGGAGATGCCCGCATGGCTCTAAATATTTTGGAGCAAGTAGGCGCCATGGTTCGAACCGGTGGAGAAATTACTATAGAAATTGTAGAAAAAGTGTTGGGCCGGCGAGTGTATCGGTACGATAAGAAAGGGAATAATCACTATGATGTAATTTCTGCGTTTATTAAAAGTATGCGCGGCTCTGATCCAGATGCGGTGCTATACTATTTAGCTCGGATGATTGAGGCAGGAGAGGATCCTGTATTTATTGCACGACGTATCGTCATTTGTGCGGCAGAAGATGTAGGACTGGCGGATCCACAGGCCTTGGTTGTGGCTAATGCAGCGGCGCAAGCGGCTCATATGGTAGGGCTACCAGAGGCACGCATTATATTATCTGAAGCGGCTTTATATGTAGCCTTGGCACCTAAGAGTAATAGTGCGTATGTAGGGATTGATGCAGCTATCCTTGCGGTGCGCCATAAGGAGCAAGGTGAGGTGCCGAAACATTTACGAGATGCTCATTATGGAGGGGCAAAACAATTAGGTCATGGTGTTGGATATCGCTATGCACAGGACTATCCAAATGGCTATGTGGAGCAACAATATTTGCCAGATGCATTGATAGATGAGCAATTTTATACCCCTTTGGAACGTGGCCGTGAGCGTGAACTTGTGAAAGATTGGAAAGACCGTAAACGGTGAGGAGTAGCACTGGGAGATCCATATTGTTTTTGAGGATATTCGATATACTTTCATAGGTGGAAATGGTATAATAAAGTGCTAAAGTATATGATAGAAACGGAATTTTGGAGTTGGAGATGGCAGAGGAAAAGAAAGGTAAGTCCTCACGAGGAGGGCAAAAGATACAATCGAAACGAACTACGCCCCTAAAGGAAAGTAAAACAGGTGCAACGAAACAGGCCAAGGCACAAACGAAAGGCGTTCGGAGCGAGATTAAAGGGTTGCTTCTTATGAGCTTTGCTGTACTAGCTCTTATAGGCATGGCTGGAGTGGACACTGGTATATGGGGCAGTATTATTAGTGGCATTTTTTCTTACGGTTTTGGCCTAGGTGGCTGGGTGGTTGCTATCTGGGTTCTGTATAATGGCTGGTGCTGGCTATATAGAGGCTCTTTAGCAGCGATTACGAGGAAAGGGTTGCTATATACAGGAGTGTTATTGGTTGTATTAGTACAACTGGTGCTGTGGAAAGTAAATAATGGCGAGGAACTAAGTACGACTACACTAACAGAGAATGGTGGTGTAGTTGGTGGCTTACTAGGATCTCTATTTAGAAATTTAGTAGGAGATGTGGGCGGTATTTTATTATCCGCTATTATAGGCATTGCCTGTGTATTAGGAATTACTAAATTGTCACTACGAGAAGGATTGCATAAAGCGAAAGACAAGGCTAGTGTAGGACTTGAAATAGCACAAGAAAAAGCTACAGAAACAGCTAGTGCTATTCGTGAGCAAGTGCATGAATGGCAAGAGGAGTGGCGAGAAGAACGCCGCAAGGCTTATGATCGTGAAAAAGATACAAGGTACCCTAAAATAGAAGCCTCATCTGATGGCATAGAAGAGGAACCCCATACGGTTGCAGAAATTCAGGACACGATGGACCATACAACGACGGTAGAAGTATCGGAACCTAGTGTAGTTGTTGCAGAGCCTAAGGCAACATCAGAAACCATAACGGATGTAGCAGAACGAGAAGAAATAGAGCCTGATAGGGATGTAATACCACCACCGGATGTTGACAGCTATGAGGATGAAGAGGCATATACTCCGGAACCTCAACTTCGTGAAGATGAAGTGGTCACAACTTCTGAAGTAGAATCAGTGGTGGTGCCTCCGATGCTAGATGTTGTAGAGAAAGAAACTATAGAGGATACGTCATTGCAGGATGCATCAGGAGATATATACTCTACAGATGCAGATGAAGAGTTTTATGACAAAGGGGCATCTACCAAATTAGACCCTATAACTCCCCCATCTTTTTTGCAAACTACAAACTATGTAGAGCCTTTGGTAGAAGTGCCAACTATTGAAACTACGAAAGAAGATACAGCAGCAGTAGCTGTGAATACAGATGGCGTGGCTCGTCCAAGAACGATAGAAAAACCTTACCAATATCCGCCGTTGACGATGCTTTCACAGGGGAAATCCAACCCTGTGACCAGTGAAGAAGTGGCGCATAATGCAGTCTTATTAGAAGAAACATTAGATAATTTTGGTATTACAGCAAAAGTGGTGAATGCCACTCAAGGCCCAACGGTAACACGGTATGAATTAGAGCCTGCGAAAGGGACGAAAGTAAGCCGAATTATGGGCTTACAGGATGATTTGAAAATGAGTTTGGCAGCTGTTGATATCCGTATGGAAGCACCTATTCCAGGGAAATCTGCCGTAGGCATTGAAATCCCTAATAAGAATGTATCCGCCGTTCATCTACGAGATGTGTTAGATTGTGAAGAGTTCCAACAAGCTAGTGGCGGTATTCCGGTAGGCCTTGGTAAAGATATTGCGGATATGCCAGTCATAACGGACTTGGCTAAAATGCCTCATTTATTGGTGGCAGGCTCTACTGGTTCGGGTAAATCAGTCTGCGTTAATACGTTGATTTCTAGTATCTTGTTTAGCCGTAAACCAGATGAAGTGAAATTGATTTTAGTAGACCCTAAAATGGTAGAATTATCCGTATATAACGGCATTCCTCACTTGATGTTACCAGTGGTAACAGATATGAATAAGGCTGCAGCTGTATTGCGGTGGGCAGTTCGTGAAATGGATGCTCGCTATATGACATTGGCCACAGCGGGTGTGCGTAATGTGGCTAGCTACAATAAGCAAAATCCAACTAAATCTATGCCTCTCATTTTGATTATTATCGATGAGTTAGCTGATTTGATGATGACTAATCCAGATGTGGAAGAGTCCATTGACCGTTTGGCGGCCAAAGCACGTGCCGCAGGGATTCATATGGTATTGGCAACGCAACGTCCATCAGTGGATGTCATCACAGGCAAAATTAAAGCGAATGTGCCAAGTCGTATTGCTTTCACAGTGGCTACCCAAATTGATTCTCGCACCATTCTGGACCAAGCAGGAGCAGAACGCCTTTTAGGTCGTGGTGATATGTTATTCAATCCAATTGGAGCGAATAAACCAATTCGTATCCAAGGGGCCTTTATTTCTGATGAAGAAGTGGAAGAGTTGATTGCTTTTGTAAAAGGACAAGGTCAACCAGAATACGATGAAGTGATGATGGCAGAAACAGATAAAGGTGCTGAAAGTTCTGATGTTATCGGCAGTGATGAGGAACAAGATGAACTGTTGGAACGAGCGGTACAAATTGTGCTAGAACAACGCAGTGCATCAGCCTCTATTTTGCAGCGTAGATTGCGAGTTGGGTTTTCTAGAGCCGGTCGTTTAATCGATACGATGCAAGATATGAAAATTATTGGACCTCCTACAAATAGTAGTAAAGGTCGCGATATTTTAATGGGAGAAGATCAAATTCGAGAACTATATTTCCCAAATTTTACAGTAGATTAGAGTAGTGTGCCATTTGCGTTATGTAGATGGCACCTATATGTATAGGAGGTTCTATGGCATCGATTGGCGAAGAACTTAGACGTGAGCGTCAACGACGCGGCTTAACATTAGAACAAATTGAAGATGTATTACATATAAAAGTAGCTTACTTACATGCCTTAGAGCATGATGAGTTTAGTCGTATACCAGGAAGTGTGTATACGAAAGGGTTCATTAAAAATTATAGTGAACTACTGGGCTTAGATAGTCGTCGATTAGTGGATACTTTCAAAAATAGAATGGGCGAATCCTTGACAATTCCCAAACGCAGAATGGTGTCAAAAGGACAAGATAAAACTGATGCCTTTCGAGAACAGGAGCTGATTGAGGCACCGAAACAGCGCTTAACCTATGAAAGTCGCAAGGCAAAACGACAAAAAACAATGATGATAGAACGATTTGTAGTAGGTGGTATTTTGCTACTCATCATTCTGTTTTTAGGTTGGCTATTTTTCGTGTAATACAGTATAAGGAATACTATGAAAGAACAATATTTAATTACTACAAAAACAGAAATGGACGAACGAGGGTGGGCTGAACTGGACTTTGTCATTATCAGCGGAGATGCTTATGTGGACCATCCTTCTTTTGCACCTACTGTGATTGGTAGATTATTAGAGTCCTATGGATATCGAGTAGGTATCATAGCTCAACCAGATTGGAATGATGTAAACGCCTTTAAGGTGTTAGGAAAACCTAGATTGGCGTCCTTGGTGACAGCAGGCAATTTAGACAGTATGCTCAATAAATTTACAGCAGCCAAGAAACATCGCCGTGATGATGGGTATTCTCCAGGTGGTGAATCTGGACGTCGTCCAGACCGAGCTACGGTAGTGTATGCCAATCGTATGCGAGAGGCTTTCAAAGGGGTGCCTGTTGTCATTGGTGGTATTGAAGCGAGTTTGCGACGATTTGCTCATTATGACTATTGGTCAGATACGGTGCGCCGCTCTATATTGATGGATAGTAAAGCCGATGTCCTCATCTACGGCATGGGGGAAAAACAAATTCGTGAAATTGCCGAAGCCTTAGATAAAGACCAATTACAAAAACGATTGCCTTCGATCAAAGGGATTTGTTATGTTGCTAACGCAGTGCCAGAGAATGCTGTTGAATCCCCTTCTTACGAAGCGATATCAGCAGATAAAGAAGTCTTTGCCAAAGCTTTTAAGATGCAATTTGATGAGCAAGATCCGTATTATGGGAAAACAGTGGCGCAAGGGCATGGCAATCGCTATATTGTACAGAATAGTCCAGCCTTACCATTAACACAAGAAGAAATGGACCATGTCTATAGTTTACCTTATACGAGAAAATGGCATCCTATGTATGATGCGGTTGGTGGAGTACCTGCTTTATCAGAAGTGCAATTTAGTATTACTAGCCATCGTGGCTGTTTTGGTAGTTGTTCTTTCTGTGCTATTACAAGTCATCAAGGGCGAATTATTCAAAATCGGAGTCATCAGTCTATCTTAGATGAGGCTCACCGTATGACGACTATGGAGGGATTTAAAGGCTATATTCACGATGTAGGAGGCCCTACGGCAAATTTCCGTCATGTTGCTTGCGATAAACAGCTGAAAGTAGGTGCTTGTAAGGGGAAAACATGTGCTGCGCCCAAAGCATGTCCTCAGTTAAATACAAATCATGATGACTATGTGAGCATTTTGCGAAAAGTACGTAATGTAAAAGGTGTAAAAAAAGTATTTGTTCGCTCTGGCTTACGGTATGACTATGTATTGGATGATAATAACAAAGACTTCGTTCGAGAATTGTGCGAACATCACGTGAGTGGTCAATTAAAAGTAGCCCCCGAACATGTGTCTGAACATGTAACGACAATCATGGGGAAAGCCAATAAAAGTTACTTCTTAAAGTTTAAATCTTGGTTTGATGAGGCGAACCGTAAATTAGGTAAACAACAATTTTTGGTGCCTTATTTTATGAGTTCTCATCCAGGCTGTACCTTAGAAGATGCTATTGAATTGGCAGAGTTTTTGCGAGATCAAAATATGACTCCAGAACAGGTACAAGATTTTATTCCTACCCCAGGTAGCTTATCGACAGCCATGTATTATACAGGAATCAATCCTCTTACAGGGGAGTCTGTATATGTGGCTAAAAAAGGCAGAGATAAAGCTATGCAACGGGCTTTGATGCAATATAAACGAGAAGAAAATTACGACTTAGTAAAAGAAGCTTTAATCAAAGCGAACCGCAAAGATTTAATCGGGTTTGGACCATTATGCTTGATTCCTCCGCGCAATATAAAACGAAATACTTCAAAACCTAATGGCGGTAAATCTTCAGCTAAAGGTGGAGTAAAACCAGTAGGTAGAAGACAAGGACCTATACAAGGGGGACAACGTGCAAATAGTGGTTCTAAAATTGGTATAGGAAATCAAAAAAATAAAGGAATGAAAAAAAGGAATTTTGGTTAGGTATCTCTAATAGGTAAAGGAGGTGAATCTATGAAACGGTTACGATTGCTCATGGTGTACTTACTGGTAGTGGTAGGCATCTTCAGTGTAGGATTGTGGCTCAGTGATATGAAGCAAGATCAAGTGGATCGACGTGTGATTTCTACAAGAGCAGAAATTACTATCTATACAGATGGAGACCCTGAAGTCATGACAGCGATAGGTCAGGCTTACGAAAGAGAAGCACAAGTAAGAGTGCATGTTATCCCTATACCGCCGAACCAAATGGGTACGCGTCTAGCATTACCAGAGGCAGAGCAACAAGGGGATCTTGTGATTTCTACAAAATCCAATCTCAGTGAAGGGGTTGAACATGGAGCCTTTCGTAGATTGCCGGTTACCTTAACCCATATGGTAGA
Source organism: uncultured Veillonella sp. (assembly GCA_963526885.1). Classification (GTDB taxonomy): domain Bacteria; phylum Bacillota; class Negativicutes; order Veillonellales; family Veillonellaceae; genus F0422. The sequence goes on along the minus strand of CAURQH010000012.1, from coordinate 28,746 downwards.
TACGGTATTCCATGGTCCAGATGAGCAGTGGGTAGGGATATGGTATGATCCTTATGTATTCGTATTACATGATAGTTTCTATAGTAGTCAGGGAAAATATGTAAATACTTGGTTTTCTTTAGCTTATGCAGGTCCGTGGCGTATAGCGGTCACCGACTTTGTAGCCGATGCAGCATCGATTACCTTATTGAATAGTTTTGGTGCTATCTATGGTTTGGATGGTGCAATCTCCTATTTTGATAGTTTGCGGCCACGTATTGTGCAGTATGCAAAAGCCTTGCCATCTTCAGTGCGTATGGCTGCTATTGGAGATGTGCAGGTCAGTGTAGGGCATTATTCGGATGCTAAACTGTATGAGGCTCATAAATATCCTTTGACCATCCTATATCCTAGGGAGGGTACTCCTTACGATATGATGGGCGTAGGGATTTTGAAAGGTTCCAGTAATGTCGGTGAAAGTGAAGCGTTTGTGAGCTGGCTACTTTCAGAACGGGTACAATCCGTATTGAAAGAGGCAGATATGTATTATTTGCCGACCATAGGAACGGTGGAGTCTCAGAAGGACCGCCAAGGCAATCACCTTGTATTATGGAATGCAGGGATTGTGAAAGAAGAGCAAGATAAAATATTACAAGAATGGATACGACAAGTGCGTTTTAGAAAGGATACACCATGAGTAAGTTGTTAGGTTATATTAGTTTAGGTTGCGCCAAGAATTTGGTGGATACAGAGGTGATGCTAGGAGCTTTACAAGATAATGGCTATGAAATCACAGAGGAGCTGGAAAAGGCAGACATCATTATTATTAATACCTGCACGTTTATCGAGAAAGCAAAAGAAGAGTCGATTAATACCATATTAGAGGCTGGTCAATATAAGCAATATGGGGACTGCAAAGGTCTTATTGTAGCAGGCTGTTTGAGTCAGCAATATCAAGAAGAATTGTTTACCGAAATCCCGGAAATTGATGCACTTATTGGTACGGGATCTTGGAATCGTATTATGGAAGCCGTGGAGGCTATTCAAAATGGTCAACGTATTTGTATCATGGATAGTATGACAAATATGTATGATGAAGGTATGCCGCGTATGATGACAACACCGGACTATAGTGCGTATGTAAAAATCTCTGAAGGATGCAATAATGGTTGTACTTTCTGTATCATTCCTAAGGTACGTGGGGCCTATCGCAGTCGCTCCATGGAGTCCATTGAACGAGAAGTGCAACAGCTAGCAGAAGCAGGCGTGAAAGAAGTGGTGTTGATTGCACAAGATACTACCTACTATGGGGCTGATTTGAACAATGGTACGCCGCTACTTTCAGAGTTGTTGAAACGATTGGCAAAAATTGAAGGCATCGAATGGATTCGTATGTTGTACTTATATCCAAAACACTTCTCTGATGAATTGTTAGAAACCATCATGACAGAACCGAAGGTGTGTAAGTATATCGATATGCCACTACAGCATATTAACAATACTGTGTTACAACGCATGAACCGTAAAGATACACGGGAAAACATTGTAGCCTTGTTACATAAAATCCGCAATCGCAGTGAGCATATTACATTGCGCACATCTCTTATCGTAGGGTTCCCTGGGGAAACAGAAGAACAATTCCAAGAATTGGCAGATTTTGTAAAAGATATTCGATTTGATCATATGGGAGTATTTACGTATTCCCAAGAGGATGGTACACCAGCAGGGATGATGGATGAGCAGATTCCAGAGGAAGTGAAAGAAGAACGATACCATACATTGATGGCCATTCAAGCGCAAGTTTCAGAGGAGCATAATCGTGACTTGGAGGGAACGATTCATCAAGGTATGATAGAATCTATCGATGAAGTAGAGCTAGGTAAGTTTTTGGCACGAGGTCGTCTACAAATGCAGGCTCCCGATGTGGATGGCAACATGTATGTAGAAGATGTAACAGGACTGTCTGAAGGCGATATTGTGACGGTAAAAGTATTACAAGGGTTTGCCTATGACGTGGTAGTAGAAACTGTATAGGATGGTGATAGCATGATCGTAGAATTAATCTCTACAGGATCGGAATTATTACTAGGACATATTGTCAATACAAATGTAAAATGGCTCAGTGAAGAATTGAACAATCGTGGCTATTCTGTGTCATACCAAACAACGGTGGGTGACAATCCTGAACGTATGAAAGAGGTATTTCAACGAGCAGGTGAACGAGCAGATATTGTGATCAGTTCTGGAGGCTTAGGAGCTACTCAAGGAGATATTACTCGAAAAGCCTTGGCAGACGCCTTGGGCTTACCTTTGGTATTTCACGAAGAAGCAGGTCGTGAGGTAGATTCCTTTTATGAGAAGCAAGGACGGGTAAAACCTTATGAATCTGACCGAGATCGGTATTTACCAAAAGGGGCAAAGGTACTACATAATCCAGTAGGTGTAGCACCAGCAGTGGTCCTGGAACAGGATAATAGGGTATATATTTTACTACCAGGTCCTCCATCAGAGTTGCAAGGAACGTTTGTAGAAAGTGTCAGTCCTTTTTTGGAACAACGTTTTGGACAGCAAGGGATGATTTATTCTGAACGGTATGCTGTGTATGGATATCGTGAAATGCAATTAGAGACTCTATTGCAAGACTTGATTCAGAACCAGCAGAACCCAACGATAGCATTATTGATCAAACCGGGATACATTGAGATTCGTTTAACTGCAAAAGGCGAATCAAAAGCAGACTGTCAGGAAAAACTAGGTCCATGGAGGTCTATCCTCTTAGAACGATTGGAGGAGATCCGTAGTTTAGATACATCGGTGTTGGAAGACTTTCACAAGGTGGCCTTAGAAGCAGGGATTACCATAGGAACTGCTGAATCTTGTACAGGGGGCCTAGTAGGAAAAACATTGACTGATTTAGGCGGTAGCAGTGGCTATTATCAAGGTGGTATTATCTCCTATGCGAATTCGGTGAAAGAACAAGTGTTAGGCGTATCATCAGATACATTGGCAACACATGGTGCGGTCAGTGAAGAAACAGCTACAGAAATGGTAGAAGGTGTATTTCGTGTATTACGTACAGACTATGCCATTGCGACCACAGGGATAGCCGGTCCAGGCGGGGGCAGTCTGGAAAAACCAGTAGGTCTTGTGTATATCGGTATCGGTACACCACGAGGGATTACTGTACATAAAGAGATATTTATAGGGGATCGTGATAGTATCCGTAATAGTGTAGCGGAACGAGCGATTCAATATGTATATAAAGAATTAATAGAAAGGTAGAACAATGGCAAAGGATAAAGCAAAAGAAGCAGCAATTGATATGAAAAGCGGATCTCAAGAAGATCGCATGAGGGCCTTAGAAGGAGCTTTAAAACAAATTGAAAAAGATTTCGGCCAAGGTGCGATCATGCGCATGGGTGAAGCAGCTGATAAAATGAATATTGAAGTCATTTCTACAGGCGTGTTGGCATTGGACTTGGCGGTTGGTGTAGGCGGATTCCCACGGGGCCGTATTATTGAAATCTATGGACCAGAGTCTTCTGGTAAAACTACGGTGGCTTTACATGCAGCAGCAGAGGCACAACGCAATGGTGGTGTCGTTGCTTTTATCGATGCAGAACATGCGTTGGATCCAGTGTATGCGAAAAAATTAGGTGTAGATATCAATAGTTTGTTGATTTCTCAACCAGATAATGGTGAACAAGGCTTAGAAATTACAGAGGCTTTGGTTCGCTCTGGTGCGGTAGACTTAATTGTTGTGGACTCCGTAGCGGCCTTAACACCGAAAGTAGAGATTGACGGTGAAATGACAGATGCTCACGTAGGTGTGCATGCGCGTTTGATGAGTAAAGCGTTACGTAAATTAACAAGCTCCATCAGTAAAACTAGAACGGTTATTATCTTTATTAACCAATTGCGTGAAAAAGTGGGCGTTATGTTTGGTAACCCAGAAACAACGACTGGTGGCCGTGCCTTAAAATTCTACTCTACTATTCGTTTAGATGTACGTAAAGGGGAAGCCTTAACATCTGCGAAGGAACATGTAGGCAATCGTACAAAAGTAAAAGTTGTGAAAAATAAAGTGGCCCCTCCATTCAAAGTGGCAGAATTTGATTTAATGTTTGGGGAAGGCGTTTCCTACGAAGGTACGTTGATTGACATCGGTGCCAATATTGAAGTCATCAAAAAATCTGGTGCTTGGTATTCCTATAATGGAGAACGTATGGGTCAAGGTAAAGAAGCGGCTAAAGTATTCTTGAAAGAAAACCCTCAAATTGCTCAAGAAATTGATTCTATCATTCGCGACACATTAGCAGCAGAGCCTTTGAATGTACTTGGTCATGATGAAGAAGTAGATGACGTAGCAACTACAGAAACAGCGGATATGGAATAATGGCATTTCGTACATCGAAAGAGCAGGAGTGGACTTTTGCATCGGCCATGGAACAAGCTTTGAGGCTATTAGGACCACGGTCTTTAAGTACGTTAGAGCTGAGACGAAAACTGTCTCAACGTTCTGTGCCTAGTGAACTGATTCACGATGTAGAAGAAAAACTATTGGAGCTCTCTTATTTAGATGATGAAGATTTGTCGGAAGAGGCTTTGCGTGCCTATATGGAGGCCGAAAAGTACAGCACCTATTATATTCGTGAAAAAATGCGGGAACGAGGTCTTGCTGTATCCTATGTATTAGATGACTATGATGAATGGTCGGTAGCGGTAAAGCTATTAGAGCAACGATTTCATATATCTGATGAGGAACGGCTAAGCGCCATCGAAGAGGGTGAAGAAGATAAGTTTAGCAAGAAAAAAATAATTTATTTTCTAAAGAATCGTGGATTCGCTGTGAGTACAATTCAATCTATTTGTTATGAATGGAGCCCCTACTTAGAGTAGGGGCTTTGTCTTGACATTCCACGGTGTATGAACTAAAATTAAAATAGCCTTAATAATAAGCAAAATAAAATTTGAAAACAAAATGGGCGAGAAACCGGGGAAGCGGATGTATCGACTTCTCCTTTTTTTATGCAAGTGGGAGGTGAACACGATTTTAGAATACAGCATTATTGCCGTAGTCATGGTATTAATTGGTCTTGGAGTAGGCTATTTATTGCGCCGCAATATTGCAGAAGGTAAGCTAAATAAAGCGGAAACAGAAGCTGCGCGTATTGTTGCTGATGGCGAACGCTTAGCGGAGTCTAAGAAAAAAGAAGCGTTACTAGAAGCAAAAGAAGAAATTCATAAATTGCGTGCTGATGTGGATAAAGAAAATCGTGACAGACGTAATGAGTTACAACGTCTTGAACGACGGATTTTACAAAAAGAAGAGCAATTAGACAAAAAACTAGACAGTATTGAACGCAAAGAAGAGTCCTTGCATCACAAGGAACGCAATCTAGAAAAAGCGGAAGAAAAAATCGAAGTATTGCATCAACAACAAATGGAAGAGTTAGAACGTATTTCTAGCTTAACATTTGATGAAGCAAAACAAATTTTACTAACAAAAGTAGAACAAGAGATTCGTCACGATACTGCTGTGATGCTTAAAGAACTTGAGCAACAAGCAAAAGAAGAGGCGGAAAAGAATGCCAGAGAAATTATCTCTATGGCCATTCAACGATGTGCGGCTGACCATGTAGCAGAATCTACAGTGTCTGTTGTGACATTGCCAAATGATGAGATGAAAGGCCGTATTATCGGTCGTGAAGGTCGTAACATTCGTGCGTTAGAAACGTTGACTGGTATCGACTTAATTATTGATGATACACCAGAAGCAGTTATTTTATCCGGATTTGATCCTATTCGTCGTGAAGTAGCACGAATCGCCTTGGAAAAACTCATTGTAGATGGACGTATCCATCCAGCTCGTATTGAAGAAATGGTTGAAAAAGCACGCCGTGAGGTGGAAAATACCGTTAAAGAAGCGGGCGAGCAAGCTACTTTTGAAGCAGATGTACATGGCTTACATCCAGAAGTAATTCGTACTTTAGGTAGACTAAAATATCGTACTAGTTATGGACAGAATGTGTTAAAACACTCTGTGGAAGTATCTCATTTAGCAGGTATGATGGCAGCGGAATTGGGTTGCGATGTAGTACTGGCTAAACGAGGCGGTTTATTACATGATTTGGGTAAAGCCTTAACACATGAAATTGAAGGATCTCACGTGGAAATTGGCGTAGATCTTGCTAAAAAATATCATGAAAGCGCTTTGGTGCAAAACTGTATTGGCGCGCATCATGGTGATGAAGAGTTTAAATCTGTAGAAGCTGTATTGGTAGCGGCAGCAGATGCTATTTCTGCAGCGCGGCCAGGAGCTAGACGCGAAACATTAGAAAATTATTTAAAACGATTATCTAAGTTGGAAGAAATCGCTGAATCTTTTGAAGGCGTTGAAAAATGCTTTGCTATCCAAGCAGGTCGAGAGATTCGCGTTATGGTAAAACCAGATAAAGTGGATGATGTGGAAGCGAACTTATTAGTGCGTGACATCATTAAACGAATCGAAAATGAATTAGAATATCCAGGACAAATTAAAGTTGTGGTTATTCGTGAAACACGAGTCGTAGATTACGCGAAAAAATAGTCTACATAAGTGGTTGGAGCGGCCTTTGGCTGCTCTAACTTCTTTTTTTTCACACTATATATGAATTGCATATATAGTGTGAAGAAAAAGAAAGCATCCGCAAGTAGGAGTTTTTTTATTTGTGTAGAATAGTATAGATAGAGAACGTATACATAAACGTTATATTTTGGTGCATACACGGTAGTACATAGCTTAGGAGAGTGACATGAGCAAGTTTTTCAATGATGACATAATTGAACAAGTCAAAAATGCCAATGACATTGTGTCTGTCATTTCTGAGCATATTCCATTAAAGAAGAAGGGGAAAAACTATTGGGGTTGTTGTCCATTTCATAACGAAAAGACGCCTTCCTTTAGTGTGACCCCTGACAAGGGCTTTTTTTATTGCTTTGGCTGTCGAGAATCGGGGAATGTTATTAGTTTCTTGATGAAGTATGATAACTTAACTTTTCCTGAGGCCATTGAGCGGTTGGCGAATCGTGCCAACATTGCTTTACCAGAACGGACTGTATCGTCAGCTGAGCGGAAACGTATGGCACGTTTGGAATCCATGTATGAGGTGAATGAACTAGCTACGAATTTCTTTCACAATTGTCTGGTAAAAACAGAATTGGGGAAAGAGGGACTAGATTACTTGCTAAAACGTGGGCTAACTATGGAGACCATTACAAAGTTTCGCCTAGGTTTTGCCCCAGATGGATGGGATAAGCTATATACTGCTTTTACAGGTCGAGGTGTGGATCCTAATGTGTTATTGGAATTGGGGCTGTGCCGTAAAAATGAGCAAGGCAAACTATATGATTATTTTAGAAAACGTGTGATGTTTCCCATCATGGATGGAAAGGGGCGTGTATTAGGTTTCGGTGGACGTGTCCTTGACGACAGTAATCCGAAATATTTGAACTCCCCAGAAACAGAAATCTTTAATAAAGGGCATCTATTATTTGCTTTTTATCAATCCTATCGCAGCATTCGTGAAAAGAAACAAGCTGTCCTTGTTGAAGGGTATATGGATGTGCTTAGTTGTCATAATGCAGGTATTACAAATGTAGTGGCATCGTTAGGCACAGCGTATACGAAAGACCATGGTCGGCTATTGATGCGTCAGGCAGAGGAAGTTGTCCTAGCCTATGACATGGATGGCGCTGGTCGTACGGCAGCTAAGCGGGCTATTGAGTTATTGCAAAATACGGAATTTTCTGTTAAGGTGGTATCTATGCCTGATGGAAAAGATCCCGATGACTTTATTAAGAATCACGGGCCTCAAGCGTGGCAAGAATTGGTGGATACATCGCCAAGAGATTTTGAGTTCTTATTGAATGAAAGTTTGAGCCGCCACGATACGAATTCAGTGGAAGGGAAACGGGCTGTCTTGGCAGATATATTTCCTTTCATTGCAGGTCATGAAAGCCAGGTGCGACGCGATGAATATTTAAAAGCCTTGGCGTTACCTTTATGGTTAGATGTGAGTACCATCATTACTTACTTTAGACAGTTTCTTCGACAAGGAAACATAGAATTAAAACAGCAGGCTATGAACGTGCCTAAGGAGACTTTCACAGATGAAGAAGAATTGCTGTACTGGGTAGGTAAGGATATGGATATATATACCTTGGCGAGCCAGTATATAGGGGTGGAAGATTTTACGCATTCTATGTACAGCGCTTATTATGAAAAGATAGGCGAGCTGGTATCCCGAGGCGAAAGTTTGTCAGAGGGCCTTTTAGAGGAATCCTTAGATGAGGAATCTTGGCATATGTTTGGCAAATGGTCGGTTTTGATCGACCGAGAAATGAATGAGGAACTGTTGCATAGTTTGATTCGAAGTGTGCGATTAAAATCTCTACGCAATCAATATAAGGAACATAGTCGGCTAGCAGATCAATTGAGTCGTTCAAATGATCCTAGATTTATAGAAGAATTACGAATGTGTCAGGATTTACAAGAATTAATTAAACAGTGGTCTTGATGTAGTGAAAGGAAGAGCACAGTGGCAAAGAAGAAAAAACAATCGCAAGTGCAAGATATTATAGCGAGTTTATTAGAAGAAGCGAAACAAGATGGTGTCATTACGTCAAAACAAATTTCTGATGCACTTTCAGAACAAATGGAAGTGACAGCAGAACAGTTAGATAGCATGTATGCAGTGTTTAACAATTTAAATATTGAAGTCATTCAAGATGATGAACATGATTCAGGAAGTGAGTTGCCAATGCATGGTGATGAATTGTTGGATAAAGAACTTGAAGTGGAAGTAGATGTAGATGTAGATGTGGAACATTTGAGCAGCGATATTGATATTACTGAGGAAGATGATGAGGAGGAAAAAGAGATTAATCTTGACTTGTCGATTCCTGAAGGTATGAATATTGATGACCCGGTACGCATGTATTTAAAAGAAATTGGACGTGTTCCATTGTTGTCTGGTGATGAAGAAATCATTTTAGCCCAACAAATCGAGGCGGGCAATGCAGAAGGTGCTACCTATAAAGAAGTGCGTTTAGGAAATAGTGCGAAGCAAAAATTGATTGATGCCAACTTGCGTCTTGTGGTTAGTATTGCGAAGCGCTATGTGGGCCGTGGTATGTTGTTCTTGGACTTGATTCAAGAAGGTAACTTAGGCCTTATCAAAGCGGTTGATAAATTCGACTATACAAAAGGATATAAATTCTCTACCTATGCTACATGGTGGATCCGTCAAGCTATTACGAGAGCCATTGCTGACCAAGCTAGAACGATTCGTATTCCTGTACATATGGTGGAAACGATTAATAAATTGGTTCGTATTCAACGTCAATTGCTACAAGACTTAGGACGTGAACCAAGTCCAGAAGAAATTGCGGAAGGTATGGGTATTACAGTGGAACGTGTTCGAGAAATTCAAAAAATTTCTCAAGAACCAGTATCTTTGGAAACGCCAATTGGAGAAGAAGAAGATTCCCATTTAGGAGATTTCTTAGAAGATAAGGATGCAGTAGCTCCAGATGATGCGGCTAGCTTTATTTTATTACGAGAACAAATTGTTGAAGTATTCAGTTGCTTGACAGATCGTGAGCAACAAGTGCTAGAATTGCGCTTTGGTTTGAAAGATGGCAAACCACGTACATTGGAAGAAGTAGGTCAATTCTTTAATGTAACACGGGAACGGATTCGTCAAATTGAAGGGAAAGCCTTAACGAAATTACGTAATCGTGGTAAACGAGATAAAATTAAAGACTTTTTATAATACTTGCTATTTCATAATTGTATGGTATAATTATGTATAAATAATCATAAGTAGTGAATATATTGTGGGAGGTAATTATGATTAGCATGAAAAAACTAGGTCTTATCCTATGTACAGCTGTTCTTAGTGTAGGTTTACTAGCTGGTTGTGGTAGCGACAAAAAAGAAGCGCAGTTAACACAAACAGCAGGGGTGTTGAAAGTTGGTTCTGAAACGACATTCCCTCCATTTGAATTTGCAGAAGAAAATACGAATAAATACATTGGTTTCGACGTGGATTTAAGTGAAGAAGTAGCTAAACGGTTAGGCTTAAAATTAGAATTTGTTAGCATGGGATTTGATGCGTTAATTCCAGCTACACAATCTGGTAATATCGACATGATCGCAGCGGGCATCAATGCTACACCAGAACGTGAAAAAGCATTGGCATTCTCTGAACCATACTTCAAAGAAGGTGGTTTTATCACTATCGTTCGTAAAGATAATACAGATATCAAAAAAATGGACGACCTTGCTAACAAACGTGTGGGTGTTCAAATTGGTACAGTACCTGTGGAAATGGCGAAAGCAATCCCTGGTACAGATGTAAAAGAAATGGATTCTAATAGTAATATTTTCATGGCTTTACAAGCCGGAACGATTGATGGCGCTATCATCGACCAAGCGGTGGCTATGTACTACTTAAAACAAGGTGCAGATAAAGATCTTAAATTAGTAGGAGAAGGCACTGATGCACCTCCATTCGTATTAGGATTCAATAAATCTAACACAGCATTACGTGACAAAGTTAATGAAGCTTTAAAAGCAATGCGTGAAGATGGAACATATCAAAAAATTTACGATAAGTGGTTCGCAAAATAGTTCTGCTATGCAGCCTATGGGTCGTCACTTGTAATGCTATGTAGCCTGTGGCTATATAAATATAATATGATAAAGAGAAGAGCACGGTATACTCCTCACAAACGGTATTTCATAATGTTTGTTCGGAGCACACCGTGCTCTTCTTGTATTTGTGTAATTTAGCTAGTAAGGATAGCCACAAGGCTACTACGCATGACTGCGTTCCTCAGGAAGTAGTTTGTGGTGTTTGTTCGGAGCGCACGGTATTCTTCTTGTGCTTCTATAATTTAGCTAGTAAGGGTAGCCACAAGGCTACTACGCTTAACTGCGTTTCTTGGATATTAGAGTGTATGTGCTAGTTTAATATATTCCCGGATGCGTTCGCAAGAGTTGTGGAAGGCTTCTTGCTCGCTTGGGGTTAGGTGTAATGTTAGGATTTCTTCGATGCCGTTTTTGCCGATGATGGCAGGAACGGATGCAAAGACGTTGTGTTCGCCGTATTCGCCTTCTAGTTTGCAGGATAGAGGCAATACTTTTTGTTCATCATGGAAGTAGGCACGGATGATTTCTGTAACGGATGCAGCGATGCCAAATTCTGTGGATCCTTTGCCAATGAGGACGAGGTAGCCACCGTATTTCATTTGTTCTACTACGGCATTTTCGTCAAAGGTTGGGAATCGATGAGGAAGTTCTTGCTGGAGTTCTTTCAAAGGTTTGCCAGATACTGTGACATGAGACCAAGGGACCATAGCGCTACCACCATGTTCACCCATAGCGTAACAAGATAAGGAGCGACGATGTACGTGGATTTGTTCAGCCACTAATCGTTGCAAACGAGCAGAGTCTAAGGATGTGCCGGAAGAGATGATTTTATGTTTTGGATAGTCTAAGTATTCCTGTACATAGGCTGCCACTACATCGGCAGGATTGGAAATGCTCACAATGAAACCATTGAACCCGGAAGATTTTACACGAGGTAAGAATTCCCGTAATACTTCTATGGTGGAGCCTAGTGTATCTAGTCGATCTTGCTCTGGGGATGGTAGTGGACCAGCAGAAATAACGAGGACATCGCAGTCTCCGATATCTTCAGGCTCGCAAGCGATAGCTTCTACACGATGTGGTAAGTAACTTACAGCATCATTAATATCGGTGGCTTGGGCAATAGCTTTGTCTTTATCGATGTCCACCATGTATAATTGGTCAACCTCACCTTGGGTAGCAAGTGAAAATGCTACGTGGGAGCCCACATGACCAGTGCCGATAATGGCAACTTTACGTAGTTCTATAGACATAGTTTTCCTCCTATTTTGAAAATTAAAAGTAAATTATTAAATAAGTAATATGTATTAGGATAAAACTTTAGGTGCATTTAGTCAACACGTCACTTGTTTTGCTATCCAACCTGTGGCGATGTGACTGTTTTTTGCAGAAGGAAGAGCACGGCATACTCCTCACAAACGGTATTTCATAATGTTTGTTCGGAGCACGCCGTGCTCTTCTTGTATTTGTGTAATTTAGCTAGTAAGGAACTCCACAAGGTTGCTACGCTTAACTGCACTCCTTAGGGGGGGCGTGTCACACTCTTCTTATATTTGTGTTATGTGTGAAGTTAATCCCGCCACGAAGTCTGCTACGCTTAACTGCGTTCCTCAGAGGGCGGAAACTGTCTGATTTTATTGAGTTTCCTAATTGGCATAGGTTTTGTTCTTAATTGGCATGATACATGAGTGTGTGTTTATGTATCATACTCTATAATGTATAGTATAATAAAAATATGACACGATTAGAACTTAAACAATTAGCAAATGAACTGAATATTCCAGCTTTGGGTGTGGCGCCTTGGCCATTGCCGGTGGAGGCGTCGTTGCATTTGGATACGCCTTATCCCTGTCCGTTTACGAATGGTACTTTAGAAGAGCGCTTGCAAGGGGCGACGACGATGCTTTCACCGCAGTCTGCTATTGTCTGTTTGTTTCCCTATTATGTGCCTAGAGAAGGAGTTACGAATTTAGCTAGGTATTGTTGGGGTGATGATTACCATGTTGTGGTGCGTCAGTATTTGGAACGACTGGTGGATGTGTTGCGTGAACGGTATCCTGATGACATGTACGAGATTCACTGTGATACATCTCCTTTGGCGGATAGGTATATGGCATACTTGGCAGGGTTAGGATTTTATGGATGGAACCAAACGTTTATCAATCCTATGTGGGGATCCTATACTGTTATTGGCACGATTATGACGACGTTGCCTTTAGAGCCTTCTAGACCTCTTAGTGAAAGCTGTCTTCAATGTGGGGCTTGTTTGCGTGCTTGTCCAGGCAAGGCTTTACAGGGGGATCATTTAGATTACCGCACCTGTAAAAGTTATCTCACTCAATGTAAAGGGGAACTTTCAGAGGAAGAAGAACGAATTATTGGAAAGACACCCCTCATTTTTGGATGCGATGTATGCCAAGAGGTGTGCCCTCACAATAGAAATGTTCCTATAACACCTATTCCTGAGTTCCAACAGGTGATACCTTATATTGAGGCGGAGGAACTAGAAGGGATGACGAATAAAGAATTTAAAGCAAAGTACGGACACAAGGCATGGGCTTGGCGAGGAAAGAAAGTATTGCTTCGCAATGCGGACATTGTTAGAAAGGAAAGATATGAATGAAAGTAAGTCCGGGCTAGTATTTTGACTACATATGTTAGGGGTTGCGCATAGCGATTACTATATTATCGACAGATATACTGGCGTCACGCCCGATTATACTAGACAAGCTAATTATATCGGAGTCACATAGAAAACGTGGGGTATTTTATTGACACGGATGGCTCTTGTCATGTATAATAATTGAGTCGTAGTTTGGGTACGCCCAACTATTGCAAGCCGCATGAAGAGGTCAGTAATATCTGGCTTCGGCTAGATAACCGCATTCAGCGAGTACGAATACAAGGAGGTGTCATAATGTACGCAATTATTAAAACTGGTGGTAAACAATATCGCGTTTCCGAAGGCGATGTAATCACTATTGAAAAATTGGATGTAGCAGCTGAAGGAACTGTTTCTTTTGATGAAGTTGTAACTGTAGTTAAAGACGGTGACGTTAAAGTTGGTACACCACTTGTGGACGGTGCAAAAGTTACTGGTACAGTACTTGAACATGGTAAAGCGAAAAAGATCTTGGTTTTCAAATACAAAGCGAAATCCAACTATCGTCGTCGTCAAGGCCATCGCCAACCATTCACTAAAGTTCGCATCGAAAAAATCGAGGCGTAATTGTCATGACTCACATTGATGTGAAACGCAATGCGTTAGGGCAGATTGTAGAATGTTATTTTCGTGGACATGCTGAAGCGGGTCCCTACGGAGAAGATATTGTATGTGCTGCTATATCTATGCTTTCACAGACATCGGTCTTGGGGCTTCATGAGGTGGCTGAGCAATCTATGGAGTACCAAATAGAAGACGGTGAGTTACATATCCTACTTTCAGAACCCATTACTGAAAGAGGACAAACTATATTAGAAACCATGCTTCTTGGTATCAAGAATGTGGCAAATCAATATAGTGATTTTGTTAGAGTGAGTGAACAATAGGAGGTGAACTACATGTTATTCAATATCCAATTACAACTATTCGCATCTAAAAAAGGTGCTTCCAGTACAAAAAATGGTCGTGATTCCGAGTCCAAACGTCTTGGAGTTAAATGCCATGACGGTTCTACTGTAAAAAGTGGTAACATTCTAGTTCGTCAACGTGGTACACATTTCCATCCAGGCGCTAACGTAGGTATCGGCAAAGATGATACTTTGTTTGCATTGGTTCCTGGCCGTGTAGCATTTGAACGTGCTGGTCGTTATAACCGTAAAGTTTCTGTATACCCTGTAGAAGCTTAATAACAATACATATGAGAGGTCACTAGATAGCAATATCTGGTGGCCTTTTTTGTTTGCTTAGTATGGGGTTTTGCGGTTGTTGGAAATAGGATAACAAGATTTTGTAAAAATGATGTTATATCAGATATACAGTTTAGGGTTATAGAGAGTAAAAGGAAATGACGGTTTCAGAGTGAACAAATGAATAGATGTATATTTCTGTTTATGCATACATAGTATTAATATTTGCTTTCATAATGTACACTAATTTTATATACATTGATTCCTAAGTGGAGTATAATAAAATGTAGGCTATATCTAATAAAATCGGTATAGTCCATATGTTACGAGAAAGCCTAAAAAGATATAGGCTATCATAGATCTACTAAGTCAGTAGAAAAGGAGTTTACTATGTATGATGTACGCTCTTCCAAGGCGGAAGAATTTATTAATCATGAAGAGATTCTAGCCACTCTAAAATATGCAGAAGAAAACAAGGAAAACCGTCCTTTGTTAGATGCCATATTAGAAAAGGCAAAAACTCGTGTAGGGTTGAACCACCGCGAGGCGATGGTGATGTTAGAATCTCCTTTGCCAGAATACAAGGAGAAATTATTTGCGTTAGCAAAAGAGATTAAACAAGCTATTTATGGTAATCGTATTGTGCTGTTTGCTCCTTTGTATTTATCAAACTATTGCATCAATGGTTGTGTCTATTGCCCATACCATGCCAAAAATAAAACTATTACTCGTAAAAAACTGAATCAAGATCAAGTCCGTGAAGAAGTAATGGCTTTAGAAGCTATGGGACATAAACGGATTGTTATCGAATCTGGTGAACATCCATTAGAAAATCCATTAGAATATATTTTGGAATGCATTAATACGATTTACTCCATCAAAAAAGACAATGGAGAAATTCGTCGTGTGAACGTCAATATTGCGGCTTGTGAAGTCGAAGATTATCGAAAATTACATGAAGCAGGCATTGGTACGTACACATTGTTCCAAGAAACGTATAATAAAGAAAATTATGAGGCCCTTCATCCAACTGGTCCTAAGAGCGATTATGCATACCATACGACGGCGATGGACCGTGCCATGGAGGCAGGTATCGACGATGTGGGAATTGGCGTCCTCTATGGACTAGAGCACTACAAATATGACTTCGTAGGTTTGTTGATGCATGCAGAACATTTAGAAGCGAAGTTTGGCGTAGGGCCGCATACCATCAGTGTGCCTCGAATTTGTCCAGCCGATGATATCGATGTAGATGATTTCAGTAATGCTGTACCAGACGATATTTTTGAAAAAATCGTCGCATTGATTCGTGTATCTGCACCGTATGCAGGCATGATTATGTCTACCCGTGAAAGTCAATCTATGCGTGAGCGTGGGTTAGCCTTGGGTATCTCTCAAATCTCTGGGGGATCTCGTACATCCGTTGGTGGCTATGTTGAAGAAGAACCAGAAGAAGAAAACTCTGCTCAATTCGATACGAGTGACCGCCGTTCCTTGGATGAAATTGTAGAATGGCTATTACAATTGGGATATGTACCGAGTTTCTGTACGGCTTGCTACCGTGAAGGACGTACAGGAGACCGTTTCATGGCACTCGCTAAAAGTGGACAAATTTCCAACTGCTGTCAACCAAATGCGTTGATGACATTGAAAGAATACTTACTAGACTATGCAGATGATGAAACTAAGGCTGTGGGAGCTGCAGTGATTGATGTGCAATTAGACTCGATTAAGAATGATCTGGTGAAAGAAAAATCCAAAGCCTATATTGCGCAAATGGAAGAGGGAGAACGTGACTTCCGATTCTAGTCAAAACTTGGTGCATAGGGTATAATATTTAATATATAGTGTTTATATATTGAAGTTATAAACAGAAGATTGTGGGAGGACAGAATGGAACAAAAAGAGATGGTTGTTGTCGTTGACTTTGGTGGTCAATATAACCAACTGATCGCGCGTCGTGTACGTGAAAATAATGTGTATTGTGAGGTGTACCCATACAATAAAGCATTAGAAAAAATTAAAGAATTACAGCCAAAAGGTATCATCTTTACAGGTGGTCCTGCTAGCGTATACGAAGAAAATGCTCCTAAAATGGAAGCAGAAGTATTTGAACTTGGCATTCCAGTATTGGGTATGTGTTACGGTATGCAATTTATGGCACATACATTAGGTGGCCATGTTACATCTGCGGAAACACGTGAATTTGGTAAAACGCCAACTCAAGTGGATGTGTCCTCACCGCTATTTAAAGGACTTTCAGAAGAAGAAATCGTATGGATGAGCCATGTGGATTATGTGGCAAAAGTACCAGAAGGTTTCAAAATCGTGGCGCATACAAAAGATTGCCCTGTGGCAGCCATGCAAAACGAAACGCGCCGTTTATACGCTATGCAATACCATGCAGAAGTGTTGCACACAGAACACGGCAAAGAAATGTTGCACAACTTCTTGTATGAAGTGTGCGGATGCACAGGCCAATGGACGATGGCAAACTATGCAAAAACAGCTATTGAAGAAATCCGCAATACTGTAGGCGATGGCAAAGTGTTGTTGGCGTTATCTGGTGGGGTAGATAGTTCCGTAGCAGCAGCGTTAATCTCCAAAGCCGTAGGCGATCAATTGACTTGCATCTTTGTTGACCATGGTTTGATGCGTAAAAACGAAGGTGACGAAGTAGAAGAAGCGTTCAAAGATTCTGGTATGCACTTCATTCGTGTAGATGCAGAAGAGCGTTTCTTGACAAAATTAGCGGGTCTTGATGATCCAGAAGCAAAACGTAAAGCTATTGGTGAAGAATTTATCCGTGTCTTTGAAGATGAAGGCCGCAAAATTGGTTCCGTGGATTTCTTAGCACAAGGTACTATTTATCCAGATGTGATCGAATCTGGTACTGGTGAAGCAGAAGTAATTAAGTCTCACCACAACGTAGGTGGCTTGCCTGCAGTAGTAGATTTCAAAGGGTTAATCGAACCTCTTCGCAACTTGTTCAAAGACGAAGTTCGTCAATTAGGTGCTGAACTTGGTTTGGCAGATTACCTAGTATGGCGTCAACCATTCCCAGGTCCAGGTCTTGCCATCCGTGTCATGGGTGAAGTGACAAAAGATAAACTGGATGTATTGCGTGATGCGGACTATATTTTCCGTGATGAAATCGCAAAAGCTGGTTTAGATCGTTCCATCAATCAATACTTTGCTGTCTTAACAAGCACACGCACAGTAGGCGTTATGGGTGACTTCCGTACCTATGATTACACATTGGCATTACGTGGTGTGACTACAACTGACTTTATGACAGCCGATTGGGCACGTATTCCTTACGACGTATTGGATACTATCTCCCGTCGTATCGTGAACGAAGTGAACCACATCAACCGTATCGTGTATGATATCACAAGTAAACCACCAGCAACCATTGAGTGGGAATAGAAAATTAGATATACTGAAAGCCAGTAGAACTTCGGTTTTGCTGGCTTTTTTATTTATAATCTCCTTAAAGTATGTTACAATTAATAGAATACGGAATTCTTTATAAGGAGAGGTTCGATGAAATTATTTTCTTCATTAGGAAGAGATTTAGGAATAGATATTGGTACCTTTCACACGCATATTTTTGTGGAAGGTCGAGGGGTGGTTGTATCGGAACCATCTATAGTGGCAACAGACGCAAAGCAAGAGAATATCGTCACTATTGGAGAAGATGCGCATCGCTTGTTGTTGCGCAATCCGGAAACATTAGCGCCTATGAGTCCTCTGAAAGAGGGATTTATTGTGGACTATCGCATTGTGTTGTCCATGTTGAAATATTTTATGAACAAAGCATCCAAGGCGGTTCGTAGGTCCCGTGTCGTCATGGCAGTGCCTTGTGGTATTACCGATGTAGAGCGAAGAGCTATGACGGATGCCATCATTCAGGCGGGCGCTCGGGAAGCACATTTGCTAGAAAGTCCAGTAGCAGCAGCGATTGGTGCAGGACTTCCTATCTTTGAGGCCCGTGGTAGTATGGCTGTCGATATTGGCGGTAGTACTACGGATGTAGCTATTTTATCGATGGGTGGTAAAGTAGCGAGCCGCACATCACGGATTGGTGGTAATGAATTAAACGAAGCCATTTACCATTATATACGTAATGAGTTTTCTATTATGGTATCCGATGAAACAGTGGAAGACATTAAGCAAACTCTTGGTTGTGCGATCGCTCCATCTATCGAAGGGGAATACACTATCGTAGGTCGTCACTCTGAAACGGGACTTACCAAACGCTGTATGATTCGTAAAAGTGAAGTCTATGAAATTTTGCGACAACCTATTGCAGATATGGTGGCGGTTATACGCAGTATTTTGGAAAAAACACCACCTGAATTAGTGGCAGATATTATGGAAAGTGGCATGCTCCTTACGGGAGGTACATCCTTACTTGAAGGGTTAGACCGCCACATCCAAGAGGAACTAGGCATTCCTGTACGCATTGCAGATACGCCCGGCGATACGGTGGCACTTGGTTTAGGAAGAGCTGCCGCAGATGTGCAACGTTTAGAACGATTGTTAGTGGCAAGTAAATTACGAAAGGGGCGATCTTAATGCAACAATCTGAACGCAAATGGTTGACTATGATCGTCATTCTTTGTACTGTACTAGGTGTTTTTGGATATGTGTGGAAACAAAGAACACAAGTTCCAGTGGTAACAGTAACTCTAGAAAATTTGATGGCCCCATTTACCTATGGAGCTAGTCGTTTCTTAGAAGGAATACATACGGGGATAGCGATTATTGATGATGGTATTCTACGTGTGAAAGATATGTCTGATATAGAGGAACGCAATGCAGAATTAGAGCAAAAGCAAGTGGCCTATGACGAATTGGTAGCAGAGAATATTCGGTTACGCCAATTATTACAATTTAAAGGAGAACAACCTCAATTTGCTTTATTAGCAGCCTCTGTAGTGACTCGTGATAGAGGGGCTTGGACGGATACATTCACTATTAGTAGAGGCCGTGCAGATGGGGTAGAGCCAAATATGGCAGTCATTGCTCCCCGTGGAGTCGTAGGCTTTGTATCAGATGTATATGAACACTCTGCACGGGTGCAAAGTATATTAGATCCACGATCGGCGACAGGAGTTATCGTGCAACGTCCTGAATCTAGAATTGCCTCCATCCTGAAAGGCAACGGCAATCGTCCAATGGAACCACAAATGGTGAATATCGCTTTAAATGGTGATGTTCTGAAAGGGGATACCATTGTCACATCTGGTTTTGGTGGTATCTATCCGAAAGGATTATTATTGGGCCATGTGAAAGACATTGTGACCGACGAAGAAGGCTTTGTGAAGCATGCTGTCATTGAACCTACAGTGGACTTTCAAAGTTTAGAAGAAGTATTTGTGATTGTGTCATCATCTATTGCACGACCAGAAACGCCAAAATTAGAGCCAAAATTGATTCCTCGTACGCAGCGAGATCAAGTAGAAGGGGCTAAAGGGACGGTGCAACAATGAAACGATGTGCATGGATATTGATGTTGCTAGGCGTTATTATTATCCAATCGTTAATAGTGCCTAGATGGTTTTCCTACTCTTGGGCGCCGCATCTATTACTAGATATTGCGTTGGTAGTGACCGTATTGAAAGGCCGTTCGCATGGCATGATGCTAGCCGTTGTAGGTGGTATCGTTCAAGATGTGATGATCGGCAACTATTTTGGATTACATGTAGTGTCCTATGCGATAGTAAGCTATATGTTAGGCTCTATGCAAGGTACGGTGTATGAAGAACAATGGTATGCTACGGCCTGGTGGACAGGGGTAGGAGCAACCTTAGTGATGGCTCTACAAATGGGCTTATTGTGGATTGTACAAGAACCAATTATCATGACTACCTACATTTGGAATCATGGTATTCCCTCAATAGGAATTGATGCCTTAATAGGGATTATGGTACATAAATTGGTATGGCGCTGGGAAGAAAAAG
Organism: uncultured Veillonella sp.; assembly: GCA_963526885.1. Taxonomy (GTDB): domain Bacteria; phylum Bacillota; class Negativicutes; order Veillonellales; family Veillonellaceae; genus F0422. The sequence goes on along the minus strand of CAURQH010000012.1, from coordinate 8,253 downwards.
ATGAATACATGTGGTAGAAAGGAGAGGCTATGTTAAAGGCACTATATAAAAAGAAAAAAACGACACGCTTTGATGTATTGCTAACCATAGTCGTCATCATTTTTGCTATTTTGCTAGGACGTGTATTTTATCTGCAAGCCATTGAAGGTGATTATTACCGTGGAAAAGCGGAGGGAAATCGACTCCGTATGCTCTCTATGACAGCTACACGGGGATTAATGTATGACCGAAACGGTCAAATCGTGGTCGGTTCAAGACCTGCCTATATGGTGTCTATGTTGCCCACTGGAAAGCAGGCAGATCCAAAAGAGCTAGAGCAATTGGCTTCCTATTTACAAATCCCTGTGAAAACATTGGCAGAAAAAATAGAGGTCCATAAGGGTGGTTATGAGCCAATTCGGCTAGCTAGTGACGTGACCTTAGACAAGGTGACAAAAATTGAAGAACATCGTCATGAATTACCGGGTATTACTGTAGATGTAGAGCCACTTCGCTATTATCCTTATGATACGATGGCATCCCAATTATTGGGTTACGTAGGGGAAGTCAGTGAGGACGAGCTGGCGGAAGCGAAACAAGCAGAGCTAGATGGAACGCATACGGGTGGCACCATTGGTCCTGGTACGATTTTAGGTCGTTCTGGACTAGAGAAAATGTACGATTCTGTGCTACGTGGTGTGGACGGTGGTCGCCAAGTAGAGGTGGATGCCAGTGGACGTCCTGTGGAAGAAGTAGGTCGTAAGCATACCATACCAGGTCGAAATATTCACTTAACCATTGATTTGAACTTACAAAAAGTGGCTGAAAAAGCTGTGTATGACCAATTAGCAGCGCTTAGAAAACAAGGTATTCCTGCGAAGGGGGCTGCTGTAGTAGCTCTAGATCCTAATACAGGGGCGGTCCTCGCCATGGTTAGTGCGCCTGGCTTTAATCCGAATTGGTTTGCCAAAGGGATTACTACAGAGCAATGGAATCAGTTAAATACAGATGCAAATCATCCTTTTGAAAACAAGGTAGTTACTGGCGAATATCCGCCAGGGTCTCCTTTCAAAATTATTACGGGTGCAGCTGCCTTAGAATTGAAAAAGGTGACGCCTAATGAAATGATTTATGACAGTGGTAAGCACTGGTTAATTGACAAAAGAAATGCAGAGGGAGAGGCGTTAGGCTGGCTTGATTTCAACAAAGCGTTGGCGAAGTCAGATAATGTGTATTTCTATGAAATGGGGAATCGCTTAGGTATCGATAATATCGATAAATATGCGAAGATTTTTGGGCTTGGTGAAAAGACGGGGATCAAGTTATATGATGAAGGCAGTGGTAATATTGCTAGCCCCGAATACAAACGAAAAGTATTTAATCAGGATTGGTACTTAGGGGAAACCTTCGATGCCGCTATAGGACAGTCTTTCACATTGGTGACACCTATACAAATGGCGGTGGTTATGTCGGAAATTGCCAACGGAGGGATTCGCTATCAACCGTATGTAGTGAGTCGTATCGATAATGCTGATGGAACGCCAGAAGAGATTTTTGGGCCTAAGAAATTAGGAGTCTTACAAGTATCGAAAGCAGTGATGGATATTGTTCGTAATGGTCTTAGAGACGTAACTTTGGAAGGTGGTACGGCAGGGGAAATTTTTAAAGGCTTGTCCTTAGCCGTAGCCGGTAAAACGGGGACAGCGGAAAATGCTACTGGTCGTGACCATGGTTGGTTTGTTGCCTATGCGCCGTACGACAAGCCTCGTATCGTTGTAGTGGCGCTGGTGGAACAAGGCGGCTTTGGTGCTATTTCTGCAGGATCCATTGTACGCCCTATTTTGGAAGAATATTTTCATATTCCTAAGCCGGTCGTAGTCCCTGCGAATGATAAGAAAGAGGCTATTAAAAAAGAAACAAACTCTGGAAAAGAACAAAAGGTAGACTAGGAGTATACTATGTGGCAGAGAATTATACGTGAATGGGATTGGATTTTGGTGCTATCTACCATCAGCCTGATTGTCATTGGTTGCGTTGTCATCGGCAGTGCGACGCATGTCAATCGAGATGGGCTACAAATTACAGGGCTAGTGTCGAAACAATTGCTATTTTTTGGATTGAATATCGTTGCCATTGTAGGTCTGCAATGGCTAGATTATGAACGCTTGCGCCCCTATGCAAAGTGGATTTATGGTGCTACTATCGTTATGCTCTTGGCAGTTATGGTGGTAGGTACATCGGCACTAGGTGCGCAACGATGGATTCAGATTGGGCCTATTACGATTCAACCATCAGAATTTACGAAGTTGATGATGATCATTAGCTTGGCCAATATGCTGGAAAGTCGAGTAGGAAAGTTAAATGCTTTTAAAGAGTTATTGCCGGTATTCTTATTTTTAGGAATCCCCGCCCTGTTGGTGTTTAAGCAACCAGATTTGGGAACTTCTTTAGTATATGTAGCTATATTAGCAGGCATGCTCTTTGTGAGCGGTATTCGCATGCGGTTAGTGCAAATTATGGTAGGCACTATGGTAGCACTGTTGCCGTTAAGCTGGTTTGTATTACAAGAGTATCAAAAACAACGGATTATGGTGTTTTTGAATCCTAATGTAGATCCTTTTGGCGCAGGATATCATATTATCCAATCTAAAATCGCCATTGGTTCAGGCTTACTATTTGGTAAAGGTCTCTTTGAAGGAACCCAAAGTCAGTTGAACTTTTTACCGGAAAACCATACGGACTTTATTTTTTCCGTAGTAGGGGAAGAATTAGGTCTCCTTGGCTGTTTCGTTGTCTTAGGATTACTATTAGTGGTTGTGTATCGTAGTTTCTTAATTGCGAAACGCTCGGTGGACCCCTTTGGTATGTTGATTGCCACAGGCATTGGCTCTATGCTGTTATTTGAAGTGTTAGTCAATGTAGGCATGACCACTGGTATTATGCCCGTAACGGGTATTCCATTGCCGTTCATCAGTTACGGTGTAAGTGCATTAACAACAAATCTATTGAGTATAGGTTTATTATTAAATATAGTGATGCGCCAGAAAAAGCGCATGTTTTAAGTAGTAAAAAAGAGGTTAGTGCCTCTTGGAGGTTGTATGATTCAATTAGATCCATCATGGTTACAACATGTGGAAAAGCCTGCCCGTTATATGGGCGGGGAATGGAATAGCGTTGCCAAAAATCATTCAGAAGTGGATGTGACGATGGCCTTCGCCTTTCCAGATGTGTATGAAGTGAGTATGAGCCATTTAGGAATTAAAATTTTATATGGTATAGTCAACGAACGCCCAGATGCGGCGGCAGAGCGTGTATTTGCTCCTTGGCATGATATGGAAACGGAAATGCGCAGTCGCGAGATTCCTTTGTTTTCTTTGGAAACGAAAACACCGATTTGTGACTTTGACTTATTGGCGTTTACTTTGCAATATGAAATGTGCTATACGAACATCATTAATATGCTAGATTTGGCAGGCATTCCTTTTTATGGAAAGGATCGAGACTTGTCGTTCCCTCTATTAATCGGTGGCGGCCCTTGCGTGTATAATATGGAGCCTATTGCAGATTTTTTTGATGTCGTATCCATTGGTGAATCGGAAGATTGGATTAACGAATTTATTGATTTATATAAAGCTGAGAAAGAAAAAGGATTCCCTGGTGGCAAAGAGGCCTTTTTACGAAAAGCAGCGCAGATTGAAGGTACCTATATTCCTAGCTTGTATGAACCGCAATATACAGAATCTGGGGACTTTGCAGGAATGAAAGTATTGGCTGAAGAAGCGCCTGCCATTGTAAAAAAACGTATCGTCGAAGATATGGAGGCTGCATTTTATCCTACAAAACCTGTAGTGCCATACTTAGATATTGTTCATGATAGAGCGGTACTTGAATTATTTAGAGGGTGTTTACGTGGCTGTCGTTTCTGCCAAGCGGGTATGTTATATCGTCCAGTGCGTGAACGAACTCCAGAACGATTGGTACAATTAGCAAAAGAAATTATTGCTAATACTGGCTACAATGAAATCTCCTTGATGTCTCTAAGTTCTGCGGACTATTCTAAATTGCCGGAATTAGTAGACATGTTGATGGAAGAGTTTAAAGATAAACAAGTGAGTGTCAGCTTGCCATCCTTGCGTATTGATGCATTCTCTATTGATATTGCTAAAAAAGTGCAACAAGTGCGTAAAAGTGGCTTAACCTTTGCTCCAGAAGCAGGGTCTCAACGAATGCGTGATGTGATCAACAAAGGTGTTAGTGAAGAGGATTTGATGTCCGCCTGTGAAAATGCTTTCAAGTCTGGCTGGAATACAGTAAAGCTCTACTTCATGATGGGCTTACCGACAGAAACGGATGAAGACGTAGCAGGTATTGCTGATTTAGCTTATAAAGTGCTTGATTTACATCGAGAAATTACTGGTAAACGCAATGGTAAGGTCACAGTGAGCTGTTCCTTCTTTGTGCCAAAATCACATTCTCCATACCAATGGTACGGACAACAAGATGTAGAAGAAATTCATCGTAAACAAAAGTATTTAAAATCCTTAATTAATAATAGAAATATTTCCTATCACTACCATGATGGCTATACAGGATATTTAGAAGCAGTTTTTGCTCGTGGTGACAGACGCTTAGCGGCATCTGTTGTAGAAGCCTGGAAATTAGGTTGTAAGTTTGATGGATGGACAGAGTTTTTCAATTACGATACATGGATGGAGGCTTTCAAAAATACCAATATCGATCCAGAATACTATGCACGACGAAATCGTGATTTTTCAGAAGCCTTACCATGGGATCATCTTGACGATACTGTAAGTAAAGAGTTTTTACGCCGCGAATGGGAACGTGCGGTAGATGGTACATTGACTTGGGATTGCCGTCGCAAACCGTGCAATGGTTGTAATGCGTGTCCAGAGTTGGGCACACCGATTATTGATTATAAGGAGGGTGGACGTGTTGAGAAAGTTACGTTTGGCCTTACATAAGGGAGAAGAACTTCGCTTTTTGTCCCATTTAGATTATGCCTCTGCTATCGAGCGCATGATTCGTCGCAGTGGTATCAAAATGGCTTATTCTGAAGGATTTAATCCACATATGAAAATTAGCTTTTCCTCTGCCCTGGCGTTAGGGATTACGGCAAGCGCTGAATATTGCGATATGGATGTTCTAGAAGAAGGTACATTAGAAGAGTTAGTAAAGCGACTTTCAGAAGCTGCACCTAAAGGATTGGAAGTGCTAGAAGGTCGATTTATGCCAGATAAAGTGAAAAAAATGATGGCTATCTGCAACTATGCGGTATACGAAGTAAAAGGCCCTGTTACAGAAGAGGTAGATTGGGTATCTTTGTTGGAGCCTTTCAATAGTGCAGAAGAAGTGTTGTACGAGAAAATAACACCGAAAAAAACGAGAACCATTGACGTGAAACATTTTATTAAGGAACCATTGGTGGCCACAGTGGATAATGGAATGGTGACCATACGCATGGCTATCGGCGTATACCCAGAAGGGACTATGAAGCCTGGGGATATGTGGAAATTAGGTAAAGAACAATACGGCTGGCCCGTAACAGACAGTTATTCTATTCACCGTGAAGCGATTCTGATTGAAACGGATGGGGCTTGTATTACGCCACTAGAAGTGGAATAAGGAGAGATTATGAATCGATTATATGCCAATGTGATGAAAGAGGAAACACGTCTCGCTATTGTGGATGAGGCAGGGGCATTACAACAGATTATATATGAACGACCACAGCTGTCGAACCGTGTACATCATATGTATAAAGGGGTTGTGAAAAATGTCTTACCTGGCATGAGTGCAGCCTTCCTCGACATTGGCATCGGTCAAAATGTGTACTTGAACCTACAAGAACAAGGGAAGCAGAAAAAAGTTCATGTAGGGGAAGTATTACTCGTGCAAATCGTGAAAGATGCCATGCTTGGTAAAAGTGCTCGTGTCACTACAGATGTCAGTTTGGCTGGTCACTACATGGTCTTATTGCCACAAGATCAACAGATTCATATTTCTAAAAAGATTACAGACCCAGAGTTGCGTCAATCTTTGAAAGATATGGCACAACCGTATTTAGAACGAGGTGTAGGATTTATCCTTCGCACCGCCGCTATGGGAGCGAGCCAAGAAGAGATTGCTCGGGATATGGCCTATTTACATCAGACGTGGGAGCATTTACAAAAGCGTTATAAGGTGGCTCAGAACGGCACGGAAATCTATGGAGATGCGAACCTATGGTATCGTGTGATCCGTGATTATGTAGGCCCCACGGTGGGGTCCATTATGGTGGATGATGTGGCTGCCTATGAAGAGTTGCAGCAACTCTTAGGGGCAGGGCGATTTGGTAAGCCTGTAGAAGTGAGTTTGTGGAATCAGAAAGAAGATATTTTTAAAACACATGGTATTGAAGAACAAATTGATGCGCTTTTAAATCATCGTATTGATTTACCATCTGGTGGCTCCTTACAGATTGACCAAACAGAAGCGCTTACTGTTATCGATGTCAATTCTGCTCATTACAGTGGTAAGAATGAACAAGCAGGACAGGTGGCAAAACGTGTTAACCAAGAAGCGGCCCATATGATTGCTCGACAATTGCGATTGCGAAATCTTGGAGGAATCATCATCTGTGACTTCATCGATATGCCGAAGCAGGATATGGAAGAACTGGTGCAGTTGATGAATCATCTAGTGAAAAAGGATCCAATTAAAACCGTGGTGTGTGGTATCACATCTTTAGGTTTGTTAGAATTGACACGAAAACGAGAGCGCCAAAGTATTCCGTCCATCCTCTTTGATACTTGTTCCAGCTGTGGAGGCACTGGACATGTACTAAAAGGGGAAACAGTATATTTGCAAATTTTGCGTCGTTTACGTGAGTTGTATCGCTTTGGGCGACTAAAAACGGATGTGTCCATAGTGGTGCACCCAGATGTGGGGCAATTCTTTACAAAACAAGTGTTAGAATCCTTGCGTACAGAATTACAAAGAACTATACAGATTGAAAATGATGCCACAATGGGATTAGAAGCCTATTCCCTATTAGCCTTAGGTGATGTATAACGATAGAATTAGTACTAAAAATAATTACAGTTCTCGATTTTGAAATGTAATGTTTTAGGAAAAAGTGCTTGGGAGTGCCAAGCACTTTTATTGTTATTTACAGGAGGGACTTGTGTCATACCTTGAAATATTCATTTTATCTGTAGGTCTTGCTATGGATGCCTTTGCAGTTTCTATTTGTAAATCATCGCAGATGAAAGATGACCCACAGATGAAAAAGGTTACACTGGCATTTTTATTCGGTGCTTTTCAGTGTTTGATGCCTATCATAGGGGCAGCCGTAGGAGCTCAGTTTTCAGAGAACTTTGATGAGTGGGATCACTGGGTGATCTTTATTACTTTAGGCTATTTAGGCATTAATATGATTCGTGCTTCGCTCAGTGATGAGGAAGAGGATACATCTTCCGTGGATTGGAAAGAGATGCTAGCATTGTCTATTGCCACTAGCATCGATGCCTTAGCGGTAGGGGTTACTATTGCACTCTTACATGTGGACGTGTATTTTACATCACTCACAATTGGGGTGATTACCTTCTTGGTATGCCTCGTGGGAATATTCAGTGGATATCATATGATGAAAGCCTTCCGTGAAAGAGCTGAAATGGCTGGGGGCGTTATATTGATACTCATTGGAGTGAAAATATTGTTGCAGCATTTGGGGTATCTGCCTCGCTAAATCGTCTCTTGCTGTGCTATGTAGCCTGTGGCGTTTTGTCTAATATCATGAAAGGAAAGACCGCAATACACCCCCTCAGAAACGGTATTTCATAATGTTTCTTCGGAGGTATATTGCGGTCTTTTTGTATTTGTATGGTTTAGCTAGTAAGGCTCGCCACAAGGCTACTACGCGCAACTGTGTTCCTCACGTAGAGTGGATGTCAAGCTCTTTTGGGTTTGCTTGATTTTGATAAAAGAACTCCACAGGATATTTTAACTCTCACTGCGATATTCTATTGGAGGAAAAAAGTGCTTGACGGAATATATTTAGTGGTTTATAATAATTAGGTATTCACTTGGAGAGGTGTCCGAGCGGCTTAAGGAGCATGATTGGAAATCATGTGTGCGGTGATACCGTACCGAGGGTTCAAATCCCTCTCTCTCCGCCAAGGTTTAAAAGCGTTTATGCATTGCATAGGCGCTTTTATTGTTGTTAGTGTAAAATGTTTGTGGGAAAAATAAAATAGAAAAAGAAGGTCAACCTTT
>CAURQH010000011.1:0-65056 GCA_963526885.1 uncultured Veillonella sp. | reverse complement strand
CTACTACGCCGAAAAAGCGTAAAGCTGCTTTTGTGTTCAATGGATTCCCTCCTATTCTTTATAACAATGGATACTCTCTGATGGGGTCACAATGGTATGCATCCACTCATCATGAGGTGCCATGGGTAACATTTCTTCTGAAATTTGATTATCCCAGGCTATACCGATTCGTTTCTTTACAGCAATCTGTTGTAAGTATCGGTCATAATATCCAGCTCCCATTCCCATACGGCCACCTACTCTATCAAAGGCTAGACCAGGAACGAGAATACAATCCAATATTTGAGGTTCTACAACTACATACGGTTCTTTAGGAATCCGTATTCCCAAAGTTCCCCTATCAAGGTCTTCTAAACTCTGTATGCGAACTCCTACCATATCTGTCTTCGTCACACACACAGGCACATATACATACTTACCCTGTTGCAATGCTTCTGTAATAAACATATCTATATTGGCTTCTTTAGGCATAGCCAAATACGCCATAATATGCTCTGCATCAGATATTGTAGGAATAGACCAAAGTCGATCAGCTAATTGTTGAGACCAAACAGAAACCTCTTGGACTTGTACATTGCGACGACGTTCTAAAAACTTCTTACGCAATGTCGTTTTATCCATTACTTCTGTTCCTTTCCAAGAACTTGAGCTATAGCTGTACGAGCAAATTTCATTTCCACTTTTTCAGACACTTGTAACACTAATGTATCTTCTGTTAAAGAAACAATTTCACCGTAAATACCACCAACAGTCAATACTTTTTGACCTTTTTTAAGGCCGTTCAATAACACTTGACGTTGTTTTTGTTGTTTCTTTTGCGGACGATATAACAAGAAGTAGAAAATCACGACCATAATCAACAATGGTAAAATCGCTTGCCCTGTTTGTCCTTGGAAAAATTCTAAGAAATCCATAAGTCCTCCTATTTAGTAAAATACTGCCAGAACTCTTCGCGGAATGCTACAAAGCGATCCTCTAGGATAGCTTTACGCATTTGACGCATAAATTCTAGTAAGAAATATAAATTATGATACGACACCAATCGGAAAGCCAAAATTTCTTCTGCCTTATATAGATGTCGAATATAAGCTCTGGAATAGTTTTGGCACGCATAACAGCCACAACCTTCTTCAATCGGACCCCAGTCGCGCATGAAAGAAGCATTGCGTAAATTCAATCGCCCTTTCCATGTCATGGCCATACCATTCCGCGCTACTCGTGTTGGATATACACAGTCAAACATATCTACTCCACGAGCTACCCCTTCCACTAAGCAGTCAGCAGTACCAACACCCATCAAATAACGAGCTTTATTGGTTGGCAACAATGGTGTTGTATATTCTAGTACTTCATACATCAAATCATGTGGTTCCCCTACCGAAAGGCCACCAATGCTATACCCTTCAAAGTCCATATCCACTAACTCTTTAGCACTTCTTTCACGAAGGTCTTTATACATACCACCTTGAACGATACCAAACATGCCTTGATTCTTAGAACGACGCGCTTCTTGGCAACGTTCTGCCCAACGTGTGGTCCGTGCTGTTGATGCATCTGCATATCGATGATCCGCAGGGTATGGAATACACTCATCGAATGCCATCATAATATCAGAACCTAATTGTTCTTGTACCTTAGTGGCCACTTCAGGAGAGAGAAATTTTTTCGACCCATCTAAATGGGATCTAAAATTAACCCCTTCTTCAGTAATCTTGCGCAATTTGCCCAAGCTAAACACTTGGAATCCTCCGCTATCCGTTAAAATAGCTTGATCCCAGTTCATAAATTTATGCAAGCCCCCAGCCTCTTCTACTAGTTCTGGACCTGGGCGCAAGAATAAATGATAGGTATTACTCAAGATAACTTGAGAGCCCATCGCTTTCAGCTCCTCTGGGGCTAATGTTTTCACCGTCGCCTGTGTCCCAACGGGCATAAACATCGGTGTTTCATATGTCCCATGAGGAGTATGCAATAACCCTGCCCGTGCACCTGTGTGGGGACATTGTTTTTGCAATTCATATCTAATCGCCATATACACACTCCTTTATTACTTCTGTATTATAACACAACTTTCAACTTATCGAATGAACATTGCATCACCAAAGCTAAAAAATCTATATTTTTCACGTACCGCCTCTTCATAGGCCTCTAGACAATGCTCTCTACCAGCTAAGGCACTAATAAGCATGAGTAAGGTAGACTGTGGCAGATGAAAGTTAGTGATCAACGCATCTACCATCTTGTATTCATAGCCAGGATAAATAAAGATTTGAGTCCAATCAGACCCACTCCTTACATGACCTACCTCGGTCGCTGCTGATTCTAATGTACGCACCGATGTAGTTCCTACGGCAATCACTCTTCGTCCTTCCGCTTTGGCACGATTCACCAGCTCTGCAGTTTCTTCTGACACGTGATAAAACTCTTTATGCATATCATGGTCTTCAATGGATTCTGCCGACACAGGGCGGAATGTACCTAACCCTACATGCAATGTAACAAATCCAACTTGTACCCCTTTGCGCTGAATTTCATCCAATAATTCCGGTGTAAAATGTAAGCCTGCTGTGGGGGCTGCTGCGGATCCTTTTTCTTTGGCATATACCGTTTGGTATCTATCTTTGTCTTCTAGTTTTTCATGGATATACGGAGGCAATGGCATTTCACCAATATCATTAATAATCTCATCAAAATTACCGTTCGGCTTAAATTGAATCAGTCGACCGCCAAAATCTGTATGGTCTATAACCTCAGCCTCTAGATTAGGACCAAAGGATAAGAGTTGTCCCTTTAGACATTTTTTTCCTGGCTTTACCAGACACTCCCAAAGATGTTCTCCTTTGGGCGTCAACAGTAGTACTTCTACCTTACCACCTGTCCCTTTACGTTCTCCATACAAACGAGCAGGGATAACCTTAGTGTTATTAAAGATTAACACATCCCCTTCATATAGTTCATCTAGTATGGAGTGAAAGGATGCTTTATGGCATATCTCTCCACTTACCTTGTCTAAGGTCATCAATCGTGACGTATCCCGTGGTTCTACCGGATGTTGTGCAATGAGTTCCTCAGGTAAATCATAATTAAAATCAGATACTTTCATACTATTCCTCATCAATTGTACAGTTTCGTAAGTGCCGTACCTTGGTAATAATGTTGTAAAATCACTTTATAATAATCAGGTTGGCTCGCCTCTTTTCGACTAGCCATTTCCGCTGCTCCCCACTGTGAAAGTCCTAAACCATGTCCCCAACCATATCCATGAATTGTCACAGTCTGATTCGCTTTACTAAAGATATGGTTAGCTTTTATGGAAGACCCCTGGATTCGGCTCGGCGGCGTCTGACCTACATAAAAATCAAACAAGGTGGACTTCAATCCAAATATCCCTTGTACCTGTTCTCCTGTAAGCGATACAGAGCCTCTTTCACCAATAAATTTCATTGTTTTTACACGTCCTGATACCCCACGATCTTGTACTTTCATAGGTCGATCTACCAATGAAGATAGTTCAATCTTCTGTAAGTATCCCACAGATTTGCTGGCGCCAGCTAATTTCTGCTCTATACTTTGACGGCTAGTGATTACATTCCACACCGTGGTCCCTTCATGATTAGAATAATCTACTACACCTTTTAGATATGGTAAATCATTGCCCCACAGGTTTACACTATCCTCTGTATAGCCACCGCCATCAGAATGAAAGAGTGCATTAATGGGTTGCCCTTGATAGGTAATGATCATACCATGTGTGCGCTTCACCGCTGCATTCGTACTGGCAAATTCGCTACTTTTACCACCATAGACTTGATCGGCCGTAGTGGTTCCAATATCATACATGCTATTTTGTTTACTCTTCATGGAGTGTAAGGCATAGGTTCTAGCCGCCACCGCTTGTGCTTCTAGGGCCGGTGTAGGCCAACTAGGTACCACTTCTTCTGGTACTACACCTTGTACATATTGTTCTAACCCCAGTACATTGATTACACTCATAGTTCCTGATGCATTAGCATGTACTGTCACACCACCACGATAGGTTTTCCCCAATGTTTGCAATTCAGATCCATATCTACCTTTTACATTTTGAACAGTAATCGATGTATCAATACTATGTCCATTTATCTGTACTGAACCGCCTCCACTCGAAACTGTCACAGTTTGATTTTCTTTGATAGTTTGTACTTGATGTCCACCATTATCTAAGACTACCATGGGCATGCTACTTGTTATGGTGAACGATTGTGATCGATGCCCTAGCAATACTCGTATCACCGGTTCTCCACTAGAACCTGATTCTCTTACCATATTAGCTACTGCTTGGGTAGCTCCTTTTTTGTCTTTTTTATTGGACTCTGACACGGTCTGTTTTCCAGCATTCGATGCCTTCACCGTAGATTTTTGAATCACTCGTTTTGATACTGTTGGAGTTTTTCTTTCATTCGGTTTCACAAAAGTGGCTTTCACTGTTGTACGTTTTGGCACTTCCTTTTGCGGTGCAGCCATCCCTATAAATGGCGTACTTCCCAATAGAGCGGCCATCACTGCTATCGCCATATAGCGATATCCTACCTTTTTCATGCATCCACCTTCCTAGGGATCCCCAAGTGCTCATAGGCAGCAGGAGTGACGATACGACCGCGATTTGTTCGTGCTAATAAGCCAAGTTGCATCAAATACGGTTCATACACATCTTCAACACTTTCACGTTCCTCACTCACTGAGGCTGCAATCGTGTCCACCCCTACAGGGCCACCATCAAATTTTTCAATAATAGTACTTAAAATACGTCGGTCTATACGATCCAAACCTAGCTTATCAATATCTAAACGCTGTAATGCCTGATCTGCAATTTCTTTTGTAATCACACCATCACCCAATACTTGCGCTACATCACGAACACGTTTCAATAAACGATTGCCAATACGAGGGGTTCCTCTAGAACGACGAGCGATTTCACTAGCCCCTTCTGGATCCATATGAATATCTAAAATATCAGCAGAACGACTCACAATAAACTCTAGCTCATTTTGCTTGTAATATTCTAAACGGCTAATCACACCAAAGCGATCACGCAGCGGTGCCGCCAAAGATCCTGCTCGTGTTGTGGCACCAATTAGCGTGAATTTAGGCAATTCAATGCGCACCGATCTAGCACTCGGACCTTTACCAATAATGATATCTAAAGCATAATCTTCCATAGCAGAATATAGCACTTCTTCTACAGATCGAGATAAACGATGGATTTCATCGATAAACAGTACATCTCCTGGCTGCAAGTTGCTCAATAAAGCTGCCAAATCGCCAGCTCGTTCTATGGCTGGTCCAGAGGTAACACGGAAGTTTACGCCCAATTCATTGGCTACAATCCCTGCTAAAGTAGTTTTACCCAGTCCAGGAGGTCCATATAACAACACATGGTCCAAGGTATCTCCTCGCAGCTTGGCCGCTTCAATAAAAATATGAAGATTCTCTTTTGCCTGTGTTTGTCCAATATATTCTTTTAAATAGCGAGGACGAAGACTAAATTGCCAATTGTCTTCCTCCCGTTCTTGCATGGTTACAATTCGATTTTCTTGTTCCATTCTTATCGCCCTTTACCCAATGCCGCTAATACTTGTTTTAATAAAACTGGTACTTCTTGTGTGCCATCATAAACTTCTTGGATTACTGGTTGCACTTCTTGTGCGCTGTATCCTAATGCCATAAGTGCTTCTAGGACTTCTTCTGTAGTACCTACTGGCACTTGTTCTACTAGTGAAATTCTTCCTGTTGGTGTGAAAGTTCCTGCAATACCGAGGCTTTCAATTTTATCTTTCAACTCTAGCACCAATCGCTCTGCTGATTTTTTACCAATACCAGGCAATTTTTGAAGACCTTTGGTATCACCACTAATGATGAGTCCTACAAAATGTTCTGGACTAATAGCCGATAAAATACCAAGCCCTAATTTAGGCCCCACTCCAGATACGGAGATGAGCAGTAAAAACAACTCATAATCTTCCATCGTCAAAAAGCCATACAGCTGAATGGCATCTTCACGAACATTGGTATACGTGAATAAACAAGTATCTTCGCCTACTTGCAACTGACTTTGCACTGAACTAGGTACGTATACACGATACCCCACGTCATGAACATTGACGTACACCGCATCCAATAATCGATGGGTAACAATCCCTTTTATATATGCAATCATAAATCCCTCACAATTGTAAAATTTGCTTTAATGTATCTGTATGGGAACTATGGGCTGTACAGATAGCAATCGCCAAGGCATCAGCCGCATCATCAGGCTTAATTTTTTCACGAATCCCCAATAAGTTCATCGTCATATACGTTACCTGCTCTTTTGTAGCTTTCCCGTAGCCCACCACAGATTGTTTCACCTGCAATGGTGTATATTCGTAAATTGGTAAGTCTTGTTGACTCGCCGCCAATAAGGTAACACCTCTTGCTTGTGCTACACCGATACCCGTCGTTACATTGCGGGCAAAGTATAATTTTTCTATACCAAACTTTTGAGGGCGAAATTCTTCTAAAATATCGCTTAGTTCATTAAATATAATTTCTAACCGGCTTGCTTCTGGCGTTTTCGCTTCTGTGGTGATTACACCATAAGTAACAGGCTTTAATGAACTACCCACTACATCAATGATGCCATAACCACAGATCGCATAGCCCGGATCTATTCCAATAATTCGCACGCTATAACCTCTGATTTCTTTTCATTGTTCCAATCATTTAATTATAGCAAATTTATAGAACATCTGCACCTATAGTATCCCTTTTTCTAATAAGCTTACATAGATACCATCACCAATAATGATATGATCTAACACAGGGATACCCATCACCTCCCCAGCTCTAGCAAATATTTTTGTCACCCGTACATCATCACTACTCTCGGTAGGATCTCCTGATGGATGATTATGCATCAAAATAATGGCTGCCGCATTGGCATCAATAGCTTGGCGAAATACTGCTCGTTGCTCCGCCGTACTACTAGTCAATCCCCCTTTAGAAATTAGAACAGGCTTTATTAATTTATTTTTTACTGTCAGTAATAAGACATAAAAGTGTTCTTCTGTTTTATGACGAAGACGTTCCATCATGTAATTAGCCGCCGCCTCCGGAGTGCTAAAATCTTCCCAATCTCGTTTGACTTTCATCTGTCCTAAACGTCTGCCCAGTTCAATAGCTGCGCAAATAGTTACTGCCTTGTCTTGCCCAATACCATCAATTTCTTGTAAAGTATCTATGGTAACATTGTTCAAACCTCCTACTAATCCTTCCATGCGCTTTACTACATCATGAGCCACTTCCAATACAGTAGATCCTTTTCGACCGGTTCGTAATAAAATAGCTAATAACTCTTCTAACTCTAATGCTTCAGCTCCTAAGGCAACAAATTTTTCTCGTGGCATTTGATACGATTGTAAGTCTAGCATAATTCCTCCAACATTTGAAAGTACATCCTTTAGCCCTATAAACGACAACACGCCACACTCCGAAGAGTGTGACGCATCACTATGTACCATGGTAGGTACCTATATATCTTTCTTTACTATTGTATTCGCTATAGATTAGAAAAGTCCTTTTATTTTCTTCAACATTCGTTCAATTTTTCCCACAGATTCCATCTCAGCCGAGGTCTAATAATAACAACAAGATTAGAGTAAGCTATCTATATAAGCTAGACGAAGAAAACCTTATTCTTTCACACTCTCCGTATCTGCCTGACCTTGCCCATATACATTGGCTGCATAGGTCGCAAAATCTTCACCATGTTTGAAGGCATCTTCCCGTAAATACGCATGAAAGACGACTTGGTCTTCTTTCACCTGTATTAAATTCGGTACATGCTGTGCTAAGACATCAAACAACTCTTGTTCTGCTTTCAATAACACACGACCATGTTTTATTTTTTTTCCTTCCACCACTGAGTAGGCTAATGCCCATACAGGGCGATCATCAGTGGACGATAATTTACGATATTTATAGCGGAATTTCAATGGGGGCATCATGGATTGTTTAAATTGGTAGACCCCGTTGATCATTGTATAAGGAATGACCATTCGTTTCTTTCCTAGTAAACCTACCTCATCAACGATAAGATCAGATTCTGTTAAGGTAAATGTATAAGTTCCCACTGCCTGCGACACAAGAACAAATAGTATAATTCCTTCTATTAATATTTCCGCTAAGGCTGCACTACCTAACTCCATATAGCGCCACACACTATATGCTAAAGCCAGTACTGCTAGTGCAATAAATACACTGACTAAGGCAATTCCAGCTTTGGAATGCTTCGATTGTTCTTGATACTGTATAGACATACTTTCACCCTTTCCTGAAAACTATCATCACTCCTATTGCTAGGATAGCAATGGATGAAAGCATTTGTCAACAACAAAAAGAGCCCCCTCATAGAGGAGACTCTTTCACAAATAATCAGAGATTACCAGTTTTTCATCACTAATGGACTAGTAATACGTTTTGTATCACGAGCAATCATGATTTCTTCGTTTGTAGGGATTGCAAAGATTTTAACTTTGGAACCTTCTGCACTGATTTCAGCTTCTTTACCACGAACATTGTTGCGTTCAGGATCAATACGAGTGCCTAAGTATTCTAAACCGTTGCAGATTGCATCACGGTTGCCAATACCATTTTCACCGATACCAGCTGTGAAGACGATAGCGTCAACACCACCCATAACAGCCACGTAAGCACCGATTGTAGCACGTACTTTGTAGTGGAACATATCCAATGCTAATTGAGCACGTTTATTGCCTTCTTCAGCAGCTTCTTCGATAACACGGAAGTCATTAGATACACCAGAAATACCGAATACGCCAGATTTTTTGTTCATGATAGCATCGATTTCATGGTATGTCATATCCCATTTTTCCATCAAGTAAGGTACGATAGCTGGGTCGATATCACCACAACGAGTACCCATGATCAAACCGGACAATGGAGTGAAACCCATGGAAGTATCGATAGAACGGCCACCTTTGATAGCTGTAACGGAAGAACCATTACCTAAGTGACAGGATACGATACGAAGGTCGGACATGTGTTTACCCATCAACTCTGCTACACGTTGTGCCACATATTTGTGGGAAGTACCATGGAAACCATAACGGCGAACACCTAAATCAGTGTATGCTTCGTATGGAAGACCATATAAGAATGCCTCAGCTGGCATTGTTTGATGGAATGCTGTATCAAATACACCAACTTGTGGTACATTTGGCATAATTTTTTGGCATGCTTCGATACCTTGGATGTTTGGAGGATTGTGAAGTGGAGCGATTTTTGCGCATTCTTCCAATGCTTCCATCACTGCTGGAGTGATTAATACAGAATCAGCAAATTTTTCAGCACCATGTACTACACGGTGACCTACAGCATCGATTTCATCCATAGAACCAATTACGCCATGTTCTGGATCAACTAAAATATCCAATAAGACTTGTAACGCCACTTTGTGGTCAGCTACTGGTTCGATGCGTTCTAATTTGTCAGCATCTGGACGACGATGAGTGAAAATAGCATCATCGGAACCGATTTTTTCAAATTGACCTTTCGCCAATACAACTTCATGCTCCATATCAATTAATTGATACTTCAAGGAGGAGCTACCGCAGTTTACAACTAAAACGTTCATGTCTTATCCCTCTTTCTTAGTAACTTGAATGTGCCCATTCACACGTTGATTGATATCTTCTCCTTGTGGAGAAATATCACTGTATGAATAGCGTATATTCCACAGTACACCTTTATTAATGAAAGTATACTGAGTAAACCTAATTTTTTGTCCATTAGCACCTGCTAGCATTGTAGATTTCACAGCCTGTACGCCATCCACCTGTACTTGCTCTTGGTCCCATGGTATATTGGCACCCGTTTGGCCTAATTCTTTAACCAAAGCTTGTTGCCCTAATTTTGCGCCCTCTTCTAGCGTTGGCAATGGCGCTCCTGTAGAAGCCTGTGTAGCACTTACATAGACACCATAATTTTTATCCAGTCCTGCATAGATGGTCAAAGGTTGCCCCTTTTCATTCGCTGTAATTCTATCTAACTGACCAAAGTCAAACGGAGAGTCTACAATCACTTCAGATTGACCTACATTGATGACTTTCTGACCAAAACTATAGGTATCGATGGCTTGTTGACTACCACAGCCACCTAAGAACAACACCATCCCTAAACCAAGGGCTATGATATATTGTTTCATATAGTTACCTCTAATAGACACATTTTCTACACCCAATTATAACATTAAATTCACGTTTTTTTCTACCCCTTTTTATGAGCTCTTCCATGCATAGCAAGTCTATTGTATATAACTATTTCGTATAGTACAATTCGCGCTTCTTACTGTACTCAAAGAATATTCATCATTATTTTCTCAACAAATTATATGCCCTATGGGTATCATTTATGAAAGTATTATCTCATGATATACTAATATACATAACAGGAGGTACTAGATTATGAACACCATAGGAATTATTGCAGAATATAATCCCTTTCACAAAGGGCATGCCCATCAATTACAAGAACTTCGACGCAAATATCCTGACTCAACCTTGCTCGTAGTGATGAGCGGCGACTTTGTGCAACGGGGGACACCTGCCATATTCTCTAAATTCCACCGTGCCCAATGGGCTGTCATGGGCGGTGCCGATATTGTATTCGAGTTACCTTCTATGTTTGCCGTTAGCTCTGCAGAATATTTTGCAGCCGGTGGGGTTCGGTTATTACATGCCTTGGGATGTAATGCTATCTCCTTTGGGGCTAGCCATACACAAGTAGAAGAACTTGTATCCGTCGCCAAAACTCTAGATCATCCTAGTACACAAGAATCGTTACGCTCCTTTTTGGAGCAAGGCTACTCCTATGGTACAGCCTTACGTAAATCTACACAACTTTTTCATTCAGTTAGTTCCTCCAGCACTGAAGATTTCCTAGGGAAAAATATATCCGATACCATACTTGCATCAACAAAACAACGGTCATCAGAAGACAATGCACTAGAAAACGCAAACCATATACACATATTGGACACTGACCCTAATACTATCTTAGGCATTGAATACATACGCGCTTTACATCGCTATCATATCAAGTTAGATATCATTCCTGTAAAACGGACTAGCTCCCATCACAATCCAACTTTAGATGGTTCTTTACCATCTGGTACTGCCTTGCGAAGTGCTATTTATGCATCTAAACAACCAGCTAGTTTTCAGGGCGTGCAACAAGTACCTCATGCCGCTTACCCATCTTATACCTCATTAGGAATTGATTCATCTATCTCTTTAAGTGAATTAAGAGTCGATGGCTCCATCGTTTTAGAAGAAAGTGCTTCCAAGTGGTATCAATACCTCCCTCCTATCGTATCTCCTCTTGCTATGGACATCGTGCAAGCTAACTATTACTCCAATCTAAACCGCTATTACGATATGATACACCTTACCAGTCGTATATCGACCAAAGAAGAATTACAAACCTTGCAGGATATGAGTGAAGGCTTAGAAGATGCATGGCTCGCTGCGATCGCCCTCTCCTCTTGGGAGCAAGCCCGTGAAAGTCTAAAATCAAGACGCTACACTTATGCTCGTCTCGATCGCATCGCTGCGTACAGTCTCTTTAGTCGCACTAAAGAGATATTCCAAGAGTGCCACCAACAAGGACCTACTTATGGTCGTCTCCTAGCTTTCAATGACCGAGGACGTCAATACTTAAAAGAAAAGCGTTCCTCCATTCCGATTGTGCAAAAATGGGCTCCTTTCTGTCAGCAAGCAACGGGTATTACCAAACTACTATGCGAGCAAGATCAACTGACAAGTCGGCTATGGCGACTCACCGTAGATAATCCTCTCTATCGTGATAGCCATTATGATTACACCACTAGTCCTCTATACATTAACTAGTATAGATATAATAAAAAGCACGCCTACCTCCTACGCATTGGGAGATACGGCGTGCTTTTGTTTACCTCTGTAACTCTTGTATAGATTCCAATAAGGCATCTATAGCTATATCAATTTCTTCATAAGAAATGGTCAACGCAGGAAGTAAGCGAACCTTTTGTTTTGCGCTTAACAACACAACCCCTTTTTCCAAGCAAGCTACTAATACATCTTTTACAGGTATCACCGTTTCGATACCAATCATCAAGCCTTTACCTGAAATAGAGAGAATTCCTTCTTGCCCTGTTAATCTATCCTTTATATATTGTCCTTTTTCACAAACTGACTGCAACATAGCATCATCAATACGGCTCATAATCGAAATAGCACCTGCTGCACATATAGGGTTCCCACCAAAGGTAGATCCATGATCTCCTACTTGCAATACATGCTCTACTTTTTCTCCTAGCAAAGTGGCACCCATTGGTAATCCACCAGCTAATCCTTTAGCAGTACTCACAATATCAGGTTTTATACCGTAATACTCATAGCCATATAGTTTACCTGTTCTACCGTTGCCCGTTTGTACCTCATCCATGATGACCAATATATCATGATCCTGTGCATAGTCGACTACTGCTTTTACAAATGCCTCATCTAAAGGCATAACCCCACCTTCTCCTTGTATGGACTCCATCATGATAGCACAAACACTTTCATCTCCTAGATAATTTGGAATCGCCTCTATATCATTCGGTGGCATATATGAAAACCCTTCTGGAAAGGGTCCATAGTATTGATGAAACACATCTTGCCCTGTAGCAATTAATGTTCCCAATGTTCGTCCGTGAAAACTATTCTGCAGAGTCACTACACGATATCTATTGGGGCCATAGCTATCATAACTATATTTACGTGCTACTTTAATCGCACATTCATTGGCTTCTGCACCTGAGTTACAAAAGAACACTTTTTTCATACCTGTTTTATGACATAGTATTTCGGCTAACTTTGCCTGCGGTGATGTATAGTATAAATTAGATACATGATTTAAAGCCTTCACCTGTGCTATCACAGAACTTTGCCACTGGTGATCACAAAACCCAAATGCAGTTACCCCAATTCCAGAACTCATATCAATATATGTTTTGCCAGCTGTATCAATTAAAGTGGAGCCTTTACCTTGTATAAATTCTACTGGTTGTCTTCCATAGGTATGGGCAATATACATTGCATCTAATTGCTGTGTATCCTCTACTTCTGTTACTTTCACACCATCTTGTATATGTGTTACTAGTTTCTCATTCACCTGTTTAATCCCCATAACTTTTTTACTCCTTTATGAACATAGTTCCTAACCCTTCATCTGTTAATAATTCAATTAATATAGCATGAGGGATTTCTCCATTAATGATAAATACTTTTTTAGCTCCTGCTTGTAATGCATCGACACAAGAGTCTACTTTAGGAATCATACCTCCCGATATGATTCCTTTTTCTTTCATACTGTTTACCTCTTGTACAGTTAAAGAACTAATTAATGAGTTAGGGTCTGTCACATCTGTTAAAACTCCATCTATATTTGTCATAGCTATCATAGTTTCCGCTTGTAATGCCCCTGCAATATAGGATGCCGCTGTATCTGCATTAATATTGTATACCTGCCCAGAATCATCTACTCCCACAGTTGCAATGACTGGAATATACCCTGCTGATATCGTCGTTTCTATTAAGGATGTATCCACTCGATCGATGACTCCCACAAAGCCAAGAGCCTCTTCCTTTTGGTGTGCATGTATCATATGTCCATCAATGCCACATAACCCTACTGCTTTACCACCTAATGCTACGAGGTCCGCCACTAAATCTTTATTGACTTTTCCCGCTAATACCATTTGTGCTACATCTAAGGTTTCTTCATCTGTCACTCGCAATCCATTATGAAAAGTGGAAGTTTTCCCAACGGCTTTTAAAGTTTCATTAATCGCTGGTCCTCCTCCATGAACAAGCACGACTTTGCCCCCTACTAGTTGTAAAAGCAACAAGTCTTTCATAACACTTTTTCTTAAAGTAGGGTCTGTCATGGCATTTCCACCATATTTAACTACCACATATTGATTACTATATTGTTTAATGTACGGCACTGCTCCCGTCAATAAATGGGCCCTTGTCATATTATCTATCATCGCTATATCTCCTTATACATGTAACCCCTCTGTTTCATTTAGCCCTAATGCAATATTCATATTCTGTATAGCTGCTCCAGAGGCACCCTTTCCTAAATTATCATACATAGCGTGAACTACAGCACGCCCATCTTGCCCTGTCACCAATATCTTCATACCATCATGACCACTCATTGTATTAGCACTAATCATTCCACTATCTTGAGGTTCCACAGAAATAATCGAGCTGTCTTGATATGCCATTTGATATACTTCTAAAATCTGTTCAATTGTCATAGGTTCTGCTAGATCATCCATAGCCAACGGTACAGAAACTAGCATACCACTATAATAATCATCCACTATAGGCATGATAATCGGTTCCGTGATAAAGCCACACTGATGGACTACTTCTGGTAAATGTTTGTGTTGCTGCCCCAAAGCATAATGGCGAGGAGCCCACAAGTCTATTCCTTTTTCACTTCCCTCATAGGATTGAATCATAGACTTGCCACCCCCACTATATCCTGTTAATGAAATGGCCGTACCATGATATATGTTGGCTAACAATCCTTGCTGCATCAATGGGTACCAAATAGCAATCATCCCACTAGCATGGCACCCAGGGTTAGCTATCCATTTGGCTTTTTGAATCTGTTGACGATGTGCCTTGCTTAATTCTGGAAATCCATATGTCCAGCTTGGATTCACTCTGAACGCAGTGGATGCATCAATGACCACTGGTCCTTTAGTCTCCATCCATGTTTCTTGGCACACTGCAACCATATCTCTTGAGGCTTGATCCGGCAAGCACAAAAACACAACATCCGCTTCTTTCGCTACTTTCATAATTGCAGATACATCTTTACGCAATTCTTCTGGAATCGGTAATATCTCTACATTAGGATGGGTTTGTAATCGCTCATCAATTCTTAGTCCCGTCGTTCCCTCTCTGCCTACGATACAAGCTTTATACATAGAGTTCACTTCCTTTCATTGGATACTTTCCAAAAGTGGCTACCATCACCGCTTTTATAGTGTGCAGTCTATTTTCTGCTTCTTCAAAGGCTAACGAATGTGGCCCTTCAAATACTTCTTCTGTCACTTCGATTCCATCTAATCCAAACCGTTCTAAAATATCTTTACCAACTTGTGTATCCCCATTGTGAAAAGCTGGTAAGCAATGACAAAATTTAATCGATGGGTTACCACTGAGTGCTAGCATATCCTGTGTGATACGGTATGGTAAAAATTCTTTAATCCTTTCTTCCCACATGTCGTAAGTGTCGCCCATGGTCACCCATACGCCTGTATATATAACATCTAATCCTTTCACACCTTCTTCTACAATATCTGTGAAGGTAATAGCCGCCCCTGTTGTGTTAGCGATTTCAAGGCATGCTTCATAAATCGTTCCCTTAGGCGCATATTTCTTTGGTCCAATCACACGAAAGTCCATACCTAATTTTACTGCTCCAATCATTAATGCATGACACATATTTGACT
The DNA here is from genome assembly GCA_963526885.1 of uncultured Veillonella sp. GTDB lineage: Bacteria > Bacillota > Negativicutes > Veillonellales > Veillonellaceae > F0422. The sequence continues at coordinate 49,461 of CAURQH010000011.1, read as the reverse complement.
GCCCATGCCCTACATAGGCAAACGATATATCTTTCAATGGTTTTTCCACATGTTCCATTAATGTCAAAAAGTTCGCCAATGTTTGTGTTGGATGATCCGCATCTGTAAGACCATTCCACACAGGGACACCTGCATACTCTGCCAAGGTTTCCACATCTTCTTGTGCAAAGCCTCTAAACTCTATGGCATCATACATAGACCCTAGCACACGAGCCGTATCTTTTAATGTTTCTTTTTTATTCATTTGTGTACCACTAGGCCCTAAGTACGTCGTATGTGCACCTTGATCCGCAGCCCCTACTTCAAAAGCGCACCGAGTTCTAGTGGAATCTTTCTCAAAAATAAGAGCAAAATTTTTCCCTTCTAATAGCTTTTTCTCTTGACCAGCTTTTTTATCTTGTTTTAATATAGCTGCCAATTCTAAAAGATAATATATTTCTTCTGGTGTATAGTCCAATAAGGTCAAAAATGATTTCCCTTGTACGTTCATTCTATTCATCCTCCCAATCTTAGTATTAGTGTTAATTTTTCATATCACATTATTTTTTTGTAGTAACACTACTTAAGCGTTCCCATACAATGGCAGCCATCATCGTAGCACCAGATGTCAAAATACTTTCATCAATAGTAAATCCCGAATTATGCAATGGAGGGTTTCCCTCAAATCCAGTACCTAACCAAATGAAAGTCCCTGGAATATGCTGCAAATAGGCAGAAAAATCTTCCGCTGCCATAGAGGGATATTCCATCATTTGTACAGCATCTTCACCTAGATAATCAGCCACTACAGACGCTGCATACTCCACGGAAGAAGATGTATTAATCGTAGCTCCATGTCCCCGTTTATACTCGATTGTACTGTTTGTTCCAAACATAGTATCAAGGGCCTTCAAACTTTCGGTCAATCTAGCTTCCATATAGTCCCGCTTGTTCGGATCATAGGTTCTACAAGTTCCTTCCAAGTGAGCTAATCCAGCTCCTACATTGTATCGTTCCCCAGCTTGGAATATGCCAATTGTACAAACAACTTGGTCCATTGGATTGGTTTCTCTAGCTATAATAGATTCCACAGAGGTAATCCAGTTAGCTGCCGCTACTATGGCATCAATTCCGTTGTGTGGCTCCGCACCATGTGTCGCTTTCCCTACAATATCTACATTAAATCTATCGGATGCCGCCATAAAGTGTCCTGCTTTTAGACCTATCTTACCTACTGGTATTTGAGGCCATACATGAAGTCCAAAAATTTCATCCACTGTATCCAACACGCCCGACTCCATAATACCTTTCGCACCAGCAATCAAGGCTTCTTCTTCTGCAGGTTGAAAAACAAGAGTCACTGTACCATGCAACTCATCACGAACACTCTGCAAAATGCTAGCTACACCTAACAAAATAGCTACATGACTATCATGTCCACAAGCATGCATAACCCCCTTCTCTTCTGAGGCAAATGGCAATCCTGTAGTTTCTAGGATTGGCAATGCATCCATATCTGCCCGTAATGCAATATTAGGTCCATCATGTCCGCCATATATAGTTCCAATCACTGCATAGCCGTATACATTTTCTTTGTATTCTATACCTAATGTACGCAATACATTTATAATTAGTTTCTGTGTTTCTTTTTCTTTACCAGATAGTTCCGGATGTGCATGAATATGTCTCCGCCACCCTATCATATCGTTTGTAAATTCCATCGCCAATTTCTTAATATTTTCATTCATAAGAATCTCCTCTTTTCAATAACGTATTTTTATTCTTTATGAATGCATAATATCACAGATAGATTATTTATGCAATTGTTTGTGAATATTTATTCTTTATAGTGTCTATGTATATAATTCATAGACAAAAAAAGTCCCCTGTACTGAATGCATCGTTCCACTCAGTACAAGGGACTTTTCTATTACAACCATTCTGGAGAATCTACAATCATCTTACCAGCTTCAATATCAATGGTTAATACCACCGTTTTCAAAGCCGGCAACAATAGATCGGGTTCACCTTCTTTGGCTACGACGTATACATCGTTTGCGCCCGGTTGCAATACTTCTTTTACAACACCTAAATCATTACCTTCCGTATCTTCCACAGCAAGGCCTTCGATTTCAAAGATATAATATCTATCTTCTGGCAATTCCACCAAATCTTGTCTTGGCACTTTAATTTCTTGTTTACCTAAACGTTCCACAGCAGTGCGATCAGGCAACTCTTTGAAAGTAGCCAAAATAAACTGTTTATGAAATTTAGCAGATGTAATATGGTATGGTTCACCATTGATGTAGCATACATCCATTTTCATAAACCGTTCTGGAAAGTCTGTTCTCGGCAATATACGAACATCGCCCCGCACACCGTGCGGAGCGACGATCACACCGATAGTAATCAGTTCCTGCATATCCATTATTTACGGAATGCTACCACTTTGCCATCTTCTAGCAAAATTTCAGACCCCATAAGAGCATCTAAATTATCACCGATTTTCACAGTAATCGTTTGCTCCATTTGGCCTTGAGCAATTTCAGAACCAATTTCAAGCTTCTCCGCTTCTTTCAAACGCTCTGCTACTTGAGCTTTGAAAGCTACGCGTTGTTGCTTGTCTTCCTCGATTTGTTGACGCAATTGGATTAAACCTTGTGCATCAATTTTTGCTTGTTCACTTAACAGACGTTTTGCTTGGAATTCGATTTGTTGTAAATCTTGATCCACCATATCCATTTGTTGTTGTAAATCAGCAATGATTTTGTTTTTTAAAGTGTCCGTAACCTTAGACTTAATTGCCACGGGTACGCGTAATGTCATTTCTTCCATGTTACCACCCTTTTAGACAATATCAACGGATATCTTCTTGTTCTCTTTAATAGCCGCTGCTTTAGCCACAGCGCGAATCGCTTTCGCAATCTTACCTTGTTTTCCAATTACTTTACCCATGTCATCAGGTGCGACACGGATTTCATAGACTTCCACTTGATCGCGAACTTCCATAGTAACAGAAACGGCTTCAGGTTGCTTAACTAATGATTGAACAATTAATGTAATTAATTCTTGCATCACAGTACGCCTCTCTATTAATTATTTTTTAGCGTCAGCAAATTTTTGCATAACACCATGTTTTTTGAACAAGGAGCGAACAGTATCAGTAGGTTGTGCACCTTTACCCAACCACTCTAATGCTTTCTCTTCGTCAATATTAACGATTGCTGGGTTTTTAGTAGCATCGTATTGACCTACTGTATCAACTGGACGGCCTTCGCGTGGAGCGCGGGAGTCAGCAACAACGATACGATAGAAAGGAGCTTTTTTAGCACCTAAACGAGTTAAACGGATTTTTAACATTCTTCTTTCACCTCCTTAAATAGAATATTATCCCATGAACGGTAATTTAGGGAACATACCCTTCTTACCTTTGCTCATAGACTGCATTTGCTTCATAAACTTGCGAGCCTCTTCAAATTGTTTAATCAATTGATTCACTCGCTGCACTGTAGTGCCGGAACCTGCCGCAATACGTTTACGACGAGAACCGTTCAATATATTAGGATCCGTACGTTCCGCCATCGTCATAGATTTAATGATAGCTTCAATTTGACGTACTTCTTTATTATCTAAATCAAAGCCTGCTAATTGGTCTTTTAGTTTTCCCATACCTGGCAACATGCCCAAGATATTTTGCAACGGACCCAATTTACGAATTTGATTCATTTGTGCCAAGAAATCATCTAAGGTAAAGCTATTTTTGGCCATCTTTTCAGCCATTTTTTTCGCTTCTTCTTCATCGATGGAACTTTGCACATTTTCAATCAATGTTTTGAAATCGCCTAAATCAAGAATACGAGATGCCATGCGATCCGGATGGAATACTTCTAATCCGTCCATCTTTTCGCTAGTACCTGTAAATTTAATTGGTGTTCCCGTTACCGCTTTAATAGAAAGCGCTGCACCACCACGGGCATCACCATCCATTTTCGTAAGAATAACACCATCTAGGCCTAAGTAATTATTAAATGCTTCTGCTGTGCCTACTGCATCTTGACCAATCATAGCATCTACCACGAGCAAGATTTCATGAGGTTTTACTTCACTCTTGATATTGGCTAATTCATCCATCAAAGTTTCGTCAATAGCAAGTCGACCTGCTGTATCGATGATAACAATGTCTTTGAATAAGCGTTTTGCTTCTTCAATACCCGCTTTAGCAATCTCTACTGGATTTGCACCTGGCGTTTCATTTGCAAATACAGGAACATCGATTTGAGCTCCCACTACTTGCAATTGCTTAATCGCTGCTGGACGATACACATCGGCTGCTACTAACATCGGATTCTTACCTTGTTTACGAAGGTGTACAGACAATTTACCAGCCGTAGTCGTTTTACCTGCCCCTTGCAAGCCTACCAACATAATGATGGTCGGCGCTTTCGGAGAAATCATAATACGACTTTCAGTGCCACCTAATAACTCGGTCAATTCATCATTTACAATTTTAATAACCGTCTGTGCAGGGTTCAAGGAACCAAATACTTCCTCACCCAAGGCTTTATCCTTGATACGGGCAATGAAATCTTTCGCTACTCCAAAGTTTACGTCTGCTTCTAGCAAAGCAAAGCGAACTTGTCGTAACGCTAGGTTAACATCTTCTTCAGAAATTTTACCTTTTCCCTTTAAGGATGCAAAGGCTTCTTGCAATTTATGCGTTAAATTTTCAAAAGCCATACTAGCCCTCCAATTGTGTTAATAATGACTGAATCGATTCAGATGTAATGGCAACAGATGCTAATGCATCTTTGATCTGTTTCACAATTTTTCGCCGTAGTAAATATTGTTCAATGAGGTGCAACTTTTGTTCATATCCTTCCATACTAGCTTTTGCACGTTCAATATTGTCGTGCACCGCTTGTCTTGAGATACTCAACTCTTCCGCAATTTCACCTAATGACATATCATCTTCATGATGCAATGCATAACACTCTCGTTGTCGATCCGTCAATAAGGCTCCATAAAAATCTAACAACAAACTAATTGTCATTCGTTCTTCCATGGTCCCTCCTTCTGAACATTCTGAAAGCATCATCTGTCAAGCAAAAAATATTTACACCTTATATTACCAATATTTACCTGGCTTGTCAATAGTTGTAAAGTGAATTGCCTTTACACGCAAAATAATCTATACCAAAACATCTTATATTTTGTACTACATCGCGCCTTATGGTAACTCATTTTTATATTTTGTTTCCAATTTTTCCAGCATACCTGTTTCACCTATTCCTCAACAGGTACTGTAATTTTAGATAAATAGTCTTCACGTTTTGTCTCTGTCCAATAATTTCGTACTGGTTCTATATATACAGAACCTGCAATTTGTAACCCTTCATAGGATAAGTAACTGCTAACCTTGTCATATATCCACTGCGCCTGCTCTTCATAGAGTCCTGTATAGAACATTTCTAAATACATCCCTCTAGGACGTGTGACAATCTCCATATCCCCTTCATAATCAAACCCTACATCGGTGCAATAATGGCTGTACTTGATGATATCTCCCTGTTCATAATCTGCGCCATCGATGGCCATACCGATTTGGATGGCTTTGAAAGACATATCTTGTAATAGTTGTGCTTGATGTCCTAATAAGGTAAATAGTTTTTTCTTTCCTTGTTCTAATACATCATACGGTGTCAACGCATAAAAAGACTCTTCTTTCATACCAAAGAACAAACGATTTTGAGGAACTTTTAAGTATCGCTCCAAATTAAATAGTGTTCTCTCTAAATTCATCTTATTCGTATATAAATCGTTAATCTCCCGATCAAAGCCATACCGCGCATCTTCTAATAAGGTTTTCAACATATGCGGACCTCGATGTTCCAGATAATCTTGAATATCTTTCAAGGATAGATTTAGTTTTTTTAGGGTCAAAATAATCTCTAATCGATAGCATTCTTCTAATGTGTAATAGCGGTATCCATTCTCTTCTATTTTTGCAGGAGAAAACAATCCTAATTTCTCATAGTATAAGATTGTTTGTTTTGATATGCCATAGATCTTTGACACATCTCCAATCGTCATATAAATATTTCGCATAGATACTATCCTTTCTACTATTTTTGTAACAAGTGCTTAGGTTTTCTAACAAGTTTACTACATTTAACACCTTTAACACCTTTAATACCTTTAATACTCGTATTCCTTGTAATACATTTATAATATTGGCTCTCTCTGTATCATTGGTAGTATTTATAATAGTTATTTCATTTCGTGTAATACGCAAGTGTTTCATCAAAACTAAACTATAGGTATATAGTTTTAACTATACCTATACTATAGCATACCTATGGGCTTTTTAATATATTGAGTTTCATTCATATATTTTTATCTATTATTAAATTAATTCTCATAAAAAAGTCTAGTCCAGAACATTTCAAGTTCTATAAACCTTATACTATCAATGGTTAATGACAAATATGAAAATTTTTAAAAATAATTCTTTTTATTTGTTGACTCCACCACAACCATATACTTTATTATAGTACCAGAGGATAGGTACTACATGTACAGGAGTCCTCACTGAGCAAGTTAATAAGTATAAACTATATTGTATAAGGAGGCTATTCCTATGGCATGTGGACACAAAGGTCGCGAATTTTACGCGAACGATCCAGAAAAATTAGCACGCTACGATATGGCAATGCGTCATATTGAAGCAGCTCGTGAAGAAGGTCAATCTTCCGAGGAAATCCACGCTATGTTCAACCGCATTATGAGCGGCAACACAGCTGGTAAATGTAAGCACAAAAAAGGTTGATTCAAATACGTACGCCCATACTATTAGAATATACCCCAGCCTTTGAGTGAAATAGATAGGACGATGTCCGAAACAAAACCCCAACTCTTCTTCCCTTGAGTTGGGGTTCTATTTTTGTGCTAAAAACTATTACTGACCACTCTTATATACATAATTCCAGCATTTTATATAACAATCACAAAAAGGACTATAACAAATCGCGGCTAGCTCGTATTTGTTATAGTCCTTTTCTATTGTATATCACACGATGCATGTTCATGTAAGTCCTATTACATAGCTATTCCAATACTATTATGAACATCTCCGAATCATCATATACGCCGATGATTACACTTTTGCACGTTTTAACCGCAATGCATTACTTACTACCGTAACAGAACTAAATGCCATGGCTGTACCAGCAATGATAGGACTTAAATAGCCGATCGCTGCCAATGGAATACCAATGCAGTTAAAGATCAATGCCCAAAATAAATTTTGTTTAATATTTGTCATCGTTTTACGACTAATAGCTACTGCTTGTACTAGAGTACGTAAATCATTTCGTACCAACACAATATCTGCTGCTTCAATGGCTACATCTGTACCATGACCAATACCAAATCCAATATCTGCTAGCGCTAAGGCTGGCGCATCATTAATACCATCTCCCACCATGCCAACGGATTTTCCTTGACTTTGTAATGTGGCGATGGTATTTGCTTTATCTTGGGGTAGTACTTCCGCTACTACGTGAGTAATTCCTGCTTGGGCAGCTATATAGTTCGCTGTGCGCGCATTGTCTCCTGTGACCATCCACACATCGATACCTTGCTCTTGTAAAGCCTTTACAACCTCAGGCGTTTCTGGACGCAATGTATCGGCTACAGCCCAAATCCCATGCACTGCACCGTCTACTAACAAAATAGATACGGAGTTGCCTTGTTCTTCCAAGCTGTGAATCTCCGCTTGCCATGGAGTTATATCAATACCTAGTTCTTGCATCCATCGAGTATGACCGACTTTTACAAGTTTACCAGCTATACATCCTTCTAGCCCTTTTCCAGGAATGTCTTGGAAATCTTTCACACTCATCTGTGGGGCCCCTTTGCTAGCGCCATATGCAGCAATAGCTTGTGCAATGGGATGGGTGGATCCTTTTTCCAGATTCACTGTGAAAGCCAAGTTATACATTTCATCACCTGCTGTATGTATCACTTTCGTAACAGATAGCTTTCCTTCTGTTAAAGTCCCAGTTTTATCCATGATGATGGCATTGATATGACCTGCTTTTTCTAAAAATTCTGCGCTTTTAATAAGCACACCATGTTCTGCTCCAAGGCCTGAACCTACCATGATGGATGTAGGTGTCGCCAATCCCAAGGCGCATGGGCATGCAATGACAAGCACAGCTGTGCCATATAATAAAGCTTCTCCTACCGTAGATCCTAATGCAAAATACCAAATAATCATGGTAAGAATGGCAATACCGATGACTACCGGTACAAAATAAGATGCTACCACATCCGCGATACGCTGAATGCTCGCTTTAGATGCTTGCGCTTGTTCCACTACTTTGATGATTTGGGATAACATAGTTTCCCCCCCAATAGCAGTGGCTTTCATAATAAATGTGCCTGACAAGTTAACTGTGGCGCCTATAACTTGACTAGACTGACCTTTTTCTACAGGTACGCTTTCACCTGTCAACATAGCCTCATCCACTGTGGAATGACCTTCTAAAATAACTCCATCTACTGGCACTTTTTCGCCTGCCCGTACTTGGATCTTGTCACCTACGACAATCTCCTTCGTAGGGATGTCCATCCACTCCCCATTGCGTTCCACATGAGCCACGCTAGGTTGTAAGGCCACTAATTTTTGAATGGCCTCAGACGTACGGCCTTTAGCGATATCCTCTAATAATTTCCCTAGCAAAATAAATGTAATAAGCCACGCAGAGGTTTCAAAATAGAGATCATTATTCCCTACCGCCATTTGGTAAATACTAAATCCATAGGCTACAGAAGTCCCCAATGCTACTAGTACATCCATAGTGAGTGTACCACTCCGAACGGCCGCAAAAGCACCCGTGTAAAAAATCCAACCTGTACCAAATTGAGCAATCGTAGCTAACACCAATTCAATCTCGTGAGACAACATAGGCCAATGCCATAGATAGTGTCCCACCATGGATACCATCATAGGGATAGACATGAGCGCTGCCACACCTAGTCGTATATATTGTTTTTTATGGGATGCCGGTTCTACCATCACGCCTTCATCCACAGCCACATGCGCACCAAAGCCTATTTTTTCAATGGCTGCAATGACTTCTGTAGCACCAATTGTGCTATCTTCTGTATACGTTACGGTTCCTTTATTGGTGAGCAAATTGACTTTCACATCTTCTACACCATCTAATTTGCTAACTGCTTTTTCTACACGCCCTACGCAAGCTGCACAGTGCATACCTATAATAGAAAATTCTTCCTTATTCATCGTTCCTCCTCATAATATATACATGCATCTGAAAAGTATCAAAATTCCTTAACATGAATATATTAACATATATCCAATCTAATTCATAGGATATTTTTACAAAAATCTAACAATCTATTTCTTATACAAATCTCACAGTACATACCTTACACAGATTTAAAAGCTATAGATTGTCCAATTAACTGCATTGACACAAAGTATTGTATCCTGTCTATATTATGCTATCCAATTATACATGACTAAAGCTCTATATTTCATATAGAACAGTGTTTCGCTAACTTATGTTATACTATAGGTATTCAATGATTGTAAACTCATTTTTATTATTCTTATGCAGGAGTTCCCATGTCAGACATTCCACAATCTTATATCACCATAGCCAATGAATTTAGAACTGAATATATCATAGAAAAGTCACGTTTTATTTCCACTATTGCTCCTGTTAGCACTGAAGCTGAGGCACAAGCTTTCATCCAACGTATATCCAAAGAATTTTGGGATGCCACTCACAACTGTACAGCGTATGCCATCGGCTCCCGTCAAGAACAACAGCGGTCCTCTGACAACGGAGAGCCCTCAGGCACGGCGGGAAAACCGATGTTAGAAGTGTTAAAAAAGACTGGAATCACCAATGTAGCGGTCGTAGTGACTCGCTATTTCGGAGGTATTAAGTTGGGGGCCGGGGGACTCATCCGCGCCTACTCTCACAGTGCAGCCAAAGCTGTCCAAGAAGGACCTAAGTTACTCATTGCACCTCGTCAAATTGTAACCATCTCCATTGACTACTCTAATTTTGGTGCCATCGAGAGACAATTACAGGCATTAGGCCTTCACTACACAGCTTCCTTTACAGATCTTGTATCCATTGAAATCTATGTAGAACCAGAAGCTGTAACTTCCTTAGAAACTGATTTGACGAATCTAACTGGTGGTAACTTAACTTGGCAATTGCAAGAAGTTCGCATGGTAGAATTGCCGTACACTACTGATATACCTGAAGACTGATGTCTAAATATAATATATACATAATTGGTAATAGAGTAGTAGACCTCCTGCAGTACGTCTTTCCATACCACATACATCAGTTATGTAGTAGACTAATAAAGTTTCTGATCCAGCTCTGATAAACAAATGATATGGGATTCCTCAAAATAGCAACAAAAAACCACGGTGTCTTCCTTCACCGTGGTTTTTTGTGCTTCTTGTTGGAGTCCTCTATATAAAGGGAAAGTACGCTAAATTAATTGTTGCAGCATTCTGCTACAAACACTTCTACAACTTCTTCATCTTGCAACTCAGAAGTCCAAGGATGTGGCCAGCCTTTAATGCTATTATCTTTGCATTGGCTTGCTTCACATGCTTCTAAACGATGTTCTTTTAAATTTTCTATCCATGCTGATACTAAACTCATATTAGTTACTTCCTTCCTTGTATACACACCTTAGAGTGTGTGTTCTTATTGCATGACTGTAGTATACAAGAGTCTGCTTATTTTGTGAAATGACCGATAGTTATTATCTCATAAACTATTTTTTATAATACTTTTTATAGTCTTTTTATTAAATAGAATTTAATAATAACTAACAAGCATATACACTATAACTTTTTGACGTTTATTTGACGATTTTTGACTTTTGAGAAAACAAAAAAGCACACATGCTACCATATGTGCTCTTGTCTGTGGCGGAGGATTAGGGATACACCCTATAAAACCGCTTATCTCCTAGCTTTTCCACTATCCACCCTCTACAGGGGGCAATATAGGGGGCAAAACTACTATATATAATCACCTCATAAACAAGGCTATCAGCTGTACGGCTTTTAGTCTTGTTTTTCTATTTTCTGACTATTTAAGGGTATGACCTCAAAAAAATAACGCTCTTATTTCGCCTATACGGGGCTTTTCCATAGTCGCCCTATAGTTTATACCTAGGCTATGATAACCACACAATAACGGCGAATATTCGCATACATTCATGGGTGAAATATGGTATACTCTATGTATCCTCATTTCATCATGAAAGGGGGTGACTCTGTAATGGGGGATCTAAATCTTATGAGTATTGGCAACTTTTTCGCCGTTGTTCTTCAAGGTATCTTAATCCATGTTATTTCACACATGTTGATTGAGTTCTTAAAGAGCAAAAAGTAAAAAGCAAAAAGGACGGGTGCAACCGTCCTTTTTTGTTTGACCCTATAATAAAGGGAACTAAATCTTTATGCCACAATTATATACCATCTTGCCACAAAATACAAGAATTGCTTTTATGCATGCATATAAAGGTTAATATATAATTGAATACATACACTCTAATGTAAATCCTATTATATCAATTATACCAATAATAACCAATAATTTATAACTAAGGCTCATAGCCCTAAACTCTTTGAATCGCTTTTCTTTCATCAATTTTACCCTTTATGCGACCTTTCAATACATCTATTCTGTGTTTTATTTCTTGTAATTGCATCACAATTCCGCCAATTTTTACGATACAACAAGATAACAAGAAAATTGCTTTAAATACTTGTTTTGTTTCCTTTTTCATCTGCTACCTCCTACACATATTCATAAGGATCAGGGATGACAATATTATTACAGTTTGCCCACTCTACAAAGATAGGTATATACTTTCTGTTTTTTCTGCTATCCATCTTTTCCATAAAATAGCACATATCAAGTATGTACATTCTCGCCTTTATCGCTATACAACTATCTAAATCATTTCTGAATTGCTCCACTATTGGCCATATTCTTTTATGCTTGCTATATAACAGTTCTAGCCGTTCTTTTAGGCTTTCAATATCAACAATATAATTCGATGTATCTTGATGTTTTCCACCTTTTACATATATTTCTATATCTTGTTTTTTAGGCTTATAACCACCCTTGTATGCTTGTAATTCTTCTGTTAGTCGGTAGATGTGTTCGCCAATACGTCTATACCCTTTTAACATCAATAGCATTGAATCGTATGTATACATGCTTGCCCCTGATCTATCTTTTTTGTAATAAAAGTTCGGAAAAACGTTTTGCACCTGTACACACTTTTTATATGTTTTCCTCCGCAAAAATCACTATATAAAAGGCTATACAATCACGTTTTGTGTTGTATTTTTCCGAATACCATAACTATAAAAAGGGGGGATTGCTCCCCCTCTTTTTTACTGTTCAAGTTGCTTTTTGATTTCCTGTTCAAGTGCTTCTCTTAGTGTAGGTTGTTTCGGTTGTTGTGTTTTCGCTAGTTCTTCATACGCAAAGTTATAGCCTAGCACAAAGGCTAGATGGGTGCAGTCTACGGCCACACGCTCCACATCTTCCTTATTGGTAGCTAAGTTGATACGCTCTCTTGTAATTTCCTTTAAATGCTCTACAGCTTTCATATTATCACCTTTCTATACTGTTTCTTGGTAGTAAATACCTTTCTTTTTGTTGTTCAATACGAATGCATCATATACGATACGTCCTTCGACTAATACGCCATTAATGCCCGGAGGGTTGATATGATCTTTTACGCTTGTTAGATGTTGAGCAAAAATAGTGGAATGTTTATAGGCCACCATAAAGCCGAATTTTTCAGGCACTCGTACGGATGGTACTTTAATTACGTTTAATCCATCAAGATTAGAGATAATGCCCGTCATTCGCATATCTTGCCCTTGCGTTGTTTCTAATACCACTTCTTTAGATTTTTTCAGGATTTGATACACCTCAGGTGTTACTACTAAATTTCTATCAGTGTTAGGCACAAACGCATTATCAAGTTCTTTATTGGCCTTTAAAATCTCATCATAAATGTTTTCAGGGGTTAGGGTTACTGCTGTAGGCTTAATGCCCGCTCCTGTAATCATTTTATTAAGTACATACTTTTCTACAGTAGGAATAACTACCTCGCCTATTTGTCGCCCAATAGATTGGGTTAAGGCTTCCTCGTATCCTAATGTTTGTTCCATATCTAAATGATCCATTACATATGTAAAGGCTTTATCTTGCGTTAGGCGTTCCGTTTGTGTTGTATGGTCTAAATCTGTAGGCGTTCCATAACGGCCGTATTCTCCCTCGCCTAGTTTTCCGTGGCGGTGGTAGTCTGTTAATTGTGCAGTAGCTACTGTATATACTTTTACAGCGTCAGCACCCACCCAATAAAAATCTTGTTGGTTTGTAATTGTTCCTAATGGTGTACTCTTTGTAAATCTCTCATCCACTAAAGTGGTGTATATCGTTCTTAAATCAATGTTTGGTTCTCCCATATATAACTCGCTTTCTAGCTATTAAAGGCTTTTCTATATCGCTCCATTTCGTCAATTTCCGTATGGTCTTGAGCCGTTTTATTAATACCATTTCCCGGCTTCAGTAGACTTTTAATAGCCCACGGGTTAGCTTGCCCCCATTCCTTTAGATACTCATCAGCGTTTGCACCATCTAATAATAATTCGCCCTGATCGTTCAGGGTCGCTTTACCATCAAACAGGGGGTATATTTCTTTAGGTGCTACTATATGATTGCCTTCTAGCTTTTTTAATAACTCAGTTTTTAAATTCTCATCATACCGAATACGTTCTTTTTCTAAGTATTCAGCTTTGGTATTTTCCAATTCTGCTGTTACTCGTGCTACTTGTTCTTGTAATGCTTGCACGTTGTCAGCGTCTTTGTTATATCTTGTCCTCTCACGTTCTAGCCGTTCTTGGACAATCTGATTTACTTCTTCTTGTGTAAACGTCTTTTCATTTTCCATTGGTAAATCTCCTTTTTTCCTGTTAGTTCAGTATTTGCAACAAGTGATATAGAGAAAAGGAACTATACCACTTGCTACAGTATCCAATGTACCGCATGGATCAGGTGCTTTGTGTTGGCAGTATAAACACATAAAAAAGCCGTGAAAACTATTAGCATAATTTGCCAATAATTCCCACGGCTTACGCCTTACATTTTCATGCGGTACTTGTACTATTATTATATCATAAATCGCATAATAAAGCTACTTCTTAGGCTTTAAATACACATCATATGACCCATTATTATTTGGTTTAATTCTCAAGGAATGCATAAAGAATTTTTTCTGTATCAATCCTAGTATATGCTTTACTTCATTAAGTTGATCAATGTTGTCTATCTTCCAATGTAACTTCATGCGTTCCCCTTTGTCGTAACTCGTTTATAACGCTATCTTTCTCACTGTAAAAGTAACCCAATGCATGCATAAACACGGCTAGTGTTAAAATTTCTTTGATTTGTTGTTCATCTGCTCCGATATGTAACAGCTTTTCCCTCAACTCTTCTTTGATTACATTAAGGTGTTTTCTTCTAATTTCCATTTCTGTATCAATATCAATCATATATGTACCTCTATTCCTTCGATTTTTGACCCTATACAGGGCTTGCAGTTGCTTTCTAGTATCATTACACCTAAAAAGCAACTCATAAGCCTTTACGCCCTAATTTTCTAAGTTTTTCAATGCATTATGTATATTGGCTATCTCTTTCATAGCATTTTCAGCTATCAAAACAGCTATATCTTGCATTGACTCAATTTCACCATAGGCCAATACGTCACCTTTTAAGCCTTTATCGTCTAACTCCTGTTGTAAAAGCCTTGCATGTGAATCTATCAAATATGATAGATTGTTTATATTCAGCCTGATATTTTCAGTAGCCGATTTAATAAAGATCAATTCATTGTTATTCATGTTATCCGTTTACCTCTATGCATTCCATAGCTATGTTATAAGTGAATGTAAACAACGTATATACGCTATCAATGATTGCTTGTTTCTTTTCTTCGTTCGTTTTTGCTTGTTGCATGTTTACAATCGTTTTCTTTAGGTACTCAATTTCTATTCTTGATACCACTACCCATACACGCAAGAGATCTATATTCTGATTGTCATCCTCCATCTCTTCAATTGCATTCATAAGGCCACCCATTGAGCCACCATCATGTAAAAGTGATTGAATCTTGCTCACTAGGTCGATACCTTTTAATGCCAATAGATTGGTATACTCATGATGTACTACACTTTCACAATATTTATATTGCCAAGTATCATAAGTAGAGGTCTGCGTATTTATCTTCTTTTGGCTCATCCTGTTTACTCTCTTTTTCGTTGTAACCCAAATAGAGGTGTTCGTATTTGTCCTTTTTTGGCTCATCCTTTTTCTTCTCCTTTTCGTCTCGTAAATTCCAATTATTACAGCACGCTTTCCAATTCTTCATTTTGTTTTTTCCAATCATCCAATCTTTAGACTCATAAAAGTTATAAAATTTTTCTGCTGTAAAGGATGTTATATTTTTTTCGTCAAGATAACTTTGTATTTCTTCGGGGGAGGGCTTTTTAAATTTTTTCGCCCCTCTCTCTATATTAGTATTATTAGTGTTTATATTGTTTATAGGTTTATGTATAGGTTCATGCCGTGGCTCATGTTGTGGCTCATGTTGTGGCTCATGTTGCGGTTCATTTTGTGGTTCTTTTTCGCTTTGTGGTTCACGTTGTGGCTCATTTTCGTATTGTGGCTCATGCCGTGGCTCATGTTGTGGCTCATGTTGTGGTTCATGTTGTGGCTCATGTTGTGGCTCAATAATCCAATAATTCGCCGATTGTCGACCCCCTCGACTTTCCCACTTTATAAGCCCCGCTTTTTCTAATCTATCCCTTGACCGCTTAACACTAGCTATAGAAATTTTTGCCCTTTCTGCCAAAACACCTATAGACATATTAAAAGGAGTTTTCCACATCAAATCATTAGCTTGTTTATATAAAATCATATATACAGCTACATCTGTATGGATTAGTATATCGCTATATTCATAGGTACGCATAAACGCTTTGAATCCAAGAATAAAATTCATACCTTGCCCCCTTTCTTGCCCCCTATTTTAAATCCAATACATAGAGTACTGATATTACTAGTCTTTTTCATGCGTTCCCTCTTCCTTAGTGGATTATTTCAGCATCTAACTCGCCTTTATCTTTGATAGGGGCAACGGCTCGAATGTATGCCAATACCTCACGGCGTTGTGTTCTCGTAATATCTTCATACAACTCGATCAGGTAGCTTTCTAGTTCATCCGTTACATTCATATAAACATCATCTTCTTTGATATGCTTATATACTCCGTGTTTTTTTGCAAGGCCTTTAGGTTCGCCACTATTGGCAATACAGAATAAACCGTGTAAAATAATAAGGTAATCACCTATTTCGTTATGCTTGAATTTGCCTGTATAGGCGTTATATGGTGATGGAATCTCGACCGCTTCAGTAATTGGCGTTACTGTTGCGGTTTTTTCTGTTTTTGTCATTATTGACCCCTTTCATTTAAAAACTTTTCAAAGTCAGCAATTTTGACAAGTGGTTTCTTTTCGCCACCGTTTATAAAGCTATCTTTATACTTGCTAATCTGTTTCATTTCACGCATTCGCCGTGTAACAGTGGTAGCACTCATTGAGTAATGTTGAATGATATAAGAGGGCTGTACGTATATAGGCTTATCATGTTTACGATCATATACCGCCAATACAAGCCCCCTATTACTTAATAACTTTTGAATCTCTTCGACTGATTGCATATATACCTCTTTTTACTAAATATTTGAGCCGTTACGGCTCTTTTTTTATGTTCCGAATGGTTTTATACCTAAGCTTGTACTTTTACACCTCCTAAGGCCTTACAATCCTTTTCAGTCATATACACTACTTGACCATTAAAGATACATTTCACCAATTGGCCACTTGTATATACCTGATCTACATCAATAACCCTTTCACACGGAATAGGCTCGTTAGTTTTAAAAACAGGAATATTCTTCATTGTGTTTCTCCTTTCATTCCCTCTTAATGCTGTAGGTGATTATATGAGGTTGGTTAAGCATTAAGAAAAGAATAATTCATCAATAGTTAGTTGCATGCCTAAACGATCGTTTAGCACTTTTTGAATTGCTTGCATTTCATCCGCAGTAAACGGTAGCTTTCCCGTTAATCGTTTAGATAATGCACCATATGAAATGCCAATACATTTTGATAACTCTGTTTGCGTTAAATTGGATCTAGTCATATACCCTCTAATTACATTATATTTTTTCATTTCCTCACCCCCTTTCATAATATCTGTTCACTTTTCTTTACACCTATGTGTACATTTTACTTTACATTTTGGATACTGTCAAGTTTATAATGGTTATTTTGTTCGCTTTAATTTACATTTTATGTTCTTTGTGGTATTGTTATAGTGAGGTGATTATATGCAAAATAAAAAGACATTAGGCGAACGAATTGCATATTACAGAAAAGAAAATAATATGCAAACTACAACGTTATCAAGAGAATTAGGTATTTCTAGGACTACGTTATATCAATGGGAACACGACAAAGTTATACCAAAATTAGATGATATTATAAAAATAGCTAATGCCTTATCGATATCTGTATACAAGTTAATTCCACTTTCCCTAGAATCAACAGTAGTTGATCAAGAAAACGATGCATACGGTATAACGATAATGCAAAATAATGAAATATCTTTTTCAATTATGAATATAATTCTAGATCTTATGAAATTAGAACCAATTGAAAGAGAACATTTTTATTATGTGCTTTGTAAAAATCTATATCATAAAGAAAAAATACTATTGGCAAAAATTATTCTTAATTCTCTTGATACTGAGTAGACTCGCCCTTTCACAAAGAAAGGCGGTACTATATATGTGGATTGAGGAACACCACACCCAAAAAGGTATCAAGTATAAATACTTTGAACGATATAAAGACCCTGTAACGGGCAATAATAAGCGTGTATCCGTGACTATGGAGAATAACAGCCATCAAGCTACAAAACTAGCTACACGGCTTTTACATGAGAAAATTACAACGGCTATGGATCAGGCACAAGAAAAGGCCACCCGTGAAAATACAATATACTTTCAACAAGTGGCCAATGAGTGGCGACAATTTAAGGCGTTATCATGCAAGCTATCCACCGATAGCAATAACCGCCTAACCGTCAATAAATTATGTGACTATATACAGGATACACCCTTACACGATGTAAAGGCAATCACTATAGAGGAATTGGCATATACTATGTACCACGTACAGGGGCTTTCTTACGATTACACATGTAAAGTAATTACTACAGTAAAATCTATCTATAGATACGCTAAGAAAAAAGGCTACATAGAGGATATCAGGCACATTGAGGATATCGAACTTATAAAAAAGCCTATGACTATGCAAGAATTGGATAAAAAGCAATCTAAGTTCTTAGACCGTGAGGAACTAAAAACGGTACTCCTTGCCTTGCATAGTATAAGCCCTCGCATTTCCTTACTTATGGAATTTATGAGCCTAACAGGGCTACGAATTGGCGAACTGCTCGCCTTGCGTGTTTGTGATTACGATAAAGCCAATAAGAGGGTACACATCAACGGTACTATATCACAATATCGGCAAGGGCAAGCCCCTAGCCGTGGCACTCCTAAGAATATCTATAGTGTACGGTATGTATCTTTGAATGACCGTTGTATTAGTATCATTGAAAAGCTGTTACTAGAGAATAAAAGGCTCGCATGGGATACCAGTTACAACGATCAGGGCTACATATTCACAAATAAAAAGGGCAATCCTTACGAACCCCAATACATCAATAAGACGTTACGCAAGATACATATTGAGGGCAAGCACCTAACCACGCATATTTTTAGGCACACGCATATTAGTATGCTAACCGAATTAGGCGTACCATTAAAAGCTATCATGCAACGGGTAGGCCATAACGACCCAAAAACAACGCTAAGCGTATATAGTCATGTGACCGAATCCATGCAAGATGAAATAATAAAAAAGCTAAATGCTATCTAGTTTTTCACTTTTCGTGTATTCGTCATATTCTATAGAATTTTTAGGCAACAAAAATAGCCCCCTTAATTTTAGGGGGCAAATAGGGGGCAAAATGGGTAAAAAAAGGGGGCTATACACTTATAAGCAAGAATCAGAAAAGCCCTGTATTATCACGTTTTATAGTACTTTTCTATTTCTGTTTATAAGCATATACACCCTTTAAACAATGGCGGAGGATTAGGGATTCGAACCCTAGCGCCGGTAACCCGACCTAACGATTTAGCAAACCGTCCTCTTCAGCCTCTTGAGTAATCCTCCATGATACCTATTAAGGATACCACAAGTTGATTCTATTTGTCAATCACTTTTTATAGTTCATAGCCAACTTCTACAACTTCTACTTCTCCAGAGTTTGGATGCATCATCAATCCATGAACTGCTACATCCTTAGGAATCAACGGGTTCATACGAAGCATGCTGACCGTTTCTTGTACATTGTCCACTGGGTGTGAAAATCCATCAGCCCAATGCTCTAATTCATGACGAATCATTTGGATTGCATCTGGAGAAACACCTCTAGATAACATAGCTGTAGTTAAACTTTCAGAAGTCGTTTTCGCCATGCCACATTCATAGTGACCGATGACAAAAATTTCAGATACGCCTAACTCGTAAATACACACGAGCAAACTGCGTACCACACTGTCGAACATACCTGAAATGGAGTTGCCCGCTGATTTGATCACTTTCGCATGACCTCGTTCAATACCGAGGGCTTGTTCCATGAAGTTGACCAAGCGCGTATCCATGCACGTCAAAATCGCAATTTCACGGGTCGGCACCTTGCTCACCGTTGGAGGCTCATCTCCATGTTCTTGACTAGTACTATCCAAAAATTCTCGATTATGTCTCAATATTTCATTTAATAAATTCATCATTCACCTCACATGAAATTATCGAATCCGTTTTTTGTAATGTTGTGAATTACCTTGTTGTTTCCAGCCTACACGATCACCAATAGACATAACTCGACGAGTTAAACATTCTTTACATTGATCTGCATTATCATCGACACAAGGCTTATTATCGTACAACAAATATTTCGCACGGTGCTCTGGCACGGTAATGATCGGCATCAAGATATTGGCTCCCGCCGCCAAACCTTTTTCTCGGCCTAGTTTGTCTAAGGCTTGTAGCGCTGTGGTAGCCGCAATATTTACATCTTTCAGGAATAACCGTGTTAAAGCTATCATTTTTAAGCCTAACTGCACTCGATCTAATTTGCCCTCTTGTGAATCAATACCTAGTTCTAAGGCGCGCTGGCCTAGTGGTGTATCATGATGTACCACATACGGCCCCATACCAATCATATCGATGTCCATATCACGATAAAATAAAATATCATTTACAAGATCATCTAATGTTTGTCCTGGTAAACCAATCATAACACCTGTACCTACTTGAAATCCTACCTTACGCAAAGATTTCAAGCAATTCACGCGAGTCTCAAAGGAGTGCAACGCATCCTTAGGATGGATCATCTCAAATAAGTCTTTATTCGTCGTTTCAATGCGAAGAAGATAGCGGTCCGCACCTGCCTCGCGCATACGTCGGTATGCTTCTTCCGATTGCTCCCCTACACACATGGTGATACCTAGCTCATTGTTACTTAACTTTTTAATATCACGGATAAGTTCCACCACATACTCTACAAAGGCATCATCCGTGCGTTCTCCAGATTGCAAAGTCAAGGAGCCATATTCATGATCATAGGCCCATTTTGCCATTTTTAATACATCATCACGAGACATATCAAATCGTTCTGTTTTGTTGTTTTCATGTCGTATGCCACAATATAAGCAGTTTTTAATACAACGATTGGAAAACTCTATGAGTCCACGGTAATAGGCTACCTTATCCACATACTTTGCCTTTACCTCGTAGGCTTTTTTATATATCTTTTGTAACATTTCCTCATCTGTAATGGTCATGAGAAATCGCAATTCTTCTTCCGTTAACCACTCATCTCCGACAAGGTCTTTCTGTAAAATACTATCTACTGTCATATTTCCTCAACTGTGACACCTCTGTTAGAGTTATCTTTACTTTCTAATACAATCTATGCTAATAGTTCATCTTTAGCATACTATATATTTGTATTCTATATATACTTCTCAACACACATCAATTCCAATCCATATGCCTCTATTTTTATTTACGATAGGCAATAGTAATTGACCCATCTATTATTTCCGGCAATGGATCCAATACAAATCCTTTTAACTCCTTCGGCAACTGTGAAAGTTCCGTAATTTGGTGTTCACAGATATAATGTGCCAAAGAACCACGCATTTGTTTTGACGATGTACTCAGCTGTTTCCATACACCTTTACGATGTTCTAAAAACTCTATGGTCACCATTTTCGGATGATTAATCCATTTAGAATATTCCTTAGATGCCAAATTTAGTATCAAATCTTCCTCAGCCACAGTGGAATCTACTAAGGGTTGCCACCAAATATAAAGATTCGTTTTTTCCTCTTTCAATACAGGATCAATTAAATCCAGCCGATATTCTTTGATACCACTATTAGGAGCTACTAAACCATACAAAGCAGACCCTATCCATACATGGGCATTAGCAAATGCTTTTCCATCTGATGATAAACCTTCATAGTTAAAATTTTTAAAAGATAGTCCATCATAGCTTAACGCTGCCATACCTTCTACTTCCTTGTCATAGTTTTGATAAAAAGCATATACTTCATCTAAAACTGTATCTTTTATTTTTAAAGCCTTTCCTAGTGCTTCTTTTGACATGCCTTGCATATGTTCCACAATTTGTTCCGTCATATGCAGCGCAAACTTAGGTGCACTAGGAGTACCTTTTATATCTTTTGTTTTACTAGGGGATATAATTAATTTCATTTTGTCCTCTATTCTAACGTTTACTATATCGATTTACATCATACCCCTATGGTCATGATGGTAAACCTTTACAATCTTTATATTATTCATAGTATTTTTATAGACCTATCTAGTATACCATACATCGAATAGTTTTGATATGGATTCTATCATATATATTAGAAAATACAAACATATACATGATACACTCCACTCGTTCATTCTACCTCAAGGTTTTATAACAACTTTAAAATTCAACAAACCTTGTACTTAAATAGGTTCATTGATATTAAAACCAACTTATTTTGTCCTATAACCAGCAAAGGCCTTACCTCTTCTTTAGAGGTCGCTATAAACAAAGAAAACCCCTCAAACACGAATGTTCAAGGGGTTCTTGACTAGCGAATCAATTATTTCAATTCGATTGTTGCGCCAGCTTCTTCTAATTTAGCTTTTAAAGCTTCAGCGTCAGCAGCAGCTACGCCTTCTTTTACAGGAGCAGGAGCGCCGTCAACGATAGCTTTAGCTTCTTTTAAGCCTAAACCAGTAGCTTCACGTACAACTTTGATTACGTTGATTTTGGAAGCACCAGCGTCTTTAAGAATTACGTCGAATTCGGATTTAGCGTCAGCACCGCCAGCAGCAGCACCAGCAGCAGCTACAGCTACAGGAGCAGCAGCAGTTACGCCGAATTTGTCTTCGATTGCTTTTACAAGATCATTAAGTTCTAAAATAGTTGCAGTTTCTAATTCAGCAACGATGTTTTCGATGTTCAATGCCATGATTGATATCCTCCATTTTTGATATATGTTTTCTTAGTTAATTGTGTTGCTATTATGCAACAGTTTCGTCTTTTGCTTCCGCAACAGCTTTTACTGCGTACGCTACATTGCGAACTGGAGCTTGAAGCACGGAAAGAAGCATGGAAAGCATACCTTCGCGGTTCGGCAAGTTTGCAATTTCTTGTACTTTTGCAGCGTCAAGAACTTCACCTTCCACAATACCAGCTTTTACAGTTAAAGCTTCAGTTTTTGTGTCTTTAATGAAGTTTTCAAGAATACGAGCTGGAGCTACAGCGTCTGTGCTAGAAGTTGCTAATGCAGTAGGACCTTCTAAATGCTCAGAGAAAGCTTCGTAGCCTAATTCGTTAGCAGCGATGCGAGTCAAAGTATTTTTGATTACTTTGTATTCTACACCTTCAGCCAAGAATTTACGACGAAGATCTGTTACTTGAGCAACAGTCAAACCGCTATAACCAACTAATACAGCACCTTTCGCTTGAGAAAGAGTTTCTTTCATTTGAGCTACAACTGCTTGTTTTTGTTGAGTGACAGCCATTAGAATACCTCCTTGTAGATTTTTGGTGATTTTCTATGTACTATCTTAGCGTAAAAACGACCTCAACGAAGACGTTGAGGTCGAGAACCATTCCATAATAGATTGGATTCAGCCTCAGCGGGCGAGTTTCCTCATTAAATCAAATGATGCCAGCCGTCTACAGCTAAGAGAACATATATAATTATTGTTCCTTGTTAGTGCTTGTTAATTTAAACACGTTCATAGGAACGCCAGGACCCATAGTGGAGCTAAGTGTCACAGTTTTAATGTATTGACCTTTAGCTGCTGCAGGTTTAGCTTTAACAATAGTATCAACGATTGTACGGAAATTGTCAAGTAATTTCGCATCGTCGAAAGATGCTTTACCGATAGGACAAGCAATGATACCAGCTTTGTCTGTACGGTATTCGATTTTACCTGCTTTAATTTCGCTAACAGCACGAGCTACATCAGGTGTTACAGTACCAACTTTAGGGTTTGGCATTAAGCCTTTAGGACCTAAAATTTTACCTAAACGACCAACTTGGCCCATCATGTCAGGTGTAGCTACAACAACGTCGAAGTCGCTGAAACCACCTTGTACTTTTGCTACTAATTCTTCGGAGCCAACGATATCTGCGCCAGCATCCTCAGCTTCTTTAATTTTGTCGCCTTTCGCAAATACGAGTACGCGTTGAGTTTTACCTGTACCATGTGGTAATACAACGGCACCACGAACTTGTTGATCAGCGTATTTAGGATCGACGTTCAAATTGAAAGCGATTTCGATTGTTTCGTCGAATTTTGCAGTGGCAGTTTTCTTAACTAATTCAATACCTTCTACTGGTTCGTAGAATTTATCTGCTTCGATAAGTTTTACTGCTTCAGCATATTTCTTACCTACTTTTGCCATTTTTATTCCTCCTTATGTGGTGTAACGGGATGTCCCTCCCACCGATATGTGAGTCACATACCGTACGCTAATTAATCAACGATTTCAATGCCCATGCTGCGTGCAGTACCTTCTACCATACGCATAGCTTGCTCAACAGTGTTAGCATTTAGGTCAGGCATTTTAAGTTCAGCGATTTCACGAACTTTATCGCGACCAACTTTAGCTACTTTATCACGGTTAGGTACTCCAGATCCTTTTGGGATGCCTGCTGCTTTTTTCAACAAAACTGCAGCTGGTGGAGTTTTTGTGATGAAAGTGAAGCTTCTATCTTCGTATACAGTAATAACAACTGGGATGATAAGACCAGCTTGTTGAGCTGTTCTTTCGTTAAATTCTTTAACGAAGCCCATGATGTTAACACCTGCTTGACCCAAAGCTGGACCAATCGGTGGCGCTGGACTCGCTTTACCAGCCTCGCACTGTAATTTCACAACTTTACTAACTTTTTTAGCCATGGTGATTACACCTCCTTGCGTCAAAATGTGGTGGTAACGGAGCGAAATTGCCCCTCCCACTGGCAACCTCCCGGTCGCCTAAAAAGGTTAGAGTTATATAGTATATTAAAGAATCTTCTCAACTTGAGAATATTCTACCTCTACTGGGGTTTCACGATTAAACATCTCTACATTCAAGCGCAGTTTTGCATGATCGTGGTTGATTTCAGTAATAACGCCTGTTCTATCTTCAAAGGCACCGGATGTAATTCGGACAGTTTCTCCTACTTCAACATCAAGAGTTTGTACTGGTTCTTGATCCAAACCTTGAGACTTCAAGATATAAGCTACTTCAGAATCAGATAGTGGCACTGGTTTTGTTACAGAACCAACAAATCCTGTAACTCCTGGTGTATTACGCACCACATACCAAGATTCGTCATTTACTTCCATTTCTACCAGCACATAGCCTGGAAAGACTTTGCGTTTTACTACTTTTTTTACACCATTCTTTTCATCGATTTCATCCTCCATAGGAATTAAGATGCGTGAAATTACATCTTCCATTCCCATAGCTTGGACTTTCAACTCCAAGGTGGTTTTTACTTTGTTTTCGTAGCCTGAGTAAGTATGTAAGACATACCACTTTTTATCTGTTCCCATCAAAAAGGCCTCCTACCTTACAGCGCTCTTTAACAATTTAAAAAGTTCTGCAAACACTGTGTCAACGATACCGATAATAGCAGAAATAATAATTACCGCTACAAATACTGCAATCGTATAGTTCACAAGTTCTTTTTTCGTAGGCCAGACTACTTTCTTGAGCTCTGATCGCACTTCACGAACGAATTTACCGTTATTATTTTGTTGTGCTTGAGCTTTTGAATTAGTTCCTGCCATGATATCACATCCTCACGTCAACAAATAATTTAATAATTATTTTGTTTCACGGTGTAACGTGTGTTTACCACAGAATTTACAGAATTTGTTCATTTCAATACGATCTGGGTTATTTTTTTTGTTTTTGTTTGTCTGATAGTTACGTTGCTTGCATTCAGTACAAGCCATAGTTACTGCGTTACGCATCAGTTTACACCTCTCTTTAAAGTGCCTAGACGGCTATTACTTCATAAACATACTAATATAGACTACCACAAGTGGAAGTCTATGTCAAATGCAATCTAAAAAAGCCAGGCAATTCCTGACTCCTCTATTATTACATAGAACATCGCAAATAGCAAGTAGCTACCTATGTAAATTATAAATTTTCCGTTTACAAATTTGAATGATAGGTCTATAATAAAACCATACTTTAACTTATCTTATGGAACACTAGCTCAGCTGGCAGAGCATCTGACTCTTAATCAGAGGGTCCAGGGTTCGAACCCCTGGTGTTCCACCACACTTAGAACCGCACAGCCGTGCGGTTTTTTTGTTATGTAACATCAAAATTGATTATCACATTTTTTCAAGTTGACATCTTTTTGACATCAGTTTGACATCACTTTATTTTTTGCAAACTTGATTAATTGAAAAATGTACGTAGTCCACGGAGTATTCCCAATGTTTAAATTCTTCCTATCTAATCTCATCGCTTTAATAGATACCCTATTTATGTTATTCCAATCTATTGGTATATTTGTTTTTTCCTTAATTCTGTTCATTATTGTTCTCATTGTACTGGGCTGTTTCTTTATAGCTTTATTTAACTAATTATTTTGTACATCGCCCAATTCTTTACGCCACTCAATGTGTAACAGAAACATAATCATTCTTACACTAATTCTTTACTATAAAGGACTGCTGTAACATGTATTCCTACATGTTGCGACAGTCCTTTTCCATTATAACACCAGCGCCCCTACAACACCACCGATTAACAAAGTAATGTCATAGAATATAAATGTTGGCACACAAGTATCCCATATATGATTGTGTTGTCCATCTGCATTGAGTCCTGATGTAGGTCCCAATGTAGAATCCGATGCTGGCGAACCTGCATCTCCTAAAGCTGCTGCGATACCGATTAATAAGATGATAGCCGGTACTGAAAAACCTAAATGCAAACCCATAGGAATATATATAGATGCAATGACCGGAATAGTACCAAAGGAAGTGCCGATTCCCATAGTAATGAGCAAGCCAACGATAAGCATCACGATAGCCCCCACTAGTTTGGAATCAATAATAGATACTGTGGCTGTCACTAAATGCTCTACAGAGTTTGTTTCTCGTAGTACATTTGCATAGCCTGCGGCAATTAACATGACAAAAGCAATAGTTCCCATCATGCGAATACCGCCATCTACATCTTCATCCATTTTAGACCATTTGATAAGACCTGTAGCAAAGAATACAGCTAGCCCTGCCAACGCTCCAATCGGTAAAGATTTAAAATACAGCTGTGCCACAAAAGCCACTGCTGCTCCTGCTAATCCTTTCCAACAATCCGGCGTCATACGAGTTGTATGCTCTGTAGATTCTTCTTGCTCCACCGCAATATCTTCATACTCACGATTTCGACTATAGTACACAATGGCAAGTAATAATCCTACCACCATGGATATGCCACCAATCCACATAACAGAAGCTATATCGGAAATCGATACATTCACACCGTTCGCTACCATTTGATCTTTGATAATAGTCATGAATAGCAAACCAAAGCCAACTGGCAAGGATACATACGGCGCTTTCAGACCAAATGTTAAGGCGCACGCCACCGCTCTACGGTCTATTTTCATACGATTCATCACCACTAACAACGGTGGAATCAAAATAGGAATGAAGGCAATGTGCACAGGAATTAAGTTTTGTGAAAAACAGGATACAAAGGCGATGAGCAATGTAAATGCCACTTTTTTTGTACCTACAATATTCGTAATCTTTTTAGTGACTACTGTAGCTAGCCCAGATCGGCCAATGACAATGGCTAAGGCGCCCAATAAAATATAACTAAATGCTGTCTCTGAGTTGCCACCCATGCCACCGATTAAGGATTCGATGGTAGTGGTTACCGTCATACCACCTGCCAAGCCTGCTACTAAGGAAGCTACGATAACCGATAATAACACGTTAAATCGCAGCAAACACAGAATCGACATGGCGATGACTGATAACACTATGGGGTTTAACACTATATCCATTTAGGATCTCCTTCTTTTGTACTTACTCGGCTTGGAGCAACTGTTCTAGGTACGTCCGTTCCCACACATCTCCATAGCCATCTAATTGTTGCAATGCTATTGTACCATAGGTGTCCAAACTTTCAGAAAAAGCTTGATTCACCTCTGCACTAGGATACTCAGTTTTGAGGAAACAAATAGCCCAATGCACACGACCAACTTCTTGTCCATGTTGCTCGACCACACCATGAGATTGGGCAGATTCCAAATAGGATACAGCTGTCTGCGCATCTCCTTTAATTCGGGCTAACAAACCAAGGTATGCCTCAATAGTCGGTCTTCGTCGACTTATGGTATATTGCAAGCATAATTCATAGGACTGTTGAAAATAGGTGGATGCTACTTCATATTCCTGCAATGCAAAAGCTGTCATACCCGCATTGGTGGCAAATACAATCCACGAACTATATAGCTCTGCTTTATCGCAATAGTCCAGTGCTTTTTGATACATCTCTAATGCCGTCTCCAGACGAGATTGACTTTTTCCAATATCTCCTAAATAGTTATAGGCCGCCGCGATATTAATAGCATATCTGCGGGCCACAGTTTGGGTTACCGAGAATAATCGTATGGATTCCTCTAAGAGGGGAATTGCCTGTTCTGGCTGACCTTCCATAATGAAAGCCAATGCTTTCAGTCTTAATATAACCCCGATCTCCTTTTTGAAATGGTACTGCTCTGCCAATGCAAGAGCCTTTGTGGTATATTGATGTATCTCTAGAACATGACGCTTTTGCAAATGGTAATAGATAAGCTCTTTGTAGGCTTTCAATGTATAGTTCGCTGCATCTTGGAGTTTACTTTCTTCTAGTAACTCTTGAAAGTATCGTACACCCCCACCTGCATCGCCTCGACTCATAAAATACTTACCAACACCATATAAATAGGGCAATTCCAAAGCCTTCATTTCCGGTGTATCACCATATAATGCATAGGCATGTTCCAAATCATCTTCAATTTCTCGCAATGCCTTCTGTGTGGCCTCTCCCATAAAATACCCTGCATAGACAGAAGATAATTCCCCTACGCCAAGTTCTGGAGAGGCATCTTTATTAAAGTTCAAATAATGCATAAAAGATTTTAATTTATACATCAAAGCTTTTTGGTATTGTCCTGCTTCACGGAAATGAAATTCTAATTGCTTATAGCGAATCATATCTTCCTTGGAGTGTGTTAACCGTTTTTCCCAGGCTTCCCCCAAATAGGCATGCAAAATTTGACGGCGATCGATAGCCATTTGATCCCGTAAATACTCTTTGCACTTGAATTGCTTTAAACTATATTGCACTTCACCATGTTGTGTACGGTAATCAATGAATCCTTTTCTTTCCAACTCCTCTAAAGTTTGCAACAGACGCAGTTTATCCAAGCCCATATATTGTTCAATCATCCCTAATGGTGCTTCATTATAGAATAAACTGATAAACTCCGCCAATTTACGTTCTTCTTCAGATAACGCATCGCATTTCTTGCTATAGAGCAGTTCCATATCTTTAGTCAAACCATAAATGGAACCATACTCTTTCCATAGTTGCATACTTTCTATGAGCACTAACAGATTGCCTCGACTGACTTCCACTAATTGATCCACTATATCTGTGTCCTGTAACGTAGGTTCTCGGTCTAAGATAAAAGCTCGCATCCGTTCATCTGGTAAAGGCAACAAGAAAATACTTTGCAATGCTTTCTGCTGTTCTAAACTTTGCAAGGTTCGTTGATGCATGCCTTTTACTTCCTCTACGTCAGTAACAATGATCATAAGACGTTCAGACCTATGATGTAACAGCAATAAACTTAACAAAGAAAAACTTAAGGAGTCCATCCATTGCACATCTTCAAAGATCAATGTAAAAGGAATTTCTTCCGACACCTGTTCTAGCAAATTTGATACTGCTTGGTACACTACATCAAAAGGTAATGCTTCCGTTACTTCTAAAAAGCCCAAGTCTCGAGCCATACGGCGATCTAACTGTGGAAAGATTTCATAAATACGCCGTAATTCGATGTTTTCCAGACCTTGTAATTCGATTTCTTCAAGTATCTTTCCTACAATAGGAATCCACGCATGCAATAGCAAGCCTTGTTCCTCTTCATAACATTGGCTATCTAACACACATCTGTAGGGCTCTACTTTATCTCGTATATATTCTACGAGGCTCGTTTTACCGCTTCCCGTATCTCCTGTGATACGCAGAGCTAAGGGAGTATCTTCAAAGAAGTGCAAATACTTCTGCACCTCTCCTGCTTCTGCATCACGGCCCTTCAACATCGTATGTTCTACAAAGGACACTGCCTCTTGCTTTTGTACTTTTGATAAATGCATGGCTTCTCGAAGAGCGTTAGGTACACTTTCATCTAAATCATCTGCGTAAATACATTGCAGTTGATGGTATAACTGTTTCCCCATGGTCGTGAAACCTTGGCTATAATCAGTTCCAAAATCGCACTAAACCGCTCTTCGTTATAGGGGTCATAGGACAATAGGACAGGAATATATCGCTCAATACAGGCGATATTTTTTTCCTCAATCCCTGCATCTACTAAATCATAGACCGCCTCCATGTACATAGATTTAAGACGACTTCGTTCCCCTAAATACCAATCTTCATAAGCCACTGCATCTTTTACATAAAATCCTTGTAAAAATTCCCCTTTATAAATATCTATATATTGTTTAGGGCTCCTTTGAAATTGATGTACATCCACATAGATATGTGCCGTAGGATTCCATTGTAATACAGCGTTCCTCGGTGATACAAATACATCTGCCCCCAATAGCTTTTTTGCCTCATAAATGGCATTTCTTAAGTTTTTTCTGGCATTGACCTCCGATTTTTCCGGCCACAATAAACCGCTAATTTCATCCCGGAGGGCCACTCCTTTTACCACCATATAATAAATGAGCGCTTGTACTTTTCCATAGGTAAAAAAGATGTCTTTCCCATCTACTTGTATCCGTGGTGTCCCTAATAAATGAATTTCTATCCCCATATGATTTCCTTCATTCCATTATGATGCGTCTTATAACTTAGCAAGACCTAACAATCGTTGTTCCTCTGTATCTAACACAGATTCTATCTCTTCCATGCTGTGTGCCAATTGTTTTACAAACTCCGCATCCTGTATAGAGCCTAGATTGATTTTCACATTTAAAAAAGCACTCTTTACAGCGGCTTTTGCATTAATGACAGCAATCATTCCATCCGTAATGGCATTAGCATTTCCTTTTACAATGACTGTTTCCGCCAATGATAATAAGGTATACGCCAATTTACCAATTTCATAAGGCACCAAGGCAGCTTGTTTCGTGGTTCGTTGTATTTCTGTTTTACGGAATGTTTTTTCTTCTTCTGTTTCTTTCGGCAGTTTGAAAGCTCCCATTAACTCCATAAAAGCAGCACTATCTTTATTGATATAGTACACAAACTCTTCTTTCACTTGGCACATAGCTTCTTGAATGCTTTTCATTTCCTCGTGAACCGCTTCATACTTTGCATTCCCAATCGTTAAATTCGCTACCATTTCAATTAAAGCCGCTGCGGTAGCTCCATTAATAGCTGCCACACTACCGCCACCTGGTGCGGGCGCACTAGAACCAAGGTCCCGAATAAAGTCTAATACAGATGCATTATGTAATTCCATCATTCCTCCTAAAATAATCCTTTAATAGTCCCCTCTGCTGTGACATCCATGCCAAGAGCAGCTGGTTGTTTTGGTAGCCCAGGCATAACCATAATATTACTTGTTTGACACACAATGAATCCAGCTCCATTGGCAATCCGCACATCTTGTACAGTAATGGTGAAATCTGTAGGAGCTCCTAATAGCTCTGGATTATCACTTAAGGAGTATTGTGTTTTTGCCACACATACTGGTAAATCCGCCAGTCCCCAGTCTTCTAATTGCGCAATTTGCTTTTTCGCTGCACTGGTAAATTCTACACCATTGCCACCATAAATTTCTTTTACAATCGCCGTTAACTTATTAGGGATACTATCTTTCACATCGTATAAAGCAGTTGGCTTGATGTCTGTTCCTTCCAACATACCCATCACTTGTTTCGCCATATCAATACCGCCAGCGCCACCTTTTTCCCAGCATTCATTAAGGCTCACATCCACACCATAGTGATCGCACAATTGTAATAACGCATCGATTTCCGCTGGTGTATCTGTAGCAAATTTATTAATGCTCACTAGTACTGGCAAACCAAAGGCTCTCATATTGGCAATTTGTTTTCCTAAGTTCACAAATCCCCGTTCTAGAGCTTTTACATTTTCTTTGGTCAACTCTGATTTTGGCACCCCTCCATGCATTTTTAAAGCACGAATCGTAGCCACGATAACTACTGCATCAGGGAAGATATCTCCATAATGACATTTAATATGCAAGAATTTTTCTGCCCCTAAGTCGGCGCCAAACCCCGCTTCTGTAATGACTACATCACCTAATTTTAATCCTAGCTTAGTAGCAATGATCGAATTACATCCATGGGCAATATTCGCAAATGGACCACCATGGATCAATACTGGTGTATGTTCTAACGTTTGTACTAAGTTAGGTTTGATAGCATCTTTCATGAGTAACGCCATCGCTCCTTCACAACCTAATTGATGAACAAATACAGGGTCTCCAGATAGGTTTGTACCAATGACAATACGACCAAATCGTGCTTTTAAATCTTCTAAATCACGAGCCAAGCATAAAATAGCCATGATTTCAGAGGCTACTGTAATCATGAAATGATCTTCCCTTGGTACCCCACTCATAGGGCCACCCATGCCAATAACCACATTACGTAAAGCACGATCATTCATATCTAATACGCGTTTCCAACTAATACGACGCACATCGATTTGTAGTGCATTACCTTGGAAAATATGATTATCAATCATTGCTGATAACAAGTTATTAGCCGCCGTTATGGCATGCATATCCCCTGTAAAATGAAGATTAATATCTTCCATTGGCACTACCTGAGCATAACCACCACCAGCAGCACCACCTTTGACACCAAATACTGGTCCTAAGGATGGTTCACGCAATACAGCAATACTATTCACACCAATTTGTTGTAAAGCTTGTGTCAATCCAATCGTGGTGGTAGACTTGCCTTCCCCTGCTGGTGTAGGTGTGATAGCTGTGACTAGTACCAACTTACCATTGGGTGCATCTTGCAAACGTTCCATCGCGTCAAAGGATACTTTTGCTTTATATTTTCCATATAATTCCAATTCATCTTCTGTTAGATTGCATCCTTTAGCAATCTCTACAATTGGTTTCATCTCAGCTTGTTGAGCAATTTCAATATCACTTAACATGTGTCTCCCTCCTTATGTATCCCCATGCACTTGCATGACTATAACAACCTTACCATAATTCTTTATCCTTCCAAACTATCATACTTTTCACTAGTACTATAGTAAAGAAATAGTTTATTATGAACATCATACAACGAATTTACATATTTCGTCTATTAATAAATGCAAAAAACATATCTATAACAAGTTATAAAAACACCATATATACCTGTGAAAGATACATATGGTGTCTAGATATTTTATATTCTATTATGCATGTGTGTTCGCCATAGCTTCTAAGTGTTTTTGCTCTAATTCTGCTACTTCTTCATCTGTTAATGGATGTTCGATATGTCGGGTCAATGTTTCAGCAGACACTTCATGTTCCCAACGGCCTACGATAGCCGCTGCAATGCAGTTACCTAATAAGTTACATACGGTACGGCCCATATCTAACACACGGTCAATGCCTAAAATTAAAGCTAAGCCTTCCACCGGAAGTCCAAAAGCTGCGCTAGTAGCGGCTACTACAATCAAGGAACCTCCTGGTACACCTGCAATCCCTTTAGTGGATAACATCAAGGTAATCATCATTAAAATTTGTTGATCAATAGGGAATGGTACCCCATACACTTGTGCAATAAATACAACTGCTAATGCAGAATACAATGTGGAGCCATCTAAGTTAAATGTATATCCTAAAGGAAGTACAAAACTTACAATGTGATTGGGAATCCCCATCTTTTTCAATTTTTCCATAGCAATTGGTAAAGCGGCTTCCGATGCAGCGGTTGTAAACGCTAGGATAGTAGGCTCTTTCAGTGCGAAGAATAATTTAAATAAGTTCACTTTTGTTAAAGCCGATGCAATGCCCAGTACGATAGTAAGGAACACAATTAGCCCTGCATATAAAGTAAATACTAATTTTAATAATGGAATTAGCATTTCAATCCCAAAGGCACCTACTGTATACGCAATGGCACCAAAAATACCGATAGGGGAAATATACATGACATAATGAGTTACCCTAAACATGATGTGGGCTATACTTTTTGATAAGTCTACAATTTGTTTTCCCTCTTTACCCAAACTTGCTGCTGCAATAGCAAACATACAGCTAAAGAAGATAATTTGTAACATATCTCCACGCGCCATGGCATCAATAATATTTGTTGGAATAATATTCACTAACATTTGCACATGGTCCATTTGACCTTTAGAGGCAGCTTTGTTAACAATATCTGTAGCGCCACCACTAGCTGTCAAGTTTACACCTACTCCTGGTTCTACTACATTCACGGCAAACAGCGCAATAAATAGCGCCAACGTAGTAGCTAATTCAAACCATAGAATCGCTTTTCCCCCAAGGCGGCCTAATTTTTTAAAGTCCCCTGTGCCAGCGATACCCATGACTAGGGAGCTAAAAATTAAAGGTACCACGATCATTTTAATCATGCGAATAAATACATCACCTAAAGGTTTTAATTGTTTCGCAAAATCTGGTGCCACTGCACCTACTAACACACCAGCCAAAAGGCCGATGCCTATCCACCCGGACAGTCCAATTTTCTTTAACATAGTATAGAATCTCCTTTTTACATACCAATACTTGCTCAGGTTATATAAAAAGAGGCGATGGTGTACAAGTACAGAATGTCTCTTTCAAAACCTATCCTAAAATTCTATAGAAAGTATTATAACAAATCCTTTACAGAGATACAATAGTACAATTAGTGTACACAAAAAATATACAAATCTTTTTTCAAAAAATTTTTAATAAAAAGTTTTATATTTTGACACTCTTTTGACGTTTCTAGTTTATACTACACATAAAGAGTAGCAACACTATGATACTCTCTTTCTTGTGAAGTGATGTACGTATATTATAAACTCCTCAACTCCTTTTATAGGGCCTCATAATATATGTATACGACATAACCAACTACCTCTACCATGCTACCTCTATGGTATGTCGTGTATAGATAGACATCCTTCATTCACATCTTTAGGTCTTCTCCTCTACTCTTCCCTACAGATGACCTAAAGAACCCTATCAACAAATACCATGAACATCTCAGAGATGGTCATGGTATTTTTTCTTATAGTCTACTATCACAATATATCAAAAGGGCCTGTAACAAAATGTACATATTTATATTTTCTTATAAAATATAAAAAACAGAGGAAAGTTGATACTTTTTGATCAACTTTCCTCTGTTTTATTGGGAGCTATTTTGTTACAGCCCCTTATATACTATTTTAATGCTATCAGTAAAACTAATTATGCTTGTTGTTTACCAACATGTTCAAAACTAGCTTGTTCTAATGCATCGACTTCTTCGTCAGTCAACGGATGTTCCATTAACTCTGTTAAGCGTTCCGCAGATACTTCGTTTTCCCAACGACCTACAATGGCTGCCGCTAAACAGTTACCAGATAAGTTACATACCGTACGAGCCATATCTAGGATACGGTCTACACCAAGAATTAAGGCTAAGCCTTCTACTGGCAAGCCAAAGGCTGCTGCTGTTCCGGCAATGACGATCAAAGATGCCCCCGGTACTGCGGCAATCCCTTTGGTAGATAACATCAATGTTAATACCATTAACAATTGTTGTTCAATAGGGAATGGTATCCCGTACACTTGGGCGATAAACACCACTGCTAGAGAAGAATACAATGTGGATCCATCCAAGTTAAATGTATATCCCAACGGTAACACAAAGCTTACCACTTGGTTTGGAATGCCTACTTTTTTTAATTTTTCCATCGCAATTGGCAACGCTGCTTCAGAAGCTGCTGTAGAGAATGCTAACACGATTGGCTCTTTCAACACTTTACCAAGTTTGAATAAGTTAACTTTCGTAAAGAAAGAACCGATAGCAATAATAAGGATTAAGAATAACGCCAAACCACCGTATAATGTGAATACTAGTTTCATCAACGGTACTAACATGCCTAAGCCAAAGTTACCTACTGTGTATGCAATAGCACCAAAGATACCGATAGGAGATACATACATTACATAGTGTGTCACTTTGAACATGATGTGTGCTAAATCTTTGGAAAGTTCAACAATTTGTTTCCCTTCTTTACCGATACTTGCTGCTGCAATAGCAAACATACAGCTAAAGAAGATAATCTGTAACATATCACCACGAGCCATGGCATCTACGATATTCGTTGGAATGATATTTACCAACATTTGGATATGATCCATCTCGCCTTTCGCAGCCGCTTTATTGGCAATATCCACCGCATTACCAGTAGCTGTTAGGTTCACTCCTACGCCCGGTTCAAATACGTTAACTACAAATAAACCTACAAATAATGCAATCGTAGTGGCAATTTCAAACCATAAAATGGCTTTGCCCCCTAGGCGCCCTAATTTCTTAAAGTCACCTGTACCAGCGATCCCCATTACAAGGGAACTAAAAATCAACGGTACTACGATCATTTTAATCATACGAATAAATACATCGCCTAATGGTTTTAGTTGTTTTGCAAAATCTGGCGCTACCGAACCTACTAGTACGCCCGCTAATAGGCCAATGACAATCCAACCAGATAAGCCAATTCTTTTTAGTACTGCCATAGAATCTCCTTTTTCTTAATACTACCCTTTAAAAGACCATACAAAAAGAGGCACAGGGTACGTGTACGATGTGTCTCTTTGCAGACCTTACTTATAAAATTCTATAGAATTATTATATCAAATTATTTCTATTTTCACAAGATTACTTCTTATAAAACAGAGTTTTTATTCACATTTTTGTTTCTTTATTCTGTTTATCGACTAAAAGGGAACACTTTCACTATAGCCCCCCGCTCTAGTCGTTCGCTATTGCTAGGAATTTTGATTAATCCATTGGCCACTGATAAAGCTTGTAAACCACCTGAGGTCATTCCTAAGTTAGGATATGCCCAGCAGGACCCTGCTTCGTATCTAATATGCCCTTGATAATAACGGTCAAGAGGATGTTTTCTATCTACCACTTCACCTAGGTGACATTCTATCCAGCTAGTCATAACGGTCCGTCCAGACAACCGCTCTAATACAGGCAACACCAACAAATAGAACTGATTCATCGCTGCCGTAGGATTCCCAGATAAGCCCATGCACCATGTAATATGCTCCTCAGTAGCAATGATACCACCAAAAGATGCCGCACCTGGTCGCATATGCAATCGTCGATATAAGGTATTAGCACCTAATCGTTCATATAATTCTGGCATGGTATCATAGTCCCCTACCGATACACCTCCGGTGCTAATCATCATGTCTACTGGTCCCAATGTATCTAGCATATGTTGTACGGTAACAATATTATCCTCTACTGTACCCGGTGCATCCGACAGATGGACTACTCCTACCACATCAACACCTAGAGCATGCAACGTTCCTTCTAATAAATATCGATTAGAGTTATAAATATGCCCTTCTAGAAGTGGCTCTGTCGGATCTTGCACTTCACGACCTGTGGTTAACACAATCACTCTAGGTTTGCGATATACGGATACTTCACTATATCCTTGCCCAGCTAAAATACCTACTTGTTCTGCTTCCAACACAGTACCGGCAGATAATAATTCTTGACCAATTTGTATATCTTCCCCTTCGAGGATAATATGTTGACCCACTTCGATTCGACTAGGCACCGTTACTTCTGACTCATGAATCCAAGTTAGCGCCTCTTTTACTACTACCGTATCTGCTGTACTTGGCACCATGGCGCCTGTCATAATTTGAATCCCTTCACCGAGTGCCAATTGCCCCTGAAAGACCTCTCCTGCTCCAATGGTATCTACTATCCGATAGGTCCTTGTATCTGGTGTATATCGAATCGCAATGCCATCCATGGCAGATTTTCTAAAAGGAGGATAGTTCATCTGTGCTAAAGCCGTTGCACCCAGTACTCTGCCATAGGCCTGTCCAATTGGTACAGATTCTACCTCTACTCTATACCCACTATCTATAAAAGGAGATTCCACTAGATGCAAGCCTTCTTCTACGCTTACTACTTGCATTATAACAACTCCTTTACAATCCAATCTGCTAAGCGTTCCATATCTTCTTCACTGAAACTGAATTGCTCGCAGATCGTATTTCCTTCTAATGTATCATCTATATCTGTAACTACGGCCACAATATCCTCTAATTGTGGTAACCGTGTATCATTATGGTTGGCACGGACCACCTCAATAATCGGTGCCACCCCATGACTTCTACTTTCTAAGAGCACCAAATCCACGGGCATCTCATTGGCCAACCGAATTAATTGTTGTTGACGTTGCATACTTTCACCATGGACCATCATCGCATATCCATTCGGTCCTGCTATGGCCACGGCTTTAGCTCCTGATTGACTGGCTTTCCACGTATCGGTGCCTTCCTTATCCATGGAAAATCCGTGTCCATCACTTTTCACCATGCCCACCACAATGCCTCGCTCTGAAAGCGCCTTAATCAGAGCTGTAGCCACTGTGGTTTTCCCCGATTTAGATTGGCTTGCACTAATGGTCACAATCGGCACAGACCGTTCACGATTAGCAGATTTAGCTTTCGCCAATTTATAGGATAATCGAGTGTTTACATTACTATATAGCTCTGCTTCTTCACTCATATCCATTTCCATATAGGGAATCTTGTCCAAAATTCCATGCATAGATACATCTTCACCGTCTAAAGCTTCTTGAATCGTATCTAATACGGACCGTTTATAAATGGCCGCCAACGGTTCGTACTCTTGCAAACCTACATAAGGAACCATGGCTAATAATTCTCCTTGGAAAAATGTGTCGATGTGCACTTCCCAAGATGGCAACCAGTGAAAGGAAAACCATGGCATATCTGCAGATACCACGATATAGGCTTCTCTAGTTCCTACTGAAAGAGCTGACTGTAATCCACTTAAAGGACCTTTCATAGCAATCGTATCTGGCACTAATTGAATATCGCGACCAAAGGAACGAGCTTCTTCAATAATATGTGCCTCTGACTCTTCTAGTTCTCGATTGATGGAGACTAAAATTTCTCCACATTCTGTAAGGACCGCCTTGCGGAGCATTTCCCCTAATATAGTTGTGCTACCCCAAGGCAATCTCGTCTTATCTGTTCCCATGCGAGTGCTAAGTCCACCCGCTAATATAATAATTCCTAATTCAGAAATCATACATATCTCCTGTCCTAGATGTTTTCTTATTTATGAGTCTGTGTCACACGACCTAATCCACGCATCACTGGCACATATAACAACGCTAATACCACTAAATTAATCACCATGTCTGGCAACATATATGTTGCATTATACGTTAGAGAGTAAATCCAAGGGCTTGTTCCCTCTGGCGCATAGGACCCAAACACTACCACACCACTAATAGCAGACATAGCAAAGCGAGTTAAGATTGCATAAACAGCCCCAAAGAAAGCTTTCACTGTACCAGAACCGCCGAAGAAACCGGCAATGCCAATGGCACCATAGGCTAAAATATAATCCAATACGATACTCATATAATGAATCGAAAATTTAAATCCCAATAGGAAATGAACAATTCCATAGGCAATACCAGTTAAGATGCCTGCACGACCACCCCAACGATAGGCATAAATTAACAATGGCACCAAGTTAGCTGCTTTCACAGCCCCACCTTGTGGCATTTGATAGATGACATACATACTTAAAATTTGAGCCATAGCAATCACTAGACCGCCTTCTACTAACATTTTTGTTTTGCTTGAACTTGTATAACTCATATCTATCTCCTTTTCACACTATGATACATTGAAATACATTATCAAATTACTTTTATTTATTCCTTATATTGTATCACTTTTAATCTATTTTTATCTATATGTTTTTTCACAAAACACGGTATTCCCTTAGTACAAATTAGCATATCAAAGATGACTAAGTATATCCGTCCCCTTGTTGCCAAGATAGGAGGTCTTATGTATAATAGATAAGGATTATGTCGTAATCCTAATTCTGTCTATTTAGGGGGCAACAAATAATGATCAATACTACAAACATTTTCGATTATGAAGACGTGCAATTGATACCGAACAAGTGTATCGTATCTAGCCGTAGCGAATGTGACACAACTGTGAAACTGGGAAATCGTACCTTCCGTTTACCAATTGTGCCAGCTAATATGCAAACTATCATCGATGAAAAGTTAGCCAAAGAATTAGCTGCTAAAAACTACTTCTACATCATGCACCGCTTCCAACCTGAAAAACGTTTGGCTTTTGTAAAAGACATGCATGAGGCAGGTTTATTTGCATCTATTTCCATCGGTGTTAAACCAGAGGAATTTGCATTCGTAAACGAATTAAAAGAAGCAAATCTATGCCCAGAATATATTACCATCGATATCGCTCACGGTCATTCCAACAGCGTTATCGACATGATTCAACACATTAAACGTGAACTTCCTGAAAGCTTCGTTATCGCTGGTAACGTAGGTACACCAGAGGCAGTTCGTGAACTAGAAAATGCTGGGGCTGATGCTACCAAAGTAGGTATCGGACCTGGTAAAGTGTGTATTACAAAATTAAAAACTGGTTTTGGTACTGGTGGCTGGCAATTATCTGCTGTTCGTTGGTGTGCCAAAGCAGCTACAAAACCTATCATCGCTGACGGCGGTATCCGTGACCACGGTGACATTGCCAAATCCATCCGCTTCGGTGCTTCCTTTGTGATGATTGGCTCTTTATTCGCTGGTCATATCGAATCCCCAGGTAAAGAAGTGACAATCGATGGCGTTACATACAAAGAATATTTCGGTAGCGCTTCCGAGCACCAAAAAGGGGAACGCAAAAACGTAGAAGGCAAAAAAATTACGATCCAATCTAAAGGCAGTATCTTCGATACATTGACTGAAATGGAACAAGATTTACAATCTTCTATCTCCTACGCTGGTGGTACTACACTACAAGCTATCAAAAAAGTTGACTACGTTATCGTTAAAAACTCCATTTTTAACGGCGACCGTTAATCACATATATGCGAGGACTCTTCTCTAGGAGAGTCCTCTTTTTTAATTTCACTACTTTTGAACTATGTATCTCGTTTTGTATAAGAACACAATCTATCTCAGATTATCCCCTATGAGCATGCATATACACCAATACAAAAAGAGCTATTACCGACTCTACTTAGTCGTAATAGCTCTTTTTGTATTCACATCCTAAGATGTATTATTTAAATTTTGGTCGTCTTCCTTCTGCAAAGGCACGCACACCTTCTCGGAAGTCTTCTGTGGCCCCTAAGGAGTTTTGAATCTTCACTTCTAATTCTGCATATTCTTCAAAATTAGTGAAGAAGCTAGCCCACATCATTTGCTTCATAGCACGGAAGGAGTGAACAGGCCCTTTTGCCAAGCGTTGTACCAAGCGATTTGTAGTACGCTCTAGAATCTCTGGTTCACACACCTTATAGACGAAGCCATATTCCTTACCTTTTTCAGCGGTTACCGCTTCCCCTGTCATAGCCAATTGCATAGCACGGTTAATGCCTACCGCGCGGCTTAACAAGTACATGCCACCAGCATCTGGAGCTAAGCCTACATTCACAAACGCTTGAATAAACCGACTATTCGTAGATGCCACGCACATATCTGCTGCCAACACCATATTAAAAGCCGCCCCTGCTACAGCACCATCTGTACACATCACGACAGGTTTTGGTAACTGTTTCATAGCTAAAGAAATTTGCATCACCAAATGAGTAATTTCAAATAAAGATTCTGTATCATCTTCCTCTACAGCGCGCTTCATTTCCGTTAAATCACCGCCTACAGAAAAGACTTTGCCTTCTGCCTCGAACACCAACACACGAGCCTCGTCCGTTTCTTTTACTATGCGAATTGCATCAAGAATTTCTTCACACATGGGCACATTAAAGCCATTCTGCACTTCTGGACGATTAAATGTGATAGTAGCTACATTATTTTCGATATTAAATAGAATATTATTATACGTCATACATCACCTATTATAATGTTTTTGTAGGATCTGCCTCAGTATCTTCTGGTTCTTGTTGCAATGTAAATGGTTTACCTACCCCATCATTACGCAAACGATCTGCTTTGATTTTTGCCCAATCAATCGGCGCACCTTTTTCAAGTGCTTTCCCAGTGACAGCATCTACTTTCACACTATATTCTTTTTCATCTGTATCTTGGGTGCGAACAATGTACACCACTTCATTGTTTTCCGCTTTGATTTCCCATCCTCTAGTGAAGGAGCCTTCTCCCACCAAACCACGAGCGGCTACTTCTGCTTCTTTTGGAGAAATTACTTTCAATGGATTAAACACTTTGGATGCTACATCTTTTGCTTTGCTAGAACGGAATTCACGTACTACTTTACCAGTAATCACATCCACGTCAATAGTAATTTTTTGTTTTGGTGTGTAACCTACCACCACGTACTGATAATTACCTTTGGATGGATCTAATGTGATAGAGCTAACCGCTGCTTTTACATACCGACCCACAAAGATACCTGCTACTTCACGCATGGACAATACCATGGATTGACCAGGTTGGCGCACCACCACTGTTTTATCATTTAAATTAGAATATTCATTGATTTCAGCATGTGCTTGCGGTGCTACTGCAAAAGTTGTAGCAAATGCCATAGCGCCTACTAATGCTAATGTACTTTTTTTCATTGGACTCTCCTGTATATACTTCTATGAACAAAACTTCTATGAACAAAACTTACATGACTATACTCCATGAAGCTCGCATTCTCAATCTTGAGATATCTCTTTCATTATACCGTATCTATCGTAATTCTTCAATACAATCCAGCTCCTATATCAACCAACACTCACGAGGCGGAAACGAAAAAACGTCCTTACCTAAGTAAGAACGTTTTTATATACATTATAGATATTTTGCCAATACAGATTGTAATCCATCTGGATGTGCCGCATTCCAAGTATCATAATCTTGACCAGCCTCTTCAAGGGTATTCACAAGGTCGATGAAGAATTTAGGAATATCCTCCATAGTGATAACCCCTAACTCATCAGACATGCGTTGTCCTTCTACTTCGCCATTACCATTTACGAACACTTTGAAAGCTGGTTGAGGTTTTTTATCTACCACTTTCGTAAATCCATGGAAACCTAGTTTACCTACTTGGTGAGTACCACAGGAGGATGGGCAACCAGATACATGTAATTGTGGTAACTTATCTGTTGATAACCCTTCTGCTTCTAACGTTTCTTTAATAACTTTCACAAGTCCAGAAGAATCTTGGAAACCGATTTGACAAATCGTAGCACCTACACAAGATACTGTATGCTCAAATTGATTTTTCGCGTGCGTATCACCGATAATTGCTGCTACTGCATCTGCTTCTTCGCCGGTTAAGTTTACGATGTATACAGATTCGTCACCGCAGATACGGATTTCAGTTTCTTCTAAGCCACCTACATAATCAAATAATTTTACAAATACATCAATAGGTGGTGTACCTACCAATGGTTTATATTGAATGTAATACAAGCCTTCTTGTTTTTGGGGTTCTGCCAATGCTGTTGTTGGTGTTGTAGTGCCTATTTTTTTTACTTCGTAAGGAGCCACCGACAATGTTAAATCATGCTCTGCTTTAGATTTTTCCAAATATTCATGGTATGCTTTACGGAATTCCTCTTCCCCTAAGCGTTGCGCAATAAAACGAGAACGTGCTTTACCACGATTTTTAAAGTCACCTAATTCATGATACAAATGTAACATACCTTCTACATGGTGCAATACTTCGTTAGGATTAATATCTTCATCTACTAAGAAACCGAATGCAGAACCACCACCGATACCACCGCCAGCGTAAACATCAAACTTGCCATTTTCTTTTGCCAAGAATCCCAAGTCTTTATAGTTCGCATGACCTTCATTATCGACTACAGAAAAACCGATTTTATACTTACGTGGCAAAGCTAACGTACCAATCAAAGATACAGCATATTCACTGACCGCTTGTAAATAGGGAGTCACAGCAAATGGTTCAGCTGGATGTACACCATGCAATGGGCTAGCTGTTACATTACGTA
The DNA here is from genome assembly GCA_963526885.1 of uncultured Veillonella sp. Lineage (GTDB taxonomy): Bacteria > Bacillota > Negativicutes > Veillonellales > Veillonellaceae > F0422. The sequence continues at coordinate 5,180 of CAURQH010000011.1, read as the reverse complement.
AGTTATCTCCACCAGTACCACGGTTATAGATATCATGTTCAAAACATTCTTTGTACAATTCTAAAATTTGCTCACCTTGTAATTTATGGAATTGAATACATTGACCTGTTGTGAAATGTACATATTGTAAATCATATTTTTTAACTGCATTCACTAAGAATTTCATTTGGTATGGAAGAATACGGGATCCAAAAAACCGTAACCGCAACATCGCACTTTCAAAGCCTCGTTCTGCATAACTGCCGAACCCTCCACCAATGCCTTTGAAATCTTTAGGAGCAATTTCTTTGGAAAAGAAACCTTCAATTCCCTTTTGAAACTTTTCAAACTCCCCTGCAAATCGTTGTCGTACTTCTTCTGAAATAGCCATTATACTTTATCTCCTCTCCTGAGCACCCGCTCAATAGAAACCTCTCCTAGTAAGTATAACAGATATAACCACCGATTTCTATAGATATAAATCCGCCTCTTTTCATAGGTTATATGACTTTTTTATACCTTATAATAACTGATTTCTATTCTATGAAAGCTACCACACTATCAGTTAATTCATTTTGCAATTCATTGGAGCGATCTTCGGAGTCAAAACTTTCATCAAATGTGACTGCCATGCGTCGCCCTTTTGCCTTCATGCCAAGGACCAGACGCATAAACATCTTCTTAGTTCCTTCATCATCGCTATATACGATGTCCTGTACATCATCGACCAACAATAGATGCAATTTACAGTATTCTTCCATATAATCTGCCACTTCGCCATAGGTCACGCTGTCGTTGTATTCTTTCATAAACTGCGCCCCTGTCACATACCGTACGCGGATAGCTGCATTCTGCTTCACCGCCTCTTGTTCCATGGCTTTCAATAGGTGCGTTTTACCCACACCAGCTTGACCAAATAAAAATAGCACTGGTTCAAAGCATTTTGTAAAATCTGCCATCGCTAAGGCAGATGCCATACCAAATTTATTCTGTTCTGTTACATTAAAAGTTTCAAATGTTTGCATAATAACTCCTTATTTCCTTGCCACAATGGAAAAGAGTGGCACTGGATTATATAATTCATTTTCTTCTTCATAAATGCGGCTGCTCACCGCCATATCTAAATACACTCTGGAAAATCCAGCCTTGCGCATCATGTGTACATCCCAATGAGGACGGTCCATACGACTGATGGATAGTTCCTCTGTTATGGCAATGCATTCCTGCATCGTTGTGTTGGAAACACCTTCATGAATATGATGGTTCGCCACTACGGGAACTTTCAATTCTACACCATAGTCGCCATCAATATTGATAAGCACACCCTTGGGCGCTAACACACGATACCACTCTTTATAGGCCGATTCCACATCAGGCAGTGTCCATGTTACATTACGAGCTACAATCACATCGAAAGAATCATCGGGAAACTCTAACTGCATGGCATCCATACAGCGAAAGTCTACTGTACCCGCTAAGGAACCCTGCAGTTCCAAAGCTTGCTCCTTCGCCACTGCAATCATCTCTTCCGTCAGATCTACACCGGTCACAGAATATCCTTGTTGTGCCAACAAAAAAGCAAAAAAGCCTGTGCCTGTACCTAAGTCTAAAATTCGTTGATGATGATCTTTAATATGCGGCGTAATCTCTCGAAGCCAACGTGGCGCCAAATCAGATGTCAATTCTTTTTTACGAAGTGCTCCAAACTCAGCACTGCGCCCTTTCCAGTAGGCAATAATCCTATCTCGTATCGTCATAGATCCTCCTTGTATCACATGGTATTATACCATGAGGAACATTGGTTTGTATGTAGCTAGAGTCACGAACAGATGTATTACACAATCTTTTATTATTCTTTACTTAGTAGTCGTATATCTTTACTTTCCACTCTAAAATCTTTACTTTTTGTCCATTTTTTTATATGATAAGTAAAGATTATGGAGGTAGTATATGTATAATTACCAAGGATTAATAACCATATTAGAAGAGAATGATATACGTAAGTCAAGCTTAACACATTTACTTCACATATCTTCAAGAACCATTGCGAAAATCGGAAGAGGTGAAAAACTTTCACCATCAGTGATACACAAATTATGTGAGTACTTTTCTTGCTCTCCAACAGATCTCTACACACTAGAGTCTGACAATCCCATCCTTACACAATTACGAGAAGAAAAAGACCATAAAATCTCTGGTGGACTCTACCACGAACTCCAAGTGCGTATGACTTATAACTCCAACCATATAGAGGGTAGTAAATTGAACGAAGAGCAAACTAGACATATCTTTGAAACAAATACTGTTCACGGAGAAGAAAGTCTGTCCGTTGATGATATCATTGAAACTATCAACCACTTTAGAGCCATTGATTACTGCATTGATATTGCCGAAGATCCATTAACAGAAGTGATCATTAAACACCTTCACTACCTATTAAAAAGTAACACCAAAGACGAAACACTTCCTTGGTTCAAAGTAGGAGACTACAAAACACGACCGAATGTAGTCGGTGGTAGAGAAACCTCAAAACCTGAGCAAGTGACAGGCGATGTACAAAATTTATTAGCATGGTATACAAACAAAGAACACATTTCATTTGAAGATATTGTGGAATTTCATTTCCGTTTTGAATGCATCCACCCCTTTCAAGATGGAAACGGTCGTGTGGGTAGACTCATCGCCTTTAAAGAATGCCTCAAACACAATCTAATCCCTTTTATCATAGAAGATAGGAGAAAACATTTTTATTATCGAGGCTTAACAGAGTTTTTACGTGAACCGGGATATCTCATCGATACCTGTTACGATGGGCAAGACACCATCAAACGTCTACTAGAATACCTTGAGATTCCATACTCCACCTAAGAAACGCAGTTATGCGTAGCAGCTTTTGTGGCAGCCTTTTATTGACTAAATCAAACAAATGCAAGATGACCGCAATATACCTCTAGGTACGCTAAATCTTTGTCACGTTCACTTATCTCACAATTACATATACCTTAGAAGAGCACGGTGTGCCCCGAACAAACATTATGAAATACCGTTTGTAAGGGGTATGCCGTGCTCTTCCCTTTGCCTAAATATATATAATTGAACGTGACAAGTAATACTCACAGTGTATTGCGGTCATCCCTTTATCTAATCAGATCCGTCACAAGGTTCATAGCAAAACAAGAGACAACTCTTTTTGTAACCGATTCCGTGAGGCTTTCACTAGCATCACTAGCTTGCAAGCTATTACTATCATTATTTGAGATATTCCTACTAGTATGTTATGATTAAACATATGGTAAAAATCATATTTGTTATCTACGAGTATACTCGTAGATTTCTTATACAGAAACCTAATACCTCTACTATGCCTATTACAATGATGTATCTAGTGTTTCTATTACATGTATTACCTATGAACTCACACATTCATACAAGTTTATATTCTCATAGAAAGGATACCTTTATGAAACAGTATTTAAAACAATTCGCTATTTCCAAGTGGTTTGATGTACTCGGTGTCGCACTTGTAGTGGGGATTGCCATTTCTGCTGGTTACCTGAACTCACGTCTTGAAAAATTTGTAGATTGGGGGCCTTGGACTGCTCTCGTTCCCTTTGGTCTTATTTCTGTTATTAACGTTGGCATTTCTATGTTGTCTACACGATTTACAGGACAGCTCAACAAATGGGGGAATTATCTCGGCATCGTGAACACGATCCTATCCGGCGCCATCGATTTTATTTTAGGAAATAAAGCAGCTATCATTACCTATCCTGTTACTTTCATTATCTATACCTTTGCCATCAAAAAATGGAATGCATCCCACGAAGGCATTCCTAATACAATGAATTCTTCACAAAAACGATTAGTTGCTGGCATCATCACCGTCATTGCTTTCACCATTTCCAGCGTTGCCAATTACATAGGCTTTGGCGGTCATATGAACTTTTTATCCATCCTAACCACCATCGTATTTGCCTTCTCACTCATTGCGAACCTTTTTAACGCTCTAAAATTAGATACACAATGGCCGTTCTGGATGATCTATAACATCGTGCAACTATTGAAAGCTTTCACCCAAGGCAATTTCGCCAACGTTGGCAAATACATATTCTACATAGTCAATGCCATGGGTGCATTACTATTTTGGAAAGATAAAGAGAAGGGTTGATACGTTAGGCTTTTCACTTACATTTGCATATAAGTTAAAACTGCTACAACAAGCAATCCGAACTGAATTAATAATATTAAAACTTCGAATAGTGTTATAGTATCACCTCCTCTCATATTAGGAAGCGATGAGATTAGAGAACGCAGTTAGGTGTAGAAACCTTGTGTCGTTTCGTAACAATAAAATAATGCAAATACACAAAAGCGGATAGCTCAATCTGAACTATCCGCTTATTTACGTGGTGATCCAGGAGGGATAGCGGCAAGCTTAGACCTTTAGGAGCCTTAGGCGACGCTAAGGTCTTAGCGATAGCATCCCTGCCACACAAAAAGGCTCCTAAATCAAGTAGAATCCTTTGTACTCTGGTGATCCAGGAGGGGTACGTAAGCAACTTAGGTCTCTAGGAACGCAGTGACGCAGAGACCTTAGTGCGTCGATCCCTGCTACACAAAAAGGATCCTACATCAAGTAGAATCCTTTGTACTCTGGTGATCCAGGAGGGATTCGAACCCCCGACCCACGGCTTAGAAGGCCGTTGCTCTATCCAACTGAGCTACTGAACCATATGTAGTTATATCATGAATTTTACTGTAAATAATAAAATAACCCATCACATAGACATCGTCTCTGTATGGGAACGTATTAAATACAATAACATGTAAGTGGAGCGGGTGAAGGGAATCGAACCCTCGCAACCAGCTTGGAAGGCTGGGGCTCTACCATTGAGCTACACCCGCACATAAGAAAATGGTCGGAGCAGCAGGATTCGAACCTGCGACCCCCTGGTCCCAAGCCAGGTGCGCTACCAAACTGCGCTATGCCCCGATATCTTCCATCCATAGTAACGAATCAACTCAACTGTCCTTGGGAAACACTGTTTCGCTACCGTTTGTTACTTACTGTAACAACAAATATATAATATCATATCCCTCACATCTATGCAAGCATTTTTTTATAATATATTTAACTTTTTTCTAAGGTTAATTGTATAATGAAATTGAACAATAGAATATAAAAAATCCATAGTGATTTC
>CAURQH010000010.1:0-71338 GCA_963526885.1 uncultured Veillonella sp. | reverse complement strand
CTTCAATAATGATTTCAAATTCTGAGTCTGTATATTCATCTATAAATTGTTGTAAACCAATAGACTTTCCATTGAAGCGTCCTTCACCTAAGGTTTTGTTAAATATCAATACATCGCACAGGTCGATATCACATTTTTCAAAACATATTTCACCTGGGTATGATCTTTCTTCACCTTCTACAAATTCATATATTTTATTAACTTGTAACGTCAAAATTTCGTTGTAATATGTGATTTCTTTCACCCTACTATCATGAAGACTGAAAAGAATGTTGCTATTTCTATCGTGTATAAACTTTATACTGTTACTCATAATATCACCTTAATATGTTTAGTCATTATAGTTTTTATAATGTGTATACTCTTTATAATCTTCTAGTATTCCTCAATGAAAAATCAATTTTAATCTATTATTTTTTCAAATCGAAACATTCCATCTGGAAATTGCTCCCCAAAATTTTTAACATCTGCTTCTGGCTCATTTGTGTCAGGATGAAATTTATTAAAATATTCAACAATATGAAATCCACATCTATTTACATAAAAATGTATATTACGCTGCTCAAAGTATGGTGTCATAGTCTCCCAAGTTTTGACCTCTGGATGTAACTTTTCAATTTGACACCATGCAGCATATCCAATTCCGTTACCGTGAGCCTCTGGGGAAACGAATAACAGGTCTAAACTTCCTTTTTCTCCATCAATTTTAATTACAGCACCGCCAACTTTTTTCTCTCCAAGAATAATGCGATACGCCGTTCCCTGGTCAATGGACGCTTCGATTGTCTCTCGTGAAATGATTTGACCATCCTCTTCAAAGTAGTTGCTTCTAGAACCAAACTCCTCCAAAGCCCCGTAGTTAAAAGCTTCTTGATTATCCAAAATAAACTGCTCCCGGTCATCTTCTTCCATCAAACATAACTGTATATCTTTTTCCATTTCAACACACCTGCCACTTCAAATTTTAAGATACCACTATATCACCTTTCTTTAATTTTATTATATAGCACTATCCAGTATATTACGACACACTTCCGCATAAAGTTTACACTTTACATGAAACACGCCTCAATACCGCATATCTGCTTTTTTCTTATTAAAGTAAAAAACGTCACATACCTTCATCCTATGACAGACTATGAAAGTACATGACGTTTCTAATAGATATGTAATTTTCTAATGCATTAATACCCAAAGCACATTAACTGCGAGATTAGTGCTTACTTTTAGAATCATTGCGACGGCAAATGCCGGCGAAGATAGATCCTGTAAAGTTGTGGATAATAGAGAACACAGCGCCTGCTACGGCTGCTTGTGGTGTAAAGTGTTTCAACGCTAAGCTAGCTGCCAAAGCAGAGTTTTGCATAGCCACTTCGATTTGCATAGCACGACGATCTTGTACGGTGGAACCAAATAGACGGCAAATGAAATATGTCACTACATAACCGCTCACGTTTTGCACTAAGCAAGCCAAGAAAATCATCACACCATGCGCTAAGATATTATCACGGCTAACGGCAGTAACGCCAGCTAAGATGATTAATACAGCTACGGCACCTACTGTTGGCAAGACTTCTTTCACAGGTTCAATGCGAGAACCAATGAAATAGTTCACGATAATTCCCAATGCAATTGGCACAGCAATGATTTTCACGATGGACATGAACATTGGCCAGAATGCAATATCTACGGTTTGTCCAGCGTATAAAACAATGAAAATCGGCGTTAATACGGGCGCTAATAACGTGGATACTGTCGTCGCAGATACGGACAACGGCACATTACCATTCGCCAAGAATGTCATTACATTAGATGCGGTACCTCCTGGTGCAGCTCCTAATAGTATGAAACCTAAAGCAATTTCTGGCGGGAATCCAAATATAATACCCACTAACCAGCCTGCTAGTGGCATCCATAGGAATTGAATCAAGGATACTAAAATCACTTGCCATGGTTGTCTAAACACATCTAAAAATACTTTTCCTGTTAATGTTAAACCCATGCTGAACATAACTAACTGTAACAAAGGAACTGTTTGTTTCGCTGCCCCCATGAATACTTCTGGCACTAAGAATGCTATGACCGCTACAGCCAACACAATCCATGCTAGGTAATCATTGAACAAGCGATTAATACTACGAATAAAATTCATATGTAACCTGCTTTCTATAAAAATAAGAACTTTACAATTATAGCAAATCTTTTGCTCTAATAAAAGAGCGTACGACAGCAAAATAAAAGAAACATAAGTAACTCTACCCATAGCACCAACTATTAGGTACACGGGTTGTACGTCACTTATGTTTCTAATTGTAAAATAGTTTTATATACACGGATTGGTTAGCTCTTTAAAAACTCCTCGATTACTGGATTTTCCATCATCACCGCTTGTTCTTCTGGGGTAATGACTTGCACCTTATCTCGATCCACATTGACCAAGCACAAAAACCCTAAATGATCTCCTTTGTTCGCACGAAATTGATGCGCCATCAACTTAGGGATTTCAATCATATCCCCTTCTTGTACATCTTCTATGGTATCACCCATTAAACATTGGCCTTTTCCGCGGAAGATCATCACCATATGCGTATGCTCATGACGTTCCATAGTACTGTAACCACCTGGTTGTACCTCAAAATAACGGAACTGGCATGGAATATCCCAAGCTCCGTCGAAGAGGACTTGGCGAGTCACATCTTTAAACGGACTATTATCTTGCTTGTACACCAACGTGTCCACTCCATCCCAAGTGTATGTTTCTTGATTAAACTTACGTATCATATCTACTCCTACAAAAGGGCCATCTTGGAATCAATCCAGATAGCCCCTCCTTGTATTCTAATATATACCTGGCATATCACCAGATAGGCACGCCTTATTTGAATATTTTCTTAATAGCGCCCAAAATGCCACCATGTTCATGGACATAATCTTTCACAGATTCCACCTCGAAACCTGTTTCATCGATGGCTGCACGAATGGTCGCTTCATCAGTTTTTGTATGGTCAAAGCGAATACGCACTTCTTTTGTTTTCAAATCTACTGTAGATTCTAGTACGCCTGGTAACCCACGAACAGCACCATTCACAGTATTCTCACAGTTCACGCACATCATGCCTGGCACGTGAAATAATTTCGTAGTCACATTACCTGTGCTACCGCAACCGCAATCTTTACACATAGTTCCTCCTAATTATTTTGTTTATGACTATTGGTAGCACCTGCTTCTACATCAATAGTTTCTGCTTTTGCAGGTTCTTCTTTAGCTACTTTTTTATCGCCACTAACAGCATCTTTAAATTCATTAATACCTTTACCGATGGCCTTACCAATTTCAGGTAATTTTTTAGGCCCAAAGATAACAAGGGCAATAATTAAAATAAGAAATAATTCTTGTGTACCAAAATTAAACATACGTATCACCTCGTTTTTCGCATCAATTAGTTCTTATGAGCTGCCTCATCCACATACCATTCTACTGGATCGTGAGTTAACACAGCCCCTGGTAAACAATGACCTACTCGGTCCTCCCAAGAATATTCTTCATATTCCTTACGTTGACGAAGTACACGAGCTAAGGCAGCCTCTTTGGAAGCCCCTACCACTGTGAACCAAACAGATTTTGCATTCACTAGCATAGGGAATGTTAATGTCACACGTTCCCATACTTTACCATCTTTCACAGCCACTACCATACGATCACGTTCATACAAAGCTTCAGATTTAGGGAATAAGGATGCTGTATGTCCATCATCGCCTAAGCCTAGTAACACTAAATCTATGGATTCCTTTTCTGTACGTTTCAAGACCATTTGTACTTCTTGTTCATACTTATCTGCTGCTTCCTCCACAGTACCATTATTCGTTGGTACTGGATAATAGTGAGCAGCACCCATAATATTTCCAAATAAGCGATCTTTTGCACGACCAAAATTGTTATCTGGATTCGACTGTGGCACAAACCGTTCATCTACCCAAAGAAAGAAAATATGCTCCCAGTCGATACGATTTGTATATTCATCTGAATCAAGCAAAGAAAACAATGCATTCGGTGTCGTCCCCCCAGACACAGCCACTACGCAAGTACCTGCCTCTGCAATACATTCGTTTGTATAAGTTAAAAATCGATCGGCCACTGCTTTTGCCACGTCATCTCCTGTAGGAAATGCATGAATTATATCTTTCGCCACGACCAAGATCCTCCTTCTAATAACTCTTCTGCCTCTGTTGGCCCCTCACTGAACGCTGGGTAGAAGCATAACGGTGTTTCTTCATCATTTCGTTCCCACGCCTCAATCAATGGCTTAAATAAGCGCCAAGATTTTTCTACCGCATCATTGCGAACGAATAATGTTTGGTCTCCTAATAAACCATCTAAAATCAATCTTTCATAAGCATCTGGGATGTCTGCTAATTCCTTGGAATTGCTATAGGAAAAATCCATTTCTAGTGTGTTAACACTTAACTTAGAACCTGGAGATTTCACCTCCAAGGACAATCCCATACCTTCATTTGGTTGCATACGAAGAACCAATACATTTTGGTTAAAGTCTTTCGCATGGAATGGTTTAAAGATGGAGTGCGGAATTGGTTTAAACGTAATGGCAATTTCACTCGATTTCTTCGGCAATCGTTTTCCCGTGCGAAGATAGAACGGCACATCACGCCATCTCCAATTATCAATGAACAATTTCAATGCCACATAGGTTTCTGTCGTAGACGTAGGTGGTACGTTTTCTTCTTTTCGATACTCTGGAGCGGGACGTTCTGTATTGCCAGAATCGGCATATTGACCACGTACTGCGATATCACCTAATTTTTGACGATGTAAACTACGGATAGAGGAAATTAACTTACCAATTTCATCGCGGTAATCGTCAGCATTAAAACTAGCAGGTGGTTCCATGGCAATCAAGGATAATACTTGAATCATATGGTTTTGCACCATATCACGCAAAGCCCCTGCCCCGTCATAATAGCCTGCACGTTTTTCTACACCTAACTCTTCGGCTACGGTAATTTCTACACGTTCAATATATTTGCGATTCCAAAGCGGTTCAAATATAGCATTGGCGAAACGAAGCATCAAAATATTTTGTACCGTCTCTTTCCCTAAATAATGATCAATACGATAGGTTTGCTCTTCTGTAATATACTGTTTCAATGATGCATCTAATGCGATAGCACTTTCTAAATCATGCCCAAATGGTTTTTCAATGATCACACGAGACCATGAACCAACTTCTTCTAATAGCTTTGCCCCATGTAATTCACGTACGATAGGTTCAAATAACTCTGGTGGCATGGCTAGATAAAATAGTGCATTCCCACCTGTACAATGAGCCGCTGCCACACGCTCTAACTCTTCGCGCAACGCTACATACGTAGACGGCTCTGTATATTGACCAGCTACATAGGAAAAACGTTCAATAAATGCTTGTTCTTCTGCACTTGGTTCACGGTCACCTAGTATAGACGCTTTCACTTGCTCACGAAATTCATCGTGGCTCATCGCTGTCCGTGCTACGCCCACTACGGCTACCTTCGGTGAAAGCAAACCACGTTGAAACAAGGAATAAATAGCTGGTAATAATTTACGTTTTGTCAGGTCTCCAGAGGCCCCAAAGATAACGATGGCACCCGCCCCTGGTGTATGTTCAATACATAATTCTTCTTTTACATTATAGGACACATTCATGGTGAATCTCCTCTTACATCAGTTCCCAATGGAAACACTAATACTGTATCTTTTATTATAGCATATACACGGCCCTTGACAATGGTTATAGCCCTTTGACTTTTTCATTTTCATAGGGTATAATGATTAAGCACAATTTGTGCAAAGTTTTATTAATCTATGAGGTGATTATCACATGGCAACGAGAAGAGAAGCACGATTTAAGTTATGCCGTCGCTTCGGTGTGAACGTTTTCGGTCACGCGAAGGCTTTAAAACGTGTAAAAAAAGACCAACGTCAAAAGAAAATGTCTGAATACGGTCTTCAATTATTAGAAAAACAAAAAGTTAAAGCATACTACAACTTGCTAGAACGCCAGTTCGTACGCTATTACGATAAAGCGAAAAAAATGCACGGTGTTACAGGCCAAAACATGTTGAAATTGTTGGAATGCCGTTTGGACAACCTTGTATATCGCATTGGCTTCGGTAACTCCATTCGTCAAGCACGTCAAATGGTAAACCATGGCCACATCCTTGTTAACGGTAAACGCGTTGACATCCCTTCTTACCAATGTAAACCAGGTGATGTTATCGAGCTTCGTGAAGCTAGCCGTGACAACGAAATGTTCAAAGTGAACTTCCAAGAACTTCGTTCTTTCGAACTTCCTTACATCGAAAAAAATCTTGACGCTTTCCAAGGCACATTAACTCGCCTTCCTGAGCGTGAAGAACTTCCTATCGAAGTAAACGAGACACTCATCGTCGAATTGTACTCCAAATAATAGGATACTACAGCAACCAGTCTTCGGATTGGTTGCTTTTTTTATGCTCTCATAGTTGAAATTACTGTGGGCAGTTTATATAATGAAAGTATATATCATTTATTATGTGTTAAGCGAGGTGCGATTATGAAAAAACTGTTTCTTCTACTAACGATTTTTTCACTCTTTACAATATCAGCATTTGCCGTTTCATTAGACGAGTTGAGAAATTCACCTGAAAGATATAAACTAGTCCAAGCTAATTCATTAGGTGAAGAGTATATCGATATTAATTCAATAAGTGTAATGATATATAATCCACCTTACTATACTATTAACGCAACCACTTATATTGTTGCTTATGACAAAACTGTAATAATGCAAGTTGATAACATTTTCTTTTATAATTACAATCAATCTGTAAATTCTTTAGTAAAAAAATTTATTACACCTGAAGAAGTAACCGCTCGTATAAAAAAAGACACAGGTATAAAATCCCAAATTAAAGGTGCTGCAGTTTTCAATTATGATGGAAGTATCCAAGAAACTTATCACCAATATAATTTATCTAACTCAATGTACATCCCTTTAAAACCCGATATCTTCTTACCTTCGTACATATCAGCATTATATAGTTTTTACAAATCTTACAACATGTATTTTAATCCACCTTCTAAAGGTCAGTTATTTTAAAGGTAACCTCTATGTCACAAATTCTCTTATCAATATTTTACTTCATTCTAGCTGGCATTGCTGAAATTGGCGGGGGCTATTTAGTATGGCTGTATCTAAAAGACGATAAAAGCCCTTGGTATATGCTCGCTGGTGCTATTACCCTCATCATTTATGGTATTATTCCTACATTACAAGAAGCACCTTTCGGTAAAGTCTATGCGGCCTATGGTGGCATCTTCATAGCCCTCTCTATTCTGTGGGGCTATTATGTGGACGGCATTACTCCTGATCGGTACGATATCATCGGTGGTATTGTGTCTATCATCGGGGTGTTAATTATTATGTACTATCCTCGGTAATAGGTTACATTTAGTCCACCATATTACAAAATAGGAAAGTACTGCTCAGTCCAATGAGCAGTGTCCAGCAATACAAATTAAATACACAAAAATCTCTAGTCAAAGCTACGCTTACGCAATCGCCACGACTAGAGATTTTTTATTATTAACATATGCTATTCTTCCTACAACTCCTGAAAGCTGTCTATTGTTCTAGCTATATTCTATTAAATTTTTTCACCATAAAAGATTAACTCTTCGTCTTTCACTAGAGCATAGGAGCGTGTACCGAGTCCCATGCGGTCTGCACGAAGTAAAATGGCTTGCCATTCGCTGTTTGGGGAAATATCTTTGAAATAATCCCATGTCCGTTTTTCCACTGTGCTTAACACGCCGTTCTCTACTGGTGTAGCTTGGGTGATAATATCCCCCAACGCTTCATCCATCGCCACCATATCATAGGATACGACAATGCCCAAGTTACCTACGATTTCATTGGTAGCGCCTGCCTCTTTCAACTTCTCTTGATTCACATAATCCGCTACGATATCCATCGCTACGCCTACGTGAAAACGCTGACGATTTCGAGTGGCAGCTGCTGCATATTCCGCCACCGCTTTATGATGTTCTGTACCTGTTAATGCCACCAATTCACGACGACCTTCTAGGCTTGCAGAGTGCCAACCTGTATTGTTCACAGCACCAGAGAATCCACTATATTCATTGGCTTTAATATGATTCACGGAAATCACCACATCACTAGTAGCAATGCGTTCATCAATATAGGCTACTTTCACAGATTCCCCATCAGGGAGGATAACCTCACGAGATTTGTTGCTAGGCTCATCTACATACACTACAGTGCCACCTTCGGATTCGATGCGTCCTTTCATATAAGCCACTACCGTTTCATAAGCCTCATAATCACTATGCAAGTCATTGCGCAGTAGCGCCACTCGTTTGCCAGAGCAACCAATTTCATCAAAGCCGATTTTGCGCAACAAAAAATCTAATCGTTTATGGATTAATTCTTGATTAACCTCTTGTAGGGGGGAATAATACACTTCCATGATATACCTCCAAAAGATAACAATTTAGTAAAAAAGGACTGCATCTACTGACACAGCCCTTACTTTGGCGGAGAGAGGGGGATTTGAACCCCCGCGCCAGTTTCCTGACCTACCGCATTTCGAGTGCGGACTCTTCAGCCACTTGAGTACCTCTCCGTATACGTCGGCGTTCTTTGAAAAAATCTTTCATAATTTGACTGCATTCATCTTGCAATACACCCGCCAACACCTGTGGTTCATGGTTTAAATTCGGATGTGAAAGTACATTGAACAAAGATTCTACCGCACCGCCCTTATAATCGCTACTGCCATAGACAACGCGATCTATGCGACTGTTAATAATAGCACCAGCACACATAGGGCACGGCTCTATGGTAACATAAAGCGTGCAACCGGTCAACCGCCACCTTTCAAGCATAGCATTTGCCTCACGGATGACAAGGACCTCTGCATGAGCCGTCGCATCATGGTCAACCTCACGACGATTGTAATGACGACTAATAATTTGGTCTTCATGCACCAATACAGCACCAATAGGAATCTCCCCCATATCATAAGCCTTACGGGCCTCTACCAAGGCTTCACGCATATACTCTTCATCAGTCATACAATCACTTCCTTTCCGCTTGCCGCTACACAATAGAATACCATATACGTATACAACTCAACTACATCAACGCATGCTCTTTGGCAATCTTTCTTACGTCTTCTACTGTAAACTTAGTAACCTCTGCAATCATTTCTAAGGATAATTGCTTACGTAACATCTGAATAACAACTTCAATTTTGCCTTCAGCTTTACCTTGAGCAAGGCCTTCCGCAACGCCCTCAGCCATGCCTTCTTTCCAATATTTATAATGATCCATGGATAACATCGAGTATTCCTCCTTCCACGCTTCACAATGCTTGACCTCATGCACAGCATCGTCAATATCTCTTAGCAACTCATCCGTTGCTTCCTGTCCATCAATATAATCTAAAAACACTTGCAGTGGTTTCGACACATCATTTCGTGTTCCCTTTGTGCTTAAAAATAACTTTGTGGCACCATCATTCAAGGCTATGTCATAGTCTTCAATACAAACGTTTTTGAACGTATACTTATGACGATTGCCCGTAAACACGGGGAATGTACAAATAAAAATAATATACGAATCGTTCAGTGTGGTATATTTTTGGCCTTTTTGAATATGATACATATCTAAAATACTTTGATAAAACCGTGTCCGTTTGACAAGTTCTTCCATATCCTTGCTAGTTTGCATTTCAATATTAAATACCGTTCCTTTATCATCATTCACAAACACATCTAGACGCACACTTTTAGTATCCCATCGGACATCTAGATTCTTCTCTTCATGGATATACACAATATCCTTAATCGAAATGTCTAACAACCGTTCTAACACAGCCTTGCAAATGTGTTTCTTTAACATCACCTTCTGAAAGATAAAATTATCTTGGAACGTCAATTCATCAAATGACTTAATGTACATGGAATTCCTTCCTTTCTTAAATTATACCATACAGTTCTATCCAGTAATAGCGCAGCCTTACTGTCTAGTGAAAGTATTCCATATAAGAATAGTTAAACCTTTTTTACACTCCTAACAGTCAACATTCACTATTAAGTAGATAAAAAACACAAAAGAGAACCAAAAAGCGATTGGCTAAATTGGTGCTCTTTTAATTTATCTATTAAACTAATATCCTCGCAATGGTTAGTCATAAACTAAAGCTATTTCAACTCACAAGGATTTTCACCCGCAATCTATGGTATAATAAAAAATATATGCGAACATTTTGATGACTTCACTGAGGTGACTATCTTATGGAACAACGAGCTTTTAGTAAAATCAATGTGGGCCTTGCTATCACGGGCAAACGTGATGATGGGTACCACAATATAGATACCATTTTTCAGTCTATTTTCCTAGGGGATTCCCTCTATTTCGCGCGCCACCATTCTGTGGTATTCTCTGGCGACGCACCTGAACTGCCCTATTATATGGCGCAATTAATCCCCTATACAGAAAGCAATATTGCTATGAAAGCCCTTCGTATGGTGCAAGACTATACAGGCTGTCAACAAGGAGCTGCCATTCATTTGTTAAAACGGGTTCCCCCTTGTGCTGGCATGGGCGGTGGCAGTGGTGACGGTGCCGCTATGCTACTAGGTCTTAACAAATTTTGGGACCTTCGCTTAACCGATGAGGAACTAATGACCATGGCTTCTAAACTTGGTTCTGACGTACCTTTCTTACTGAAAGGCGGTACTGCCCGCGGCACTGGTCGAGGCGAACGATTAGAAACCTTACCAACTAGCGGTGCTCAATGGCTACTGATCGTAAAACCAGAAGTGAGCATTTCCACGGCAGAAGCCTATGGAAGATTCAAAGGCGCTTCTCGTGTCACTTCAGACACTATGGATAATGTTACCACACATATGAAAGCCAAAGACTTTCGTCAGGCTTTCATAGCTAGTGACAACACCTTTGAAGAATTAATTTTCCCTATCCACCCAGAACTTGTAACATGCAAACAATTCTTCTTAGACCGTGGGTTCCCTACCATTATGACGGGTAGTGGTCCTACTATGGTAGTTTTATTGGAAAAAGCACTGGATGCCATTCGATTACAAGAAGACATCAAAAAAGCTGGTCATAACTGGCTTTCACTAATTACGAAAACACATGATGAGGAGGCCCTATGATGAATACACCACGTTTACAACCCATCCGTTTAGACGCGTACAAACCGCTTCGTGAAATTGTTAGCGATGCTTTACGCCAAGCTATTCGTGACGGTCTATTGCCACCAGGCGAACGCCTCATGGAGATTCCTTTGGCGGAAGAGCTCGGTGTGAGCCGTACTCCTATTCGTGAGGCAATCCGTATTTTAGAGCAAGAAGGTCTTGTGGTGATGATTCCACGCCGTGGCACCTATGTGGCGGATATGAGTTTGAAAGATGTAACAGAAGTGTTTGAACTTCGCTCTATCTTGGAAGAACTCGCCGCAGAACTAGCTGCAGAGCGTATTACCAACGAAGAAATCGAGACCTTAGAGCAACATCTGGTAGAAATCGGTAACTATATGAACGAAAATAATTTAGACAAAGTCGTACAAGCCGATATTCTATTCCACGAAATTCTTTATAAAGCGTCTCGTAATGATCGTCTTGTAGAAATGATTCACAATCTACGGGAGCAAACTTTACGTTTCCGTACGTTGTCTATGAGTCAAACAGGTCGTCTCGCCAAAACTTGGGACGAACATCGTCAACTTGTAGAGGCAATCTCCGATCGCGATGTGGAACGAGCTCGCCAGATTGCTCGTATCCATATGGAAGAATCAGAGAAAACATTACTTGCTGGTATGAAGCTCAAAGGACATGAGGAATAATTACATACTATATAGAAAAGGCTCCTATGGAGCCTTTTCTGTTTCTCTATATACATGAAATCATGTTAATATAGCATTTACACAAAAAAGGAATGGTTCTGACGTATCAGTTCCATTCCTCTTTTTATGTCTATATTATATTGGTTCTGTCATATATTTAGGGAAGACTGCAAGCGACCCCAAGATATATTGTCATGCATAAACATAGGCATATTATTCGGTTTGCATAAGGTCCAACCTCTATTTTCCACTCATATATTTTGCTTTAAATGCTGCCAATTGCGCCTCTTCTAATCCCATACCTTCCCCTTGGAAGTGAGCAATGCTTTGTTGCATTTCTTCGTAGGCTGTTGGCACAATTTTAGTAAAGCGGTCTTTATACAGTACCCAGTTTTCTAACATATGGCGGCCTTGTTTCGAGTTCGTATGCAATACATGTTGTTGTACTAGCTCATGAATCCGTGCTAGGTCACTTTCAGTAGGTTTACGAAGTTCCACAAGTCCTGTATTGCAATAGCGTCCATCTAGGTCAAGTACGTACGCATAGCCACCAGACATGCCGGCACCGAAGTTCCGACCTACACGGCCAAGAACAAGGACCTCACCGCCTGTCATGTATTCGCAGCCGTGGTCGCCCACACCTTCTACGACAGCGGTAATACCACTGTTACGAACACAGAACCGTTCCCCTGCCACGCCATTGATATACGCCGTACCAGAAGTAGCACCATAAAATGCCACATTACCGATTAAAATATTTTCATGCGCTTCATAAGTAGCTGCTTTAGGTGGATAGGCGATGATCGTACCGCCGGACAGACCTTTACCAAGGTAATCGTTCGCATCCCCTTCAAGTTCTAAGGCCATACCGTTCGGGATGAAAGCGCCAAAACTTTGACCTGCAGAACCAACGAAGTTCAATTTAATGGTGTTATCTGGCAAGCCACCTTCCCCGTAACGACGAACCACTTCACCACCTACCAAGGTGCCTACTACACGATTCACATTGCTAATAGCCAATTTAGCACGAATTGGTTTTTGATCATCCAAAGCAGGACGGCACATACGAAGTAATTTTTTCACATCTAAAGTACGGTCCAATTCATGGTCTTGATCAATGCTGTGCAAATGACCTACAGAGGCATCTGTATATGGTTTGAACAAGATTCGTTTCAAGTCCACACGAGATAATTTGAAATTATCGTCTTGGGAGCGTTGGCGCACTAAATCAATACGACCTACTAACTCACGCACACTGCGGATACCTAAACGAGCCATGATTTCACGCAACTCTTGAGCGATGAACTTCATCAAATTTTCTACATATTCTGGTTTGCCTGTAAATTTAGCACGCAATTTTTCATCCTGTGTTGCCACGCCGTACGGACATGTATTCATGTGGCAAACCCGTGCCATACGACACCCTACAGCCACTAATGGCAAGGTACCAAATCCGAATAATTCTGCCCCTAACAAGGCTGCGATAGCCACATCATAACCAGTCATCAGTTTACTGTCTACTTCCAGTTGTACACGATCACGCAAACGATTCAACATCAAGGTTTGATGTGTTTCTGAAAGTCCTAATTCCCACGGCACACCCGCATGTTTCACAGACGTACGACCTGCTGCGCCAGTACCACCATCATAACCAGAGATGAGGATACTATCTGCTTTCGCTTTGGCTACCCCTGCAGCAATGGTACCTACCCCAGCTTCTGAGGTCAATTTCACGGAAATCGCTGCACTTGGGTTGACGCATTTCAAGTCATAAATCAATTCTGCTAAATCTTCTATAGAGTAAATATCGTGATGTGGTGGCGGAGATACCAGCTCTACACCTGGTGTGGAGTGACGGGCTTTACCAATCTCTGGATATACTTTTTTACCTGGTAACTGTCCACCTTCACCTGGTTTCGCCCCTTGGGCACATTTGATTTGCAATTCTTTGGCATGTACCAAATAATTTGTAGTCACCCCAAAACGACCAGATGCAATTTGTTTTACCTCACTATTACGATTATCTCCATTCCCGTCAAGGACAAAACGACTTGTATCTTCGCCACCTTCCCCGGAATTCGACGTAGATCCTAAGCGATTCATAGCGATGGCAATGGTTTCATGAGCCTCTTTACTGATGGCGCCATAACTCATAGCACCAGCTTTAAATCGTTTCACAATGTCATCCACTGGTTCTACTTCTTCCACAGGAATGCCGCCGCCAACAGGGAAGTTTAATTCCATCAAGCTACGCAAAGTTACATGGTAATCATTGCGAATCATTTTGGAGTATTCTTTATACGTATTGTAATCCCCTTCTATTAAGGATGTTTGCAACAACTTAATCGTATCTGGATTGAATAAATGCTCTTCCCCATCTTTCATTGGGCCGTACCAACCGCCTGGTTCGAGGACTTTCACATCTTCTCTGAAAGCTCGTTGGAATCGTTCCAACGTTTCATGAGCTACGCCACCTAAGCCGATACCGCCAATGCGTGTCGGTGTATTTGGGAAGTAGGTACTAATAAAGTTTGTATTTAAGCCCAATGCCTCGAAGATTTGTGCCCCATGGTAACTACGTACAGTGGAAATACCCATTTTCGACATGACTTTCATAATGCCAGACACAGAGGCCTTGATGTAGTTTGCTTCTGCTTCTTCTGGTGTGAGATCGCCCAAGCGATTCGTTGCTTGTAGCTCACGAACTGTCGCTAATGCCACATATGGGTTGATGGCCGTTACACCATAGCCTAAGAGTGTACAGAAGTGATGCACTTCACGAGGTTCACCAGATTCTAAGATTAAGCCCATTTCTGTGCGTAATACAGTGTTAATCAAGTGATTGTGCACTGCTGCCACTGCTAATAAAGCAGGGATTGGTGCATGGTGTTCGTCCACACCACGGTCAGATAAAATCAACACATTTTGGTCAGTACGAGCTGCTTCCTCTGCATCTTTGCACAAACGGTCTAAGGCTTCTTTCATACCTTCCGCACCTTTGGCAGGATCAAATAAAATGGACAGAGTCACAGATTTCATACGACGGCAGTCCAATTGTTTAATACTTGCCAATTCTTGGTTCGTCATGATTGGTGTCCGCATAGATACGGCATAGGTGCCCACTTTGTTAGGGTCCGTCAAGTTACCGCTATTGCCAAGCATCACTCGTGTAGATGTGACCATTTCCTCGCGGATGGCGTCAATTGGCGGATTCGTTACTTGTGCAAATAGTTGTTTAAAATAGGAGTACAACATTTGCGGTTTATCAGACAAAATCGCCAACGGTGCATCGGCACCCATGGATCCTACTGGATCTTTTCCATCTTTCGCCATAGGGATAATCATGCGCACCAAATCTTCTTGTGTATAGCCGAATACTTGTTGTTGCATGAATAAGTCCCCTACTTCTGGGATGCTATCTTCCGTAGCTTGTTGAATTTCTGACAAGTGAATGACATGCTCTTTTACCCATTCATGGTACGGCAATTCGGTAGCCACTCGTTGCTTAATTTCCTCATCAGAAATGATACGACCTTCTTCTGTGTCGATTAATAGCATTTTACCTGGCTCTAAACGACCTTTGGCGCGAATCATATCATCTGATTCATTCACTACGCCTACTTCAGATGCCATTATCACACGATCGTCAGCAGTCACATAATAGCGTGCAGGACGCAAGCCATTTCTGTCTAAGACACCACCGATCACAGTTCCATCAGTAAAGCCCATTGCTGCTGGACCATCCCATGGTTCCATCATAAAACTATTGAACTCGTAGAAGTCATGTTTTTCTTGGCTCATCAACGTATTGCGTTCCCATGGTTCTGGAATCATCATCATAATTGCATGTGGCAAGCTACGGCCTGTCATGTGCAAGAACTCTAGAGTATTGTCGAACATAGCAGAATCAGACCCTGTATCATCAACAACAGGGAATACTTTTTTAATATCTGGGAATAATGGAGATTCTGCTTTTCCTTCACGAGCATTGATCCAGTTTACATTACCACGGATGGTGTTGATTTCCCCATTATGTACTAAATAACGGTTAGGATGGGCCCGTGCCCAGCTTGGGAATGTATTCGTACTGAAACGAGAGTGCACCATCGCTAAGGCAGAGGTGAAATCTAAATCGTTCAAATCTAGGTAAAAGTTTCGTAATTGTACTGGCGTCAGCATACCTTTGTAAACGATGGTTTTAGAAGACAAGGATGCAATGTAGAAATCACTGCTCATTTCTTTACTCAATGGCACTATACGTTTTTCTGCAATTTTTCGGATCATGTATAATTTACGTTCAAACTCTTCTTGATTTGTTACATCAGGACCTTTACCGATAAAAATTTGAATCATCCAAGGACGAATCAATGCCGCCTCATGACCAACGGCCGTAGAATCTACCGGTACTTCACGCCAGCCTAATACGATTTGACCTTCCTCACGAACGACCTCTTCTAAGATACGTTTTTGCTCATTTCGCAATGTTTCATACTTGTGAGCAAAAACCATGCCCACACCGTAATCCCCAGCCGGTGGTAAATGGATACCCAACACTTCGCACTCACGGCGGAAAAAGTCATGTGGAATTTGCACTAAAATACCTGCTCCATCGCCCGTATCCTTATCGGCGCCAGCACCACCACGGTGCTCCAAACGCTCAAGAATACGCAAGCCATCATCGATAATATCGTGGGATTTTTTACCTTTAATATTCACCACAAATCCCATTCCGCATGCATCTTTTTCAAATTGGGAACTATACAAACCATTTGCTTCCAAATGGCGCTGCTCCTCATGTTGTTTTGCAATGGTACTCATTTCCATCATAACCCTCTCCTCCTGTAGGCTCTCTATTACTACACTAGCGTACTTAATACTAGGTATACATATACTGAAAGTTCTAATTCATATGTCAAATGACTGTACTTCATAGTAGTTCGGCTAGATGCTGTATTAGCATCCACCTACTATATACTCACTCTGTAAAGAATTAGCCTTTTATGATAATCATAAAGTATATCTCTAATTCTATAGAATATAGAACTGTATATTATAGTAGCAAATATTATACTATTTTTCAATACATATCCATCATGTATACATGTATTCTTAAATGATTCGCCTCTTATTTCTTATCCTACATTTCCAAATTCATATAGTCCCCCTGTATCACGTATCCACTCTTAATAAATTTATATATTTACATTCACAGCTTCTTTCAACATTACTTTCATCCACATCCTTATATATGCCTACTATACAAGAAAACGCACAGCTACCCTAAGGTAACCATGCGTTTACGTCATTGTAAAAGTATTCTATTATATGATGCGAACAACCCAGCCTTCTGGTGCTTCGATTTCACCATGTTGAATGCCAAGTAATGTTTCGCGCAATTTTGTTAATGTTGGGCCCATTTCATCCATGCCACTTGGGAAGAAGATGTCCTCTTCTTTGGAATGTACCATTCCCACTGGAGAAATAACAGCCGCCGTACCGCAAAGACCACATTCAGCGAAGTCTTTCAATTCTTCTTTATATACTTCACGATGCTCTACAGTCATGCCCAAATAATGTTCAGCCACATACATCAAAGAACGACGTGTAATAGATGGAAGAATACTATTTGATTTAGGTGTTACTAATTTGTCATCCTTAGTGATGAAAATAAAGTTCGCTCCACCAGTTTCTTCTACCTTTGTACGAGTTCGGGGATCCAAATATAGATTTTCTGCATAACCTGCTTCATGCGCTGCTTCTAGCGCATGCAAGCTCATAGCATAGTTCAAGCCCGCTTTAATATGACCTGTACCATGTGGTGCTGCACGGTCAAAATCGGAAATTTGGATTTTCAGTGGTTTCACACCGCCTTTAAAATAATCCCCTACAGGAGTACCAAAAATACGGAATTGAAACTCATCTGCCGGTTTCACACCGATAACGCTGTTAGTACCCATCAAGAATGGACGGAGATACAAACTACCACCTGTGCTATATGGAGGCACAAACTCTTGGTTCGCTTTTACCACTTCTTTCACAGCCTCAATAAAACGATCTGTTGGGAATGGTTGCATTACAAGATATTTCGCAGAATCATACATGCGCTCAGCATTTAAATCTGGGCGGAAACACACAATGTGACCATCCTTTGTGTAATACGCTTTCAAACCTTCAAAAATCGTTTGTGCATATTGGAATACACCAGCACATTCATTGAGGACAATATTCGCCTCACCCGTTAAACCGCCTTCATCCCATTGACCATCTTTGAAATTAGACACATAACGGAATGGCGTTTCTTTATAACTAAAATCTAAATTGTTCATATCAATCTTTGCCATACTGTCCTCCTATTATTCCATACCCGTGAAAGCCGTAAAAGTATACGTATTTCTATCCTTCTACCCCTTCACATCATATGAATATTTACTGATTTGTATTTTAGATAAAAACTATTATACACCCAACACGGAAAATGTACAAGAGTACAGGCCTAAAAGATGGGGTAGATTCTAATTGCGTATTCTACTCTAATATTGGGCAAGAAGTTCCTTTCAAGTAAGTTTCTAAATCGTGATCTGTGAAACCTTACATTGATTGAATACATATGAGCTCATCAATCATCAGCTCCTCGCCTTTTACTTCTTCCCACCCTGTATCCTTATATATCTTTTCTAAAATACTATGTGTAATCCAAGCCCCACCTGATAGATATCCAGTATTAGTAGATTGATATACTTCTACATAAAACCGCTTTACTTCGGCCTCCTCGTACTTTTCATCTACTGACATTTGGTGAATCAACATAGTAGCTATATCATAAACCTTTTGTATTTTATCCGTATCAATTTTATAAAAAGAATCTGTAATCGTAGGTACACCTTCTCCACAACCTATTTTTCGAACATGATTCCTCAACGCACTATCATTCCGCAAGGTATGTATATCAGTCGCTTTATCCCAACACATTTCATGAAGAATCATCGCATCAGCCCTTGCTATGTCTATATGATTAGCATAAAAACTATACACGCATTGTTTCTGATTAGGCCTATTTTCCGCAATTTTAATAAGAAGATTATCCATCACTGTTGCAGGATCTTCTATTAGCTTAATCCCCTCTATCCGTCCATAATAATCATCTATATATCTCTCAACCTGTATCATCGCCAATATAGGAAATTTCCTACGTTCTATATACCTTTGATCTATCAAATCGCTTTCACCTCTATGTATACCATATACACTACTACTCTTATTTCTGAAAGTATTCTAACATTGGAGAACTTTTGGCTCTACTTTTCTAAAAAAGTTCCCCACTCATTCATGAATCTCCTTCTACCACTCTTCAGTCACATAAAAGGTAAACTCCTTTTTCCATGATCCTGGTATAGGCGTACTTTCATAAAACCAATAACATATACAATATTTTATAAAATTCAGAGAAACTGTAAGTGGCGTAATATCATAATACTTGCCCTCATTTCTGCAATAGGAGCAAAAATCTTTTAAGAAACATACAATTTGTTTCGGTTTTGTCGTATCTCGTAATCCTCTAAGCATATATTGTTCTAATCTATCCAAAGAGTCAATTTTTCCATTCACATACTTAGACATAACATCGATAAATACCCTAGTATCCTGTGCATCTGTTAAATCCAATACAAATGTATCTTCGTCAGGTATTATCTTTTCTCGTAATAAATCATACTCTGATTCTTCCAAATAAATAATCTCATTATGGGGCGGATCTATCGTTTCTGTCCAAGGAGTCTCATGCACATAATATAACTTGCACACTTCTAATGGTAATGTTCTCCATGATTCCATATCCTCTCTTTCAACAGCATATCTCGGCATAACAGTATCAGCAAAAAATATCCACGCCAATAGAGCATCTAAGTCTCTATCCATATTAAAAGAAAATATGTCCCTCAAATAACCTAGAAATCCATTTTTTCTTTTCATCGCCTTATCCAGGTTTCTAAGAACAATATATATTTCTCGAACGGTTTCCATTCCTTTAGCATTACCATCCACTAGGATGTCTTTCAAATGATACAAATTTACAATTCTTTCATCAATGAGAAACTTATCCTTAACAACCTTGTATATATCATCCCAAGTATCTATACGATTTCCATCAAGTTCTATAATCATTCTATGGTCCATGCCATTCTCTAGATGCAAAGACCTATACTGTGTTTCCGAAATCGCTTCCATAGAAACTATACGTTTCAATGAGTTTTCCCCTTTCTTTTTTTATATTCTAGCAGAAAATTTATACATTCCACCATTTAATAAGTATATATATACTCTCAATACAAACAACACCATAAAAAATATATTTTAAAATATTACGCGCTGTCGAATTAAACCAAGATAACAACTCTTTATGTATCCAATAATAATATCCTACAATTGTATACAAAATCAGCACTAAAGAGTTCCACTTTATCAAATAATTTGTAAATCCATAGCAAACATATGTAAAAAAAGCCACTATGAACAATAACATCCGCAATAAATGAATCACTACATTTGTGAAAACAGTATATCGTTCGTGATTATATTTCCAACAATACACACTTAAGGGAATCAACCCTATGCAATGATAAAAGAAAATCAAAGTATCTTCAGTTTCAGCACCATAACTATACAATGTATGAAGTGCAAATTTAACTAACTCAAGCATGATCTACCTCTTTTAGTGGAAATACTAACCTTTTAAAAAATCTAAAAATACCATTATTATTACTAAATCCAGCTAGTATAAAACATAATCCATTAAAAGGAGGAATAAATATAAAAATCGCCCAAATCGGTGGTATCTGCATAGATCTAAATCGTTTGATAATAAAAAGAAACAACAAATACTGTATACCACCTACAAACAATAATGCTATTACAATTAGAATCTCAAGGCTTACTCCATTTTTTTCTAAAATAGCTCCAGGTATACCTACTCCCCAGCCCCATAAAAAAATCCACCATAGACTTTTCCAAAAATCTTTGGCAGTCATAGGTTTATATGGATCGAAAGTATCTTTTATCCTCATTTATATCTCCCATTCTCTCTATAGAACATCCAACAAGCCTTAGCCATATACATATCTCAATCTATATCTAATTATATTCTATCACAACAACTATCCATTCCCTAGGAATGCCCTCATTCGTAGATCATCTCTTGGGGGCTCAGTCCTATACAGGCCAAACCAGAAGAGCACGACATAGTCTGGAACAAACCTACCGTAGGATCAGTTTGTGGAGGAATATGCCGCGATCCCCCCACCCTAGGATGCCCCTCATTCGTAGATCATCTCTGGGCGGTCAGTTCCACTACATTAAGCAAACCTAGAAAAGCGGAACATGTGCCTGAACAAACATTATGAAATACCGTTTGTGAAGGTATATGTTCCGCTTTTCCCTTTGACCAAATCAAAATAACGACCGCCCCAAGATGGAATAGAATAGAAAAGACTCTCGAGGGAATATCCCCAGAGAGTCTTTTCGTCTTGCAGTATGTTGTCATGCTTAGATGACTATATAATAACTTCGTTCAGCAGCAAACCAACTTACACATTCGCTGACTCACCGGAGTTGAAGTTACTAACTAAATTATTCCGGCTTTTTAAATTTTGGAGATGTTGGACATGTTTCAGGAGTCACGTCTTTACGAGATCCTAAATCACCGCTGCGATCTACATAGGTAGTATGTAACAATTCATGAGCAATGTGTGCTAATGGTTTTTCTAAGAAATTAGCGTACGCATCTTTAATTTCTGGGTTTTCATAAGAAGAACGAAGTTTCATATTCGCATCCCAGTTATAAAGACCTTCAATACGTTCACCTTTTACTTTATTCGCTACTGGTAATTTCGCACGTGGTTGCCCACCACCACCGATACAGCCGCCTGGGCAAGCCATCATTTCGATGAAGTCATAAGATTTACCAGATTCTTTCAATTCGTTCAAGAATTCACGAATATTTTTACCACCATGAACAACAGCCACATTGATAGTATGTCCACCGATTTCTACGGATGCTTCTTTCACACCATCCATACCACGTACATCGGATAAATTAAGAAGTGGAGCTGGAGATGGTTCGTCACCAGTGATGAATTTGTAGGATGCACGCATCGCTGCTTCCATAACACCACCAGTATTACCGAAGATAACCCCGCCACCAGTAGCAGCACCGATAAATTTATCGTATGCGGAATCTTCTAGGGCTGCAAAATCTAACTCAGCTTCACGAATCCATTGTGCAAATTCACGTGTTGTAATACAGATGTCTGTATCTGGACCCAAATCTTCGCCAGTGTAACGAGATGCGTTATTTTGCTCCGGACGACGAATTTCTGCTTTTTTAGCAGTACATGGAGCTACAGATACGGATACAATTTTCTTAGGATCAATGTTCATATTTTTGGCAAAATATGTTTTGACCATAGCAGATTCCATAGCGATACAGCTACGAGCGGAAGAGATATGGGATACGTATTCTGGGAAGAATGTTTCACAGAATTTTACCCATGCTGGACAACAGCTAGTGAACTGTGGCAATGGACCTGTGCCATGTAATTTACGTTCTAATAATTCGCTTGCTTCTTCCATAATGGTTAAGTCAGCACCGAAGTTAGTATCTACTACATAGTCTGCGCCCAAGGAACGAAGGGCTGCAATCATTTTGCCTTCTTGGTAAGTACCAGGTTCAAATCCGAATTCTTCACCGATAGATACGCGAACGGCTGGAGCCGTTTGGATAACCACGATTTTATCAGGATCTGCAATAGCTTCTTTTACTTTATCTAATTCTGTACGTTCGTACATTGCACCAAATGGGCAAATTACCGCACATTGACCACATTGGATACAAATAGGATTATCTCCTGTTGCTTCCAAATCATAATAGTCAAGTACGCTCATAGTGTCAGCACATGCTTTACGACATAGAGTACAGTTCTTACATTTTTCTAAATCATGAATAATCGCCACATTATCCTCAGCAATAGGGGCACGGCGATCAAGATGTTGGAATCGACTTTCGAAACTCATTATTATGCACCTCACATAGTGTAAACAATACTAGTTATGTATTCATTAACTTTCCGTCATATTATAACAAATATTCAGACTTGTGAAAATAAATAAATACGCCATTTATTTTCCTATTCTTTTAAGTTCTAGTAAACTTTTACGCATCCACTTAGAATATACATTTATGTCATTTTTATGTTACTTTTGTCACACATGTAGATTTTTATTATATATTTTTCATTTTATATCTTTCAAAATCCATATACCCAAAAAACTACTAGGATTTTGACCACAATAGCAGAAAACAGGAGAGTTTCCCCTCCTGTTTCTATGTTATTTCAGTTCAAATAACGGAACATTTTTAGCTTGGTCTCCCAAGGCTGTTTGTGTGAAAGTAGTAATGAACTGTTGTACTGCTAAAGTCGGCGTCAAACGACCTTTTACAACGGCGTCTTCAATACCGCCTCGACAGGCTACAATCTCTGGAGCTCGATAGAACAAGTTTTGCAAATGTTCTTCCACCATGGAATATACCCACGATAAGGTTTGGTCACGACGACGTGCTTGTAGCACTCCATTGCCTTTACATTGTTCCATAAATGTTTCGATAACACCTTGCCACAATTCCATGATACCATCCCCTGTGTAAGCAGAGCATGTATACGCATGAGTGGTCCATTGTTCCGTGGCATCACGAATGAACCATAAAATACGTTCATATTCTTGGCGAGTGACTTTGGCACGTTGCAAGTTATCTCCATCGGCTTTATTCACCACAATCGCATCGGCTAATTCCATAACACCTTTTTTCATACCTTGTAATTCATCACCGGCACCAGTCAACACCACCAGCAAGAAGAAGTCCACCATGGAACGTACCGTCGTTTCACTTTGACCTACCCCTACGGTTTCGACTAGAATCGTATCATACCCAGCGGCTTCGCATAATAGCAAGGTTTCTCTACTTTTACGAGTTAAACCGCCCAGGGTCCCCCCTGATGGAGATGGACGAATGAATGCATTCGGCTCTCGTGACAATTGTTCCATCCGCGTTTTATCCCCTAGGATAGAACCACCAGTCACTGTACTCGATGGATCCACAGCAAGAACTGCTACTTTATGACCGGTTTGACACAGTTTTGTGCCTAGTGCTTCAATTAAGGTCGATTTACCAGCCCCAGGCACCCCTGTAATCCCTACACGGGTAGATTTTCCTGTATACGGTAACAAACGTTGAATCACTTGCTGTGCCATTTCAAAATGGGCTGCGGCGTTACTTTCAATTAATGTGATGGCACGGGATAAAATCATACGATTACCAGCCAGTACACCTTCCACATAATCATCGACGGTCAGCTTTTTCCGTTTGACCACCTTAGGGGCTACCGGTTTTTGCGGTGCATTCGTATGTTCATCCATACCATCATGACCACCATCTACGCCACGCATGACACGGCATGCAAATTTATCATCTTTCTCCTCAGGAACCCAAGAAGGCTTATAGGTATCATCACTCATAAGACACCCTCCTTTCACCGATTCGAATATGACCGATCATTCTTCCTCTTCTAGACGTTCTTCTAACAATTCAAGTACTTTTTTAGCACATACTGGAATGATTGTACCAGGTCCGAAGATTGCTGCGGCACCATGCTCATAGAGATAATCATAATCTTGCGCTGGGATAACGCCACCGATAACAACCATAATATCTTCACGGCCTAATTTTTTAAGTTCTTCACATAATTGAGGCATCAATGTTTTATGACCTGCTGCTAAGGAACTCATACCCACGATATGTACGTCATTATCTACGGCATCTTTCGCTGCTTCTTCTGGAGTTTGGAATAAAGGTCCGATATCTACGTCATAGCCCATATCTGCGAAGGCTGTAGAAATTACCTTAGCTCCGCGGTCATGACCATCTTGACCCATTTTCGCTACGAAAATACGAGGACGGCGACCATGTTTTTCTTCAAATTTTTCAGTCATGCTACGTACTTCTGTGATCACATCGTCATCGCTGAATTCGCTGCTGTATACACCAGAAATAGAGCGAATGATTGCTTTATGACGGCCACATACTTTTTCTACCGCATCAGAGATTTCACCTTTAGAGGCACGAGCACGAGCTGCTTCTACGGCTAATTCAAGCAAGTTTCCTTCTCCTGTTTCCATCGCTTTTGTAATCGCATCCAAACAGCTGCGTACTTTGTCATTATCACGATTAGCACGCAATGTTTTTAATCGTTCGATCTGTGCCAAACGTACAGCTGTATTGTCTACTTCCAAGATATCTAACGGATCTTCTTTATCAAGGCGTAAGTAGTTAACACCGACGATTTTTTCACTACCAGAGTCAATGTGCGCTTGGCGACGAGCTGCCGCTTCTTCGATACGCATTTTTGGAAGACCTGTATCAATCGCTTTAGACATACCACCCAAAGCTTCAACTTCTTGAATATGAGCCCAAGCTTTACGGATCAATTGATTTGTCAAGAATTCTACGTAGTAAGAACCGCCCCATGGGTCGATAACTTTACATACATTCGTTTCATCTTGGATATACAATTGCGTATTACGAGCGATACGCGCCGAGAAATCTGTAGGCAACGCAATCGCTTCGTCAAGAGCATTTGTATGTAAGGATTGGGTATGACCCAAGGCTGCTGCCATCGCTTCGATACAAGTACGAGTGATGTTATTGAATGGATCTTGTTCTGTTAAAGACCAACCAGATGTTTGGGAGTGAGTACGCAATGCCATAGATTTAACATTTTTTGGGCCAAAGGATTTAACAATTTTAGCCCATAACATACGACCTGCACGCATTTTAGCGATTTCCATGAAGTAGTTTTTACCCATTGCCCAGAAGAAGGAT
The DNA here is from genome assembly GCA_963526885.1 of uncultured Veillonella sp. Lineage (GTDB taxonomy): Bacteria > Bacillota > Negativicutes > Veillonellales > Veillonellaceae > F0422. Next base: position 45,486 of record CAURQH010000010.1, on the reverse strand, counting down.
AAGCGCGGTGCGAATTGGTCAACTGTAAGACCCGCTGCCACACCTGTACGCAAGTATTCCAAACCATCGGCCAAGGTGTAACCTAATTCGATATCCGCTGTAGCACCTGCTTCTTGCATGTGGTAACCAGAAATGGAAATACTGTTGAATTTAGGCATGTATTTGGATGTATACGCAAAGATATCACCAATAATACGCATAGAAGCTGCTGGTGGATAAATATAAGTATTACGCACCATGAATTCTTTCAAAATATCATTTTGGATCGTACCTGCCATAACGGATTTATCTACGCCTTGTTCTTCACCGGCTAAGATATAGAAGGCCATAACTGGTAATACGGCGCCATTCATTGTCATAGATACAGACATTTGATCCAATGGAATACCTGAGAACAAGATTTCCATATCTAGGATGGAGTCTACCGCAACGCCGGCTTTACCAACGTCACCGACTACACGAGGGTGGTCAGAGTCGTAACCACGGTGAGTAGCCAAGTCGAAGGCGATAGACAAACCTTTTTGACCTGCCGCTAAGTTACGACGATAAAAGGCATTGGATTCTTCCGCTGTGGAGAAACCTGCATACTGACGTACTGTCCAAGGACGTTGTACATACATTGTGCCATATGGTCCACGAAGATACGGAGGAATACCCGCTACATATTGTAAATGGTTACATTGATCATAAATGGAGGCATCATACACAGGACCCACATCGATTTGTTCCATAGTACGAATGAAGTTGTCATCATAGGACTTGCCAGTTTCAGCTTGTAATTGCTCTTTCCATGCATCGAAATCGGATGCTTTTGGGCTAGCAGCTGTAAAAGGAATATTTCTAAAATCCGGAATCATCTACATCATTCCTTTCTCGCGTTGCATTGCTAATAATGTTTGATAGCAATTGGAGCGTACACTAATATAATCATCCATGCCTGCTGCATCGCAAAGTTCTTTCAACTCTGCAGATGGAGCCCCTGCCAAGAATACTTTCATAGCTGGGCGAGCGGCTTTGATTGCTTTTGTCACTGCTGGTGCCAATTCTGGGTATGTATCGTCAGTGGAACATACGATTGTCACATCTGCATTCGATGCTAAGGCAGCTGCTACTGCTTCGTCTACAGTTGGGAATCCATCATTTGTAAGCACATCAAATTCAGCTACTTGCATGAAAGAAGTAACAAAATCGGCTCTCGCTTTATGTTGAGGAATTGGACCCATGTTAGCCAAGAAGATTTTAACATTATCCCCATTATGTGTTTCTTTGAAGTTTTCAGTGCGCATACGCAATTCTTCGTATTGTTCTGTCCAACGATGAGATAGAATTGCTTTCACAGTGATACCTTCACTACCATCTGCTAAGGCTTCAAAAACTTGTCCAAAGCTAGCGCCCGCTACTAATGCAGTATACGCAGCACTTACCAAAGAACCAATTTCACTGAAGTCGGATTCTTGTAGTTTTTTTAGAGCTAATTCAGCTGCATCAGTTGTACCCACATTAGCTAATGCTGCTACACGAGCTTGGCGTAAGCCCTCAAAATCTACCACTGGTACTTCTAGTAATTCTTCCGTCATATTTGGATACATGTTACTACCAACGGCACGATCTTTACGAGTTGCCAAGTTTTTAAAGCGGCTTTGTAAAATAGCATCCACGGCTTCTTGCGTTTCACCAGATACTAATGTTTCTAAGATGCCACCTTTACCTTCTAATTCTTGGAACAATGCCCAAGATTTTTCAGTCAATTCTTCTGTCAATGGTTCTAAGTACCAGCTACCACCGGCAGGGTCAACTGGTTGAATGAAGTTGAACTCTTGTTGCTCCATGATTTGAATATTACGGGCAATACGGCGAGAGAATTCATCACTTGGACGAATGCAGTTATCAAGAGGTCGTACAAACATACCATCCATACCACCTACTACTGCGGAGAAGGATTGAGAACCAGCACGTAATAAGTTTACATATGGATCAAATACAGTTTGTGTAAAGTGAGATGTACTTACGAACAAGTTAATTTTCTTCGCTTCTTCATCACCGCCACAATGTTCAATAATTTGAGCCCATACCATTTTTATAGCACGTAGTTTAGCTATTTCCATGAAGAAATTAGCTCCTACACTGACATGGAAACGAATTTGTTTTGCAAATGTATTCACATCGATACCACGGCGTTCCATCTCACGTAAATATGTCACAGCCGTAGACATAGCAAAACCCAATTCTTGTACGTCATTGCCACCACCATTATGGTATACATCTGTATCTACCAAAACTGTGCGCAATTGTGGTGCATGTGCAGATGCCCAAGCAATGGTATGTGCCATATCATCAAAATATTCGTCCATAGGGCGTGATAAATGACCATCTTGTGCCAAAGTACCAATTGGATCTGCCCCAATCATACCGGACAAGGATTTTACATCCACCCCTTGAGATTCGCAAAGCGCATGTAATGCAGCCGCCCAGCATACGCTACTAGCACCTGTACGAATATCTAATTCTTTTGTAGTTAAGTCCATGCCTTTTAATAAAGCTTCCACTTCTTCTACAGTAGACAAAGACACCCCTGCGTCAGCCACATCTTTAGCTTCAGCTTTCGTAGCATCTTGTCCTTTCCGTGTAGCACTGTCCAGTGTGAAACTGATAGCTGTGCTACCTTTATCTAATTCGAATTGTAACATGTCATGCATGTCAGCAATTGTTTTTCCATCACAACGTTGTGCAATTGTCCAAGGTGTATGGATATATCCACTAGCTTTCGCACCCCGTAAATTGCTATCACGACCAGGATATGTCAAGTTTTGAGTCAATCCCTCTTGGTCGCTCAACCAATACATTGGTTGTAAAGTAATTCCTTCGTATGTTTTTGTATACATACTTTTTTGGAAATCTTTCCCTTTCAAGATACCTTCTACCGTCGTTTTCCACTCCTCGTAGGTAGGGATAGAAAACTCATCAAACGATACATCTGGTAGCTCAAACTGTTCTTCGTGAACTTGTGGTTCATGATGCTTGTCTTGTCCCATAGTCTAGCTTCCTTTCTCTGACCACATAGGCATACGTTCCCTTACTCAAACCACTTTTCTAGTGAGATTTGCCTCATCATAGAGATTCTAATAGCTTATGTAATCGTTGCAGCTCTCGTAAAAATATAATAAACAATTAGAAACTGGGTATACCCTACCCAACCCTATAACTCATCACCCTACCTAGTCTCTTACTGAAAGATATAACTATCGTTCATAAAAGAAAAACCGTTTTCGATGGAAAACGGTAGGTTATGATTTAGCGTATGCACTTAGCGCAAAACCATCTCTACCCGTCTCTCGCGGATCTAACGACATGCTTCTTACGGCAGTTCTTCTGACTTAGGATCTTCGCTACGCTTCGCCTTCCCAGTTTCCCAGTGACGTTGCATGAAGTTTCGCTCCCCTTTACAGCGGCGGGACCGTGTTGGCTTTTCACCAAACTTCCCTATTAAGCCTTGCGGCACCAGTAAGGCGAATATAAAGTTATACCTTGATTATAAACTGTTTTGTGAAAGAATAGAACGGCATTTATAGACTATAACAACATTTCACGTTGACATAATTTCCAGTTATCATAAGATGTATAGAGCGCATTTTACAATCTTATTAATATAATAATTGGCATCTATCTCATAAGATTCCACCAGTTTATTACTACTAGTTATTTATTGTATGATTTATATTTATTCTCACTATCAAGATTATATCCTAATATATGAATCTCTCTATATTCCTAAGTCTCTCGATACACTACGTACGAATTCACCTCTTTTTGGTTATAACAACTGCATCTCCTCATGTAGAAATTTCTACTAGGATCTGTCTCTTTGATATCTCTTTATATACCTTAGCTACACTTGTATTTGTTGGCATTGCATTGAGAATTTTGTTATATAAGAGCCGATGTGGAGAGTGCATATAACACCGCAAAAAACAGAGGTACGCCTACACTAGCATACCCCTGTTCTATCGCTTATATTCTATTACAAAAGCTTATTTCTTTTTCCACTCTATCACTTCAAAACCATAGTTACGAATATGTTCTTTCAATAGTTTCAAATATTTTTTCGCAATGGGACTTGGCTCTAGCATATGTGGCATCAAGTACCCCATGGTCATCGTATCTTCTACATCTAAAGGTACAGCAATGATCTTATCATCATTTAACTCACGGCTCAAAATACCAGAACTAATTGTATATCCGTTTAACCCAACCATTAAATTAAAAATAGTAGCACGGTCAGATACTTTTATGGTCATTTTTCTGTCCAAAGTACTTAGAATTTCCTCTGAAAAATAGAAGGAATTATCTTCTCCTTGGTCATAGCACAAATAAGGGAAGTCCTCTAATTCTTCCAATATAATTTTTTCTTGGTTCGCCAAAGGATGTTCTCGACATAAAAATACATGTGGTTCCGCTTCAAATAGTGGGTAGAATGTCAATTTATACTCTTTAAATAATTTCTCCATTACTTGACGATTAAAATTATTCAAGTACAAAATACCCAATTCACTTTTAAAGGTTGCTAAATCTTCAAAAATATTTTGCGTTTCTGTTTCGCGTAACCCAAATTGATATTCATCAGTATCTACACTTTTAATAAGCTCGACAAAGGCATGGACCACAAAGGCATAATGCTGAGCGGAAATAAAGAAGTGTTCTTTTCGTTTAGTATTAGATTTATAACGCTCTTCTAATAATTGAATTTGATCTAGCACTTGTCGAGCATAAATCATAAATTCTCGACCATCATGAGTCAAAGTAACTCCTGATTTAGTACGCAATAGTAATTGAACACCCATTTCGTGTTCTAGTTCTTTCACCGCATTGGATAAGCTAGGTTGAGATAAATATAATTCCTTAGCCGCTTCATTAATAGAACCTTTTTCTGCAATTTTTTCTAAATATTGTAATTGTTGTATTCTCATCTGTATTTGCCTTTTCTATATCTATCATGAAGTACATCTTTTTTGCATTACTTTCATAGGAATGAAAAACCTAACGAGTAAAGTATACATACTTACACGTTAGGTACTTCATGTTGTTAACGATTCCATCAGTCACCCTTATAGGGTAATTGTCTTGTACAAATATAATACAAAAAAGACCCCTCATCGTCAACATTTAATTTCTATCAAATTCTTAGGAATTACAGAAAACCTTACTTTTATGAGACTTTCACTAATTAATGGAAAATCAAAATACAAATGGTAGAAGTAATGAAAGTAATCAACACTGGCACTGCAGTTCGTTTTACTAAATCAAAACTAGAAATATTCGCCACACCAGCCACAGCAATCATAACTGCACTAATTGGGCTTAACAAACGTCCTACAGAGGCCGCATTTTGCATACCAAGTAGCATTGTAATTGCATTGCCACCTAATTCTTTGGCAAAATTTGGCACTAATGGGGAGAATGCAAACATAGATGCTACGCCAGAGCCCATCACAATGCTCAACACTAAAATAATACCAGATACGATAACCCCTACAATATCTGCTTGGATAGAGAAGGTTTTAATGAATGCCACGAACTCATTGACAATTCCTAACGATGTCAAACCAAATGCAAAGGTTTCCCCTGCTACAATCAAAGTTACCGTATTAGTAAATTGATCACCCATACCTTTAAAGAAAGTTTGAATAGATGCCGCTACTTTTCGGAAATCACGGAATCGAATGAATTCAAACACCATGGCGATGAATAAACTTAGGAACATCGCTAAGTTTACATTCATCTTAATGCCCGCAATACCATATTTACTAAATCCTAACATAAATACAAGTGGCAAGAAAGGTAATACTAAGTACACAAGAGGTCCTACTGCTACTTCTTCTTGTGGTTCTGTATGTACTACTTCCGACGGAACATGACCGGATTTTTTATCCATATATTGTTGCCAAATGTAATGGGCAATGGCTGTCACAATCCCACAGATAATATATACTTTCAATTGATAGCCTACAAAGTATTCTTCTACTCCTAAGCCCACTGTTTTAGACACTAGTAAACTGGTAGCAGAAGCTGGTCCAATATCCAACAAATGACCAGTGGCCACTGCTGCCGCCGCCCCAACTGGACTTACGCATAAACGCACCAAAATAGGGAAGATAGTGACCATCATCAACATAGCTAGACCAGACGCACTTGGGATCACCAAGGACATAAACATATTCACTAAGAATGTTAAAGATAATACCAAGTAAGGCGCTTTCATCGCTTGCAATGGTTTAATCGCCGTTGTGACCAAACGAGAGCTAGCACCGATATGATCCATGTATTTCGCAAAACCAGTACATGTCATAATCATAAGACCTAACCCTGCTGCATCCTTTGCAGTGGTATTATTGATCCACTCAAAGGCATCGAAGAACATCATACCTGTTCCTTTTTTTGCCTCTACAAACTCCGTTGTATAGCCAAGGAAGTACGCCCCTAGCATCATAATTAAACCGCCTAAAAGCAACACTGTTTGTGCTTTAAATTTTTTAATTACCAATGTACCTGCGCCTAAAATTACAATAGCGCACAACAATAAATTCATAACTACTTCTCCCTTACCTATTCAAAATAGGCTACTTAATAATTTGCTTTCGACTGTTGAAAGTCTTCTTGAATCTGAGCCAATAAGCCCTGTGTGGTAAGAATTTCTTCTACGGTGAGAGCAATTCCTTTAGCACCATACATAATGGCATCCTCTGCTAATTGAGTTTTTCCATTATCTAACCATTCTTGGGAATGGCTGGTCACACCTCTGCCTACAAATTTAACTCGTAAACAAGCTCCTGGCACACGAAACGTAACACTGGAAAAATCAGTAGACCCAGTAACCTTTCTTGGTTCAGAAATATCTGGTGCCCCTACTTGCTCCGCATTCTTTAAGAGTAAATCATTTAAGCTTTGCACATTGACCTTATTATCGTAGGCTTTCACTTCATCCCATTCCATAGTAGCGCCCACTTGCAAGGCTGCCCCTTGCGCCACTTGTTTCACGCGTTCCACCACTTCATCTAAACGAATGCGACTAGAGGAACGAATATACCACTGTGTACACGCATAATCTGGCACGATATTCGCCGCCTTACCACCATCTGTGATAATCCCATGCATGCGTACTTCTGTAGGCACATGCTCTCGAAGATATTCCATGCCATTAAAGAACAACAATACCGCATCCAACGCACTAATTCCTTTTTCTGGGGCAATCGCTGCATGAGCCGATTTACCATGGAACTTAATATTCACCAAGTTAAGCGCCAAGGATTTGCCATCTACCGTTGTAGAATCACTACCGTGCATCATAAATGCTACATCTAAGTCATCGAACACTCCCTCTTTAGCCATCACTAACTTACCTGATGCAGTCTCTTCTGCTGGAGTCCCATATACCACCAATGTGGCTGGCACTTGCAAGGTACGACGTAAACCAATAGCGGCCGCACAGATAGAAGGACCTTGTAAGTTATGACCACACGCATGACCCAAGCCTTCCAAGGCATCATATTCGCAGAGAAGTCCAATTTTTGGCCCTCCTCCTTGCACATGGTACACCGCACGAAATGCTGTTTGTAAACCGCTCACTTCACGGTCTACAGTAAACCCTTCGTTTTCTAGTAAATCTGTTAATTTACCGTGGGCTAAAAACTCTTCATTCCCTAGTTCTGGATGGTCGAAGAAAAAATCATTTAATGTTTTCATGGATCCCCGCAAGGATTCAATCTCTTCTAGTAATTGACTCATCACTTTCTCCTTTCTTGCACAATAGACATGCACAGCTCTATGACTACAGGAATTACATCCCCTCTATTTTCTCTTCTGAAAGTCCTGCTATAACTGAGCAGCAATAGCAGTATTCCAAACACTTCTATTATATAGATTTCTAGTGAAAGTTCCAATACATATATCATAGGATTCCCCAATTTTCTCTATGCTAATTTAATATACTTCTCCTCCTAACTTCTACTGTTCATTGCATATTTATAGTTTTTACCTATAACGCACAATATATATTATCAATTGGTCTATATAGAAAAAAATTGGTATCATAGAAACATCTTTTACTAATAAGAAAGGAACTAGCCATGAGCGATACTATACAACAAAAACGACCAACATTATCTTACGAAATATTTCCTCCTAACACACAAGTGGGAGATGAAAAAATCATTACTGTCTTAGATGAATTAAAAAGCCTAAAACCAGAGTTCATCTCTGTTACCTGCAGTAATAAACAACGTAATATCGAAGAAACAACTATCAAGTTATCCAACTATGTACAAAATACATTGCACATCCCTACGAAAGCCCATTTACCGGCTATTTATTTATCCAAAGAGCAAGTTAAATCTGTCATAGATAGACTAGATGAGCTAGGAATCCATAAACTATTAGCCCTTCGTGGTGATATTTTAGAAGATCTACCACCAGTAGGAGACTTTAAATATGCTTCAGAACTAGTACATTTTGTAAAAGACTATGCTCCGCATTTCCAAATTTCTGGTGCCTGCTATCCAGAAGCCCATCCAGATTCACCTAACCAATTACAAGATATTAAATTCTTAAAAGAGAAGGTAGATGCTGGTTGCGAACTATTGGTTACACAATTTTTCTTAGATAATAATGTATTCTATGACTTCCAAGAAAAATGTGCACTAGCCGGCATTGATGCACCCATCTTAGCAGGGGTTATGCCTATCATCAACCGCAATCAAGCTTTGCGTTTATTAACAAGCAATGCTACCGCTATTCCACGCAAATTTAAAGCGATTTTAGACAAATATGAGCATGATCCAATTGCCCTTCGTGATGCTGGCCTTGCCTATGCGTTAAATCAAATCGTAGACCTTGTAACAGAAGGCGTATCTGGCATTCATTTATATACAATGAACCAATCCAATACAGCGTTGTATATCGAAAATGCAGCACGTTCTTTATTTAGCTCTCCTATTTATGAAAACCAATAAATAAGACTCTTTGTCAAAAAAATGTTGAGGACTACTCTGACATGAGTAGTCCCAACATTTATTATAGCGCCACATGTATGATACAGTTATAAATAAGAAACGCTATATAGACAACGACACGTATAGTATACATACAAATTATAAAAAGAATGCTCTACCTAGGGTCTCTCTAAGAGAACCTAAGTAGAGCATTCTTTTTATTCATTTTAATCTTATCATGATAGTTATATTTATAGTTATATTGCACAAATAACGACATATCCCCAATAAAAGGAACTGAATCTCTAAATATAATGTCGTGGCACTCGTTCTGAAAAGTTACAGAATATTTCATAAGGAATGGTCCCAACCAAATAGGCCAATTCAAGTGCTGTAATACTCTCTTGCCCTTGTTGTCCTAGTAGTACAACCGCATCTCCTGGAGCTACCGTAATATGACTAGACACTTTCACCATGAATTGGTCCATACAGATGCGCCCTACAATAGGACAGCGTGCGCCATGAATCAGTACAGATCCTTTATTTGATAAGGATCTAGGATATCCATCAGCGTACCCTACAGGTATGGTAGCAATCGTTTCCTCTCCCATTGTTGTATATGTACTGCCATAGCCGATCGATGAGCCTTTCGGTAAATGTTGTACATGCACTACCTTACTATATAAACTCAAAGCTGGTTTCAAGCCCAATCGATTCGGTACATCCATAGATGGCATAATACCATATTGAATAATACCTGGTCGAGCATCATTAAATAGACTATCTTTTACCGCCAATAAGCCAGCACTATTGGCTAAAGAAAAGCGATATGCTTCATCCCGATGGGAACGAATCATTTCTACGACCTTTCTAAATTGTTCCACTTGAAAATTAGCATGACTTTGATCCGCAGCATCGCCATTAGCTAGGTGCGTAAAAAAACCATCCACTCGTAAATGTTCATAAGATTCTACTGTTTCTAAAAATGCCAATACATCCTCTGGCTTACTACCGATACGATGCATACCTGTATCTACAGCAATAGCACACTCTACAATTGTTTCATGTCGACGAGCACATTCATTTAAGGCTTCTAAATCTGTAGATTCACAAATAGCTGGTCTAGAATGCCCTTCTATGACTAAATCAAACGATTGGGGCAATGTCAAACCTAATAGGTAAATAGGCACCGTAATGCCCGCCTCACGCAAAGGGATAGCCTCTTCCGGAAATGCTACGGCTAATGACTCATAGCCTTCCTCTACGGCAATACGTCCTACCATAACACTACCATGACCATAGGCATTCGCTTTCACCACCGCCGTACTCGTACACCACTCTGGCAAACAATCTTTAATTTTTCGTAAATTACTTCGTATTTGTGCTGTATCAATTTCTACATAGGTAGGTCTCACACATTCACCTTCTTATTGTTAGTATATAAACTCTAGTATTGGCTAACATACAATTTACTAAACTAGTATAATAGCCCTTGAATATCTCAAATTATCATCTATATGACTGATATATCATCTATAAATTGCCCAGGTTATAGTTATTTATAAAACACAATAAGCATCTATAGATAATCAGAGACGACTACAGATAACTATAGACGACTACGAATAACCATCATCGATTATAAAAATCTATATTTACCTTACTATTATACACCCAAATAGAATCAAATTCTCTAAATAATCAAATATTTTCTTTGAAGCAGTGAAAAAATTTTGGTATCATCTAATGTAACTATACACTTCAGACCTTTTTTATTCGTGTCGTTACTTATATTGTAAAACAAACTGAATGATATGCCTATTTTTTACAAAAAATATATACCTTGGGGGGATAGCTTTTGCTGTCCCCCCCAAATATATTATAGAACCATAAAAAATATACCTTAGGAGATAGCTTTTGCTATCCTAAAACTATATTATAGAGCCTTTTTATATGAGCAGCCCCCACATTTGACAAAGAGTCCTAAAAAGGACTGACTACAGAATCTTACAAATAAGATTCCAAGTCAGTCCTTATCTATTATCTATTTAGTTTTATCAAATATCTAAACAATGCATGTTACATTATGGCATATTAAAAGGCCATACCATTGGAATAATGATAAGACTTACGATAAAGCAAACCACGATTAATGGAGTACCTGCTTTCACATAGTCCATAAATTTGTAATTACCAGGTGTTAATACGATTGTATTAGGTGGTGTACCTACTGGAGTAGCGAATGCACAAGATGCGGCAACGCCAATCGCCATAAGTACTGCATGAGGGCTTGCACCCATCGCTTGCGCAATGGAGATACCAATTGGCGCTAACAATGCACAAGATGCTGTATTGGACATAAATTGTGTTAATACACAAGATAAAATAAATAATACAGCTGTTGCAAAATAAGGACTTGGATTATCGCCCATGATACTTACTACTGCATTGGCAATCATTTTACCAGCACCAGAATCATTCATAGCAGCTGCTACTGGCATCATACCAGCAAATAGGAAAATAGTTACCCAATCTATAGATTGATATGCTTGTTTCTCTTTCAAGCAACCTGCTAATACGGCTAAAATAGCACCTACGATAGCGGCTACATGAAGAGGAACTTTAATACCAATACTTTTTAATGGATCAGACAATGCCATGAATAATACAACACCTAATAGGATGATACCAGAATACCACATTTTTTTAGGATCGTTAGAAATTTCACTAGCATCCACTTCTTGTTCTACTTCAGCATCTGCATTACCATCATGTTTAGGTAAGAAATGTTTACCAATCGTTACCATGTAGATCATAAATGCAACTGTTAAAGGAATACCAATCCATGCGAATTCAAAGAAACCGAATTGAGGTAGTTTTGCTTGGCCTAATGCACCATTAATGATGATATTAGGAGGTGTACCTACTAATGTGATGATACCACCAATCCCTGCCGCAAATGCCATAGGCATTAATTGACGGGATGCTGGAATTTTAGCAGATGCACAAATACCAATAACTACTGGCAATAACGCTGCTGCCGTACCTGTGTTAGAAAGCACAGAGGACATACCTGCTGTTACAAGCATTAAAGCAATCATAAGACCGTTTTCACTTTTACCTGCTTTATTAACAACGGAAATACCAATTTTTTGTGCTAAACCAGTATGGAATAACGCAGCACCAATAATAAACATACCTGCGAATAAAACTACTGTACTATCGGATAAACCACTAAATACTTGTTTCATTGGAATAACACCTAATAAACCAAGTGCCATAGCACCACCGATAGAAGTAATTGCGAGTGGAATAATTTCTGTTACAAATAATAACGCCATTACACCAAGGACAATTAAGGTTTGTACAGCCGGATCCATAAGAATCAACTCCTCCCTAAGGGATACATTTCTTATTAGCCGCAAAGCGCTCTAAAACCATGCGCATATAATATAGGAAGATAGGCCAATAAGAAATAACATAATCGCCGCTACTCCATACCCTTCTACTGTACAAGGGTATCCAAAATGTAGCCACTCTCCAAGTAGGCCACGGCGGAGAAAAAAGCTATATGTTTTTCGTTTTTGAAACCATTTAGATTTTCTCTCTTCACCTAATAGGAGTGCGGTGATGATAAAAATAAAAAGCGCAATACAAATACAAGCAAAAACCTTTCCTTCGTCTGATAATATCATAGGCGTCACCTCATACATAATAAAAGTGAAAAAAGTCTGAGTATTTCTAAAGCGCTGTAAGACAAACTAAACAGTTTATCATAAAAAGTATCTGTAATAGCCTAGGCAACCCTTAGGCGGATTGCCTAGACACTGTTACAAATTATTTCATCATAGCAAGCATCGTACCAGCTGCTACAGCTGTACCGATAACACCTGCTACATTTGGTCCCATCGCATGCATCAATAGGAAGTTCGCTGGATTTGCCTGTGAACCAACTACTTGCGATACGCGGGCCGCCATTGGTACCGCAGATACACCTGCGGAGCCGATCAATGGATTTGTTTTACCACCATCTACCCAGCACATTAATTTACCGAAGATAACACCACCTGCGGTGCCACCGATGAAGGCGATTAAGCCTAATACGATAATTTTAATGGTTTCTAAATTTAAGAAACTGTCTGCTGTCATTGTAAGACCAGTACCAGTAGCTAAGAAGATTGTTACTGTGTTAATCAAAGCGTTTTCAGAAGTATCTGCCAAACGAGCTGTTACACCAGATTCACGGAATAAATTACCAAGCATCAACATGCCTAATAAAGAAGTGATTGGTGGTAACAACAATGAAATGGAAATTGTCGCTACTACTGGGAAAACGACTTTTTCAAAACGAGTTACTTCACGCAATTGCTCCATTACAATCTCACGGTCTTTTTTAGTCGTAAATAACTTCATAACCGGAGGTTGAATCAATGGTACGAGGGACATATAGGAATATGCCGCTACTGCGATAGCACCTAATAACTCAGGAGCTAATTTTGAAGCTAAGTAGATGGATGTAGGACCGTCAGCGCCACCGATGATACCGATAGCTGCTGCTTGTTTAGCAGTAAATCCAACCATCATCGCTCCACCAAGAGCCACGAATACGCCGATTTGAGCTGCTGCACCTAATAATAATGTTTTAGGATTTGCAATGAGTGGACCGAAGTCAGTCATAGCACCTACCCCTAGGAAGATAAGAGGTGGGAAAATTTCGTATTTAATCCCTAAACCAATCAGGTTCATAACACCTTCATGGAAACCATTATTAGGAATATTAGCCAAAATACATCCAAATGCGATTGGACTCAATAATAGAGGTTCAAAGCCTTTCGCAAAAGCTAAATACAATAAGATAATTCCGACAAGGATCATGATACCATGACCCATTGTGAAACTAATAAAACCACTATCCACCCAAACAGAGTTGAGTGCAACAAGAAAAGCGTCCATATGGAGTTCCTCCTTTAGTAATAGAAGGGTTTAGTTTAAGCAGTATAAAGTTATGATTAGCCTAAAACAACTAAAGCGTCGCCAGTTGCTACAGTTTGGTTAGCTGCTACACGAACTTCAGCTACTGTTGCATCATGCGGAGCATAGATTTCGTTTTGCATTTTCATAGCTTCTAAGATGCAAAGAAGATCGCCTTTTTTAACTGCTTGGCCAGCTGTAACTGCTACGGATAAGATTTTACCTGGCATTGGGCATTTTACTGTTTCTGCGCCTGCTGGAACTGGAGCTGCTGCCGCTGCTGGAGCTGGAGCTGCTGCTGGAGCTGCTTTAGGAGCTGGAGCTGCTACTTTAGGTGCTGCTGCCACTGGAGCTGAGCCGCCAACTTCATTTACTTCTACTTCATAAACTGTACCGTTTACTGTAACATTGAACTTTTTCATTATAACTTCCTCCTGAATTACCTATTTGTAATGAAACTTTTTCATAAGCTTTAGATTAGCTTATAGGGCCTGTAAACGACTAGCTAGTCGCCAAGAATTAGACACTACAGGGCGAATGGATGCAATTTGGTTTTGCGAATAGCCCATAGCAACGATAGCACTGACAATAGCTGCTACAACTTCTGTTTCTTTGTTAGCAGCTTGTGCGTTGGTAGTCTTATTCATTAAGTTCTCCTCCAAACTATCTGGTTACATTCCTACCTAGCAGTCTACCGTCCAATTTCCAACCTGTGCTCACAATCGGTCTTACGGAAGCAATTTGTGATTTGGAGTATCCCATTGCACATACTGCTGCCACAATGGCTGCAACCACTTCATCATGATTTGTTGTGGTACTTGCCACACTAGGAGCTGCGGCTGATGATACCTCTGCTACCTCAGCCTTAGTTGACTTTTTTTTTGTAGGATCTACTAGATAAATAATATGCATAAGCACGCCTAATAAAATTAGAACGGCGAATACAATTGTCATATTGATGGCCATAATTAGCCACGGATTATCTGTCATACTTTCACCTCATTAATAGAGAACCATGATAGTAGAATCATGCAAGAAGCAAAGTGTGTAGTATGCCTCTACCTAATATCTTATAGAGGGATATTACCGTGTTTTTTCGGAGCACGGGTTTCGCGTTTACTTGCCAACATTGCTAGTGCATTGATGATAGCAGGACGAGTATGTTTAGGTTCAATTACTACGTCAACGAATCCACGTTCAGCAGCTTTGTATGGAGTTGCGAACTCTTCTACATATTTAGCTGTTTTTTCATCTTTATCTTCATCGCGTTTGAAAATGATGTTAGCGGCACCAGCAGGTCCCATTACAGCGATTTCAGATGTAGGCCATGCATACACTTGGTCTGCACCCAAATCTTGGGAACACATTGCAAGGTAAGATCCACCATATGCTTTACGAGTGATAACAGTAATTTTAGGTACTGTTGCTTCAGAGTAAGCATATAACATTTTCGCACCATGACGAATAATGCCACCCCATTCTTGGTTTGTGCCCGGTAGGAAGCCCGGTACGTCAACGAAGTTTACAACAGGGATATTGAAAGCATCACAGAAACGGATAAAGCGGGAAGATTTGTCGGATGCATTGATGTCTAAGCAACCTGCCATTACGCGTGGTTGGTTAGCAATGATACCTACGCTTTGTCCTGCAAAACGTGCGAAACATGTAATAATATTTTGTGCGTAGTGTGGTTGTACTTCATAGTATTCGCCATTATCGACTGTTGCACGGATAACATCAAACATGTCATAAGGCATATTTGGATTATCTGGAAGTAAAGTATTTAAACCTTCATCTTCACGAGCTGGGTCATCACCAGTGTCAACTAATGGAGTATCTTCCATGTTGTTGCTTGGTAAGAAGCTCAACAAATAACGAATTTGTGCTAAGCAATCATCTTCGTTTTCTGTTGCAAAGTGAGCTACACCAGATACACTATTATGAGCCATTGCACCACCAAGGTCTTCTGCTGTTACTTCTTCTGCTGTTACAGATTTGATAACTGCTGGACCAGTGATGAACATTTGAGATGTATTTTTAACCATGTAGATAAAGTCAGTTAATGCTGGAGAATATACAGCACCACCTGCACATGGTCCCATGATAACAGAGATTTGTGGGATAACGCCAGAAGCGTTAGTGTTTTCAAAGAAGATTTTACCGTAGCCAGCTAATGCGTCTACTGCTTCTTGAATACGAGCTCCACCGGAGTCATTGATACCGATAATAGGAGCACCCATTTTCATTGCCATACGTTGTGCTTTAACGATTTTAGCAGCGTGCATTTCCCCAAGGGAACCACCTTCTACTGTGAAATCTTGAGCAAAAGCAAATACCAAACGTCCGTCGATAGTACCGTAACCAGTCACTACGCCTTCACCTGGTAATTCTTTTTTCTCTTGACCGAAGTTCACACAACGATGTTTAACGAATTGATCCAATTCAACGAAGCTATTGTCGTCGAATAATTTTTCAATACGTTCACGAGCTGTATATTTACCGCTCGCGTGTTGTTTTTCTACGCGTTTTTCACCGCCACCTTGTTTTACAGTGGACAGCTTTTTGTGCAATAATTCAATTTTTTCCTGAACTGTTGCCATTTTACACCTCCATAGAATAATTACGGATATAGTCTATTATTTCATGCGTTGGCAAAGTTCTAATAAAACACCGCCAGTAGCTTTTGGATGAAGGAATGCAATTGCAGATCCACCAGCACCATAGCGAGGTTCTTCATCGATTAATTGAACACCTTTTGCTTTTAAATCAGCGATAGCTGCTTTGATGTCATCAACGCGAAGTGCTACGTGTTGGATACCATTACGGCCACCATTTTTTTCAATGAAACGACCGATAGGGCCATCTGGAGTTGTAGATTCTAAGAACTCAAGTTCAGCATCACCGCATGGGAAGAAACTTACTTTTACTTTTTGTTCTTCAACTACTTCATCTTCTGGTAGATGTTCCATACCAAGTGCGTTTTTATAAAATTCTTTTGTTGCTGCTAAGTCAGATACACCGATACCGATGTGGTCTACTTGTAATACTTTGAATGCCATAATAACTCTCCTTTCAAATGAGCTGCAACTCGAAAGTGATTTTTATCATCCTTCGATTACTTATATGATACCACGATATTAGATTTTTATCATTCTTTTTATTATCTTTTTAATGACTTTTCCAATACCGAGTTAACAACACTATAAGGGTCGTTAGTTCTATTATTAACAGCTGCTACCTCTTGTTTAAAAGCATCGCTTTCTACAACATGTTCGTGAACATAGCGCATGATTTGTTCATTGATCATCGCTACGAGCTCATCATGAGTACGTTCTGCACGACGAGTTGCTAATTCTCCACTATCTTCAAGATATTCAAAGTGTTCATCTAGCGCTTCCACTAATTCATCAACACCTTCATCTTTACTAGCGATAGTTCTCTTAATTGGTGGTCTCCAATCAAGTTCACGAGAATCTAGGTCTAGCATCATTTCAATTTCAACATTAAGCTTATCACAGCCATCGCGGTCCGCTTTATTGATAGCGAATACATCACCAATCTCTAAAATACCTGCTTTGATAGCTTGGATATCATCACCTAAACCTGGTACTAATACAACCAATGTAGTATCTGCATTTTTAACGATATCTACTTCGGATTGTCCAACACCTACAGTTTCGATAATAACAAGATCCATGCCAAATGCATCCATTAATTTAACAACATCTGCTGTTTTTTTAGATAATCCACCTAGGCTACCACGTGTCCCCATACTACGGATAAATACATTTTCATTTAACGTCAAATCATTCATCCGAATACGGTCACCTAAAATAGCGCCGCCTGAGAATGGACTGGTTGGGTCAACAGCAACGATGCCGATTCTCTTACCTTGTTCTAGATAATGCTTAACTACCTTATCTGTCAATGTACTTTTACCAGCCCCTGGAGCACCTGTGATGCCCAAGATACGAGCTTTACCTGTACGTGGATAGATAGCTTTCATGATGTCGATCGCATTATCGTATTCATTTTCTACAGCCGTGATCGACCGAGCTAAAGCAAGACGAGAACCTTCTAATAATTCTTTGATTAAATCCATATTGTCACCGTCCCAATTATATATAGGTCTAGGCCCGAACATACATGCCCGAGCCTAGCTCCAGTATATTATTTTACGTTAGCTTTGATGAATTCAATTACATCAGCTGTTGGAGTGCCTGGTGTGAATACTGCGGATACGCCAGCTTCTTTTAAACCAGGGATATCAGCGTCAGGAATAACGCCGCCACCAACTACTAATACATCGCCCATGCCTTTTTCTTTTAACATTTCAACGATTTTAGGGAACAATGTGTTGTGTGCACCAGAAAGAAGAGATAACGCAACTACGTTAACGTCTTCAGAAAGAGCTGCTTCAACGATTTGTTCTGGAGTTTGACGAAGACCTGTGTAGATAACTTCGAAACCAGCATCGCGAAGTGCGCGTGCTACTACTTTTGCACCACGGTCATGACCATCAAGACCTGGTTTTGCTACGATTACTCTGATACGTTTTTCTGCCATGATGTTATACCTCCAAATAGGTTCGATTAATTATAATGTGGAATGAGCTTGATATTCACCGAATACGCCGCGCAATACGTTACAAATTTCACCTAATGTAGCATATGTTTTAACGGCAGCCAAGATTAATGGCATCAAGTTTACAGATTCATCTTCTGCACCAGCTTTTAATGCTGCTAATGCTGCATCAACTGCTGCTTGATCGCGGTCTGCACGAACTTGTTGTGTTTTCTTGGATTGGTTGATACCTACAGAAGCATCGATACGAAGAAGACCTTCAACTGGTTTTTCCTCAACTTGGAATTTGTTAACACCTACGATTGTACGAAGGCCAGATTCCACTTCCATTTGCCATTTATAAGCAGACTCTTGGATTTCTTTTTGGATGTAACCTTTTTCGATAGCTTCAACAGCGCCACCCATTTCATCGATTTTTTGGATGTATGCTTTAGCTTCTTCATAGATAGCATTAGTCATAGCTTCTACATAGTAGGAACCGCCCAATGGGTCAACTACGTCAGCTAAACCGGATTCGTAAGCAACGATTTGTTGAGTACGAAGAGCGATTTGTACAGATGCTTCAGTTGGAAGAGCCAATGCTTCGTCACGAGAGTTAGTATGTAAGGATTGAGTACCACCCATTACAGCAGCTGCAGTTTGAAGAGCAACACGAACGATGTTGTTATCAACTTGTTGTGCAGTCAACATGGAACCAGCTGTTTGAGTATGTACACGTAACATCATAGATTTAGGTTTTTTAGCACCAAAACGTTCTTTCAAGATATGTGCCCATAGACGACGGGATGCACGGAATTTCGCAACTTCTTCTAATACGTTATTGTGCGCATTCCAGAAGAAGGATAAACGACCTGCGAAATCGTCAACTTCTAAGCCAGCTTTAAGAGCTGCTTCGATGTATGCAATACCATCAGCAATTGTGAAAGCGATTTCTTGCGCAGCAGTGGAACCAGCTTCACGAATATGGTAACCGGAGATGGAGATAGTATTCCATTTTGGCACATATTGAGAGCAATATTCGAAAATATTAGTGATCAAACGCATGGATGGTTTTGGAGGGAAGATGTAAGTTCCGCGAGCTGCGTATTCTTTCAAAATATCATTTTGAATTGTACCGCGAAGTTCAGTGGAAGGTACACCTTGTTTTTCAGCAACTGCAATGTACATAGCAAGAAGTACAGATGCAGGAGCATTGATTGTCATAGAAGTGGAAACTTTACCTAAGTCGATACCTTGGAACAAGATTTCCATATCTTTTAAGGAGTCAATCGCAACACCTACTTTACCAACTTCGCCTTCAGCCATAGCATCGTCGGAGTCATAACCGATTTGTGTTGGTAAGTCGAATGCGCAAGAAAGACCAGTTGCACCGGACTCGATTAAGTAACGGTAACGTTTGTTGGACTCTTCAGCAGTTGCGAAACCAGCATACATACGCATTGTCCAGAAACGGCCACGGTACATAGTAGGTTGCACACCACGTGTGTAAGGATAGAATCCTGGGAATCCAAGATCACGTTCATAATCAAAACCTTCTAAATCAAGCGGTGTGTATACCGGTTGTTCTGGTAAGTTTTGACGTGCAGGTACTTTCTCACAGTTTTTAGCGTACGCTGCTTCGTATTCAGCAAGTTTGGCTTTTAAGTTGTCATTAGCCATGTCATCATCCTCCTAAAAAATTAACCTTGTTTTTTCATGCTTCCTGTTTCAGTGAAGCGTTTATGCCAAGAAAGAGCTTCATCTAATAAGATAGGTGTATGGGCGCCATTTGTCTTTTCAATAGCTCTTTCGAGGTAATCTAATAATTCTTGTTTGTAGTCTGGGTGAGCACAGTTTTCAATGATTTTGTATGCTCTTTCAATTGGAGCCAAACCACGAACATCGGCAATACCTTGTTCTGTACAGAATACTTGTACATCATGTTCTGTATGGTCAATGTGAGATACAAAAGGAACGATGGAGCTAATGTCTCCGCCTTTTGCTACAGAGTTCGTACAGAAAATGGAGATATAACCATTTCGAGTGAAGTCCCCGGAACCACCGATACCATTCATCATTTTGCTACCCATGATATGAGTAGAGTTTACATTACCGAAGATATCGAACTCGATAGCTGTATTCATCGTGATAACACCAAGTCTACGAGCTAAGCCAGGGTTATTGGAAATCTCTTGCGGACGCAAAAGAATATGTTTGCTATATTTGTCAATATTAGCATAGAAGCGTTTCAATCCATCTGGGGATGGGGACAATGCTGTACCAGAGCAATCTGTTACTTTACCTGCATCGATTAAGTCCAACATACCATCTTGGATAACTTCTGTGAAAATGGATAGGTTTGTGAAAGGACCTTCAGCCAAGCCAGACACAACAGCATTTGCTACAGAACCTACACCAGATTGTAATGGCAATAAGTTTTCAGGTAGACGACCTGCTTTAACTTCTTCTAAGAAGAAATTAATCAAATGTTGACTCATCGCTTTTGCATCATCATCGATTGGTGCTAATGGACGAGTTGTGTCAGGCACATCACATGGAACGATAGCTACGATTTTCGCAGGGTCACATGGGATGTAATCTGTTCCGATACGATCGCCAGCCGCTTTAATTGGGAATGGCTCACGGTATGGAGGATCTTGTGGTTCATAGATATCATGCATACCTACCAAGGACATTGGTTGGGATACGTTTACTTCTACGATAACTTTTTTAGCTTGGCTAACAAATGTTGGAGAGTTACCAACGGATGTACTAGGAACGATACCACCATCTTCACGGATGCAAACCGCTTCAACGATAGCTACGTCAGTGTCACCGAAGAAACCATAACGAATTTGTTGCGCCATATGACTAAGATGCATATCAATATAACGAATTTTTTGGCTATTTAAAGCTTTACGAGTATCGTTATTGGTTTGATATGGGAAACGACGACGAATACCATTTACACGAGTTAACGCTCCGTCTGCTTCATCACCAACTGAGGCACCAGTCCAAAGATCAATTTGGAATGGATCTGATTCCATGCGTTTTGCTAGCGCCAATGGCACTGCTTTAGGGTAACCAGATGGTGTAAAACCACTGATACCTACATGGTCTCCTGGATTAATCAATTTAGCTGCTTCTTCTGCTGTAGTAATTTTTGCTTGCAACGCTGCGCCTTGCACGCGATCTAAAATGTCGATCATACTACCATCTCCTTTAGTTTGAATGACTTATTCAGCTATCTAACATTCACACACTTTTCATTTTTATTTCTTCTAAGAATTTCTTAAGTTAAAAAACTTTTATAGAAATATTAGATTAAATATCTACTCAAAGTGTGATATTTGTTAATTCCCATAAATACTACTCATTTTTCTTGTTATTGTCAACCACATATGTAAATATATGCATAATAGGCATACTGAACATAAAATTTCAACAGGAGTATAACTTTTTGTTATACCCTTTATTTGCCTATATCTATAATTATTGGTGCAGTACAACTTTTTTCGATACTTAAAATTCTATAGAACTGTTCCATTTATGTTTATGCATATCTAAACGTTATATTATTCATAACTAACAGTTATTTGCTTTTATTACTTTTTGTTATTTCCCATGTTGTTTTCTTTAATCCGTTTCATATCTCAACTTAAAACTATATGAGTAATGATGCTCCCTTAATTCTTAACCTTACTAGTAACGAATCATCTTTCATGATTGTTAAACCTACGTTCATAACCCTCTATAGAAATCGACGTATATAAATAATGTGATAGATTTTATACACGCTTAGATACAATAGTCGCCACATACAAAAATATAGAGACAGTCATATCACCATCTCTATACTTTCAGTTTTATATATTATATTTTATTTCGTATGATGCTCATCGCAAAGCCTAATAGTTGCCACAGCACCATACTTACTTGCTGGCTATATAAAGCATGATCAAAAAGACCACTTACCAAAACAACTACGGTAATTAAGGTCATACCATATCGGAACGGAATATCAAGATGTTTTTGCTTTTGTACATTTCTACTATGTCCCAACAAAATTGCTAGGAACAAGCACAAGGAAATCGGTCCCGTTTCTGCTGCCACTTGCAAATATAAATTATGAGCGTGATAGATAATCACCGTTGGATCTTGGATGAAATAGTTATAGTCTGGATAGGTCATCCAAAACGCATCCCAACCAATCCCAAAGAAAGGAAAATCTTCTATCATGTACATAGTACTATCCCACAATGCCCACCGGAGCATAACCGATGTATCTTGTCCACTAAAAAGGGACCACAATCGACTGGACACTTCTCCATGGTAAAAGAATAACACTAAGGGAACCACTAATAACGCATATAATAACCTACGCTCTACACAGATACCGGCTACAAAAACAGCTACTGCCAAACTTAGCCACATACCACGGGAATAGGTAAGGACTAAGCACAATAACATGACTGCAACGGCGAAACCCATCATGGCTGAGCGCTTCCAATCTTTTGCTTTCAGCACTTGCATAGTTCCTAATCCACCAATGGAAATGGTAAAAAGCAAATATTCTCCCAATAAATTAGGGTTTTGTAATGTTCCATACATGCGTCGCATAAGTCCCGGGAAATGGGCATTATCTACCCATTCATGGATATGCTCTGGAGTCATATAAAAATACTGATATCCAGCACCCAAGCATACAAGAACTCCAGTCATACAAAACAAGGACAAAAATGTTTTCTGTCGTCTTTCAGTATCCATATAATATGTCATCAACCAATAGATACTAGCATACATACCTATGTGGTAGAACCAACTCATAGCCGACCATTGTATATTCATGGAATTAACGATAGAAAATCCCGTCCAAAGAATAAATCCTAGGACTGCCCATTGTAACCAATGTAAGGCTCCAGAAAATCGTTGCCTATCAAATAGTAACGCCAGTACTCCCGCCACGATGACAAGAATGTTACCGCCTATAGGTACTAAAGGAATACATACAGTTGCTCCATAGAGGAGATAGACTATCCACTGTTCTACAGATAGCCTACGTAGGGCATCCATTAGTGCCCCATTTCTTGGGCGAGCCATTGTTGCACGTCACCAAGAATATATAAGGAACCTACCACGGCGATGATATCGCCTTCTTTTGTTGTCTTTATGGCGTGGTCTAAACCTGCTTGGATGGTCTCCATAGGTTCTGCTTGAACAGGCATTTGTTTCGCCAATTGCACTGGATCTGTACCTCGTGGTGTTGGCGCTGGCACCGTAATCACGCGGTCCTTTTCCCCTACTAAATAGCTGACCATAGTAGATATGTCTTTATCTTCTAAAATCGATAGCACTACTGTTTTAGATTGTTCTGGATACAGTTCATTGAAGGTCATAGAAAAGGCTTCTGCCCCGCTCGCATTATGAGCTCCATCTAAAATGATAGTTCGTCCATGGACTTTAAATGTTTCAAAGCGACCCGGCCATGTAGCACGAGCTAGTCCTTCACGGTATGTTTCTTCACTCACTGCTGGCTCTTTGTCTTTCAAGATTTGCAAGACCCGTGCTGCACAGGCTAAGTTTAAGGCTTGATGGATACCATGCATGGATGTGAAGAGCATGTCTTTATGACCGTCTTTGTCTTTCACGGTAATCATTTGCCCCATTGCCATTGCACTACGACTATCGATAGTGAAATCTTCATTGAACACATGGTATTTCACACCTAAAGATTTTGCCGTTTCTTTAATCACATCAAGGGCACCCCCTTGGGCTGCCGTTACAAGAGGCACACCTTGTTTGATAATCCCCGCTTTATGTCGGGCAATCTCCTCCACTGTATCCCCACAGTACGCTTGATGGTCAATGGTCACGTTTGTAATCACTGCCACCTCTGGAGTGATGACATTCGTAGAATCTAGTAATCCACCTAAACCCACTTCGATAACAGCGTAGTCTACTCCTTGCTCTTGGAAGAACAAGAAAGCTGCAGCTGTTAAGATTTCGAATTGTGTAGGTGCTTCTACGCCACGATCTATGATGGCTTTCACAGCATGGCTCACACGTTCAATCAAATCAGCAAAAGCCTCTTCTGTGATGTACGCCGTGTTTACACGCATGCGTTCCGTATAGGATTGGAGGTGCGGGGACGTAAATGTCCCCACCCGAAGACCGCTCATGTACAATCCATAGGTAATATAGGTGGAAACAGACCCTTTCCCGTTCGTCCCCGTTACATGAATAGTTTTATATGTATTTTGTGGATTTCCTAGCTCTTCTAATAAAGCTGTAATCCGCTCTAATCCTGGATGAATCCCAAAGGAGGCTACCTCTTCTAGGTAGGCAATCGCTTCCGCATAATTCATGATGGATCTCCTTATGCTAATGTTTTTAAGAACTCTTCACGTTCGTTCAAAGCTTGTTGTTTTTGTTTGTATTCTTCTAACTTTTCTTTTTCTTTCGCTACCACCGCTTCAGGAGCTTTTGCTAAGAATCCTTGGTTGTTCAATTTACCTTCTAAACGAGCGATTTCTTTCAATACTGTAGCTTGTTCTTTGGCGATACGTTCTTTTTCTTTGTCTGCATCGATTAAATCTTTCAACAACAAGTACACTTCTAAGCCATTTACCACTGTTACAGTAGCGTTTTCTGGTTTTGGTGCATCCGGTGAAAGTACTGTCACTTTTTCAGCCCAGCCTAATGTGTGGAAATAATCACCATGGGTTTCTAAGATACCTTTCAATTCATCTGTAGCAGGCACTAAGATAACTTCAGAGCGTTTACCCATTGGTACATTCATTTCTGCACGCATATTACGGATACCTTTGATGCCGTCCATCATCACATTCATATGAGCCGCTGCAGAGCTGAACCCTTCCATGGATAATGTACTTGGCCATGGAGCGACCATAATGCTCTCTCCTTCATGAGGCAAGTGTTGCCAAATATGTTCTGTCACGAATGGCATGAATGGATGTAATAATTCCATCATATGACGAAGGATAGATACCAATAAGTATTGTACTGTTTGACGGTCACGGCCACCTTCTTTGTTGTATAAACGAGGTTTCGCTAATTCAATGTACCAGTCGCAGTACGTATTCCAAATGAAATCGTATACAGCGCTCGCCGCTTCCCCTAATTCAAATTTATCAAGGTTATTCGTAATGTTCGTTACCGTTTTATTGTATTCTTCTAGAATCCATTTATCTGCCAATGTGTAATCTTCTGCACTTGGCACGAAGCTTTCATCAAAGCCTTCTAAGTTCATCAATACGAATTTGGATGCATTCCAGATTTTGTTCGCAAAGTTACGGTTTGCTTCCACACGTTCCATATAGAAACGCATATCGTTGCCTGGTGTATTGCCAGTTACCAAAGTAAAGCGCAATGCATCGGCACCGTATTCTTCGATTACTTCTAATGGATTGATACCATTACCCAAGGATTTACTCATTTTACGGCCTTGGCTATCGCGTACTAACCCATGAATGAACACGTGTTTAAAAGGAATTTCTTCTTTAAATTCTAAGCCCATGAAAATCATACGAGCTACCCAGAAGAAGATGATATCGTATCCTGTTACCATGACACTAGTTGGGTACCAATGTTTCACTTCCTCAGTATTCTCAGGCCAACCCATTGTAGCAAATGGCCATAAGGCAGAGCTGAACCAAGTATCTAATACGTCTGGATCTTGTTCTACCTTGCCATGGCAATGTGGACATTCTGTCAATGTTTCTGTAGTTACGATCGTTTCCCCACACTCTTGGCAGTACCAAGCTGGGATACGATGACCCCACCATAATTGACGAGAAATACACCAATCACGAATAGACTCTAACCAGTTGGTATATGTTTTAGTAAAACGTTCTGGTACAAATTCAATAGATTTGTCACGCACCACTTCTAACGCAGGTTTTGCTAATGGTTCCATGGATACGAACCATTGTTTCGACACCATAGGTTCTACCGTTGTATTACAGCGAGAACAATGACCTACACTATGACCATGTTCTTCCACTTTTTCTAATAAACCTTGTGCCTCTAACTCAGCTACTACTTGTTTACGAGCCAATTCACGTGGCATATTCACAAAATGACCTGCTCCTGCATTCATAGTGCCATCTGGATTCATCACCACAATACTTTCTAAGTTATGGCGTTGTCCCATTTCAAAGTCATTAGGGTCATGAGCTGGCGTAATTTTTACACAACCAGTACCAAAAGATTGATCCACGTATTCATCGGCAATAATTGGAATGTGACGATTCACAAATGGAAGTAATAATTCTTTGCCCACTAAGTGTGCATAACGTTCATCATTAGGGTTCACCGCTACGGCTACGTCACCAAACATTGTTTCAGGACGTGTGGTAGCTACGGTTAAGAATGTATCTTCTTCCCCGATAACAGGGTATTTAATATGCCATAAATGACCATTTTCATCTTCGTGTTCTACTTCGATATCGGATAAGGCTGTCAAACAATTAGGGCACCAGTTAGTGATGCGTTCTCCACGATAGATTAAACCTTTTTCGTATAATTCTACGAATACTTTTAATACCGCCTCATGGTATCCTTCATCCAAAGTAAAACGCTCTCTCGTCCAATCGCAAGAAGCACCTAAGCTACGAATTTGTTTTACAATAGTGCTACCATATTCGTGTTTCCACTCCCATACACGTTTTAGGAACTCTTCACGACCTAAATCATGGCGAGATTTTCCTTCCGTTTTCATGATATTTTCTTCTACTTTTACTTGCGTTGCAATCCCTGCGTGGTCTGTGCCAGGCATCCACAACACATTGTAGCCTTGCATACGTTTCGTACGAATCAAAATATCTTGCAATGTGTTATCAAGGGCATGACCCATATGTAATTGACCTGTTACATTCGGTGGTGGTAACACAATACTGAACGGCTCTTTTTCAGTATCTACTTCCTCGTGAAAGTACCCTTTCTCTTCCCAATATGTGTACCATTGTTGTTCAATCTCCTTAGGGTTGTAGGTTGTCAAATTTTTATATTCTTTCATATGTCCTCCTATGTATTGGATATATCACCAGATTACTACTGTTTTGTACAGTAAAGCGGTAAATATCCCTCCCATATATACAAAAAAGACCCCTCGTCCGTTAGGACGAAAGGGTCTATACTTCCGCGGTACCACCTAGATTATTGCCATAGCAATCACTCGTTATCGTTAACGCTGATCAGCGGGCACACTTACTCTAGTTCACCATGCCAACTCCGAGGCTACCCTCTTCTTACTACATACATTGTTCCACCAACCCAATGCTCTCTGTGATGCGTTCAAAAGATTTTTCCTCTTCTTAGTTATTATCCATATAATATTAGTATACGTGAAAGTATGCAACATCGTCAATATATGGCTCACAAAACTCTATACATTTTCTAGAGCTATCATACACTTGTGACATCCCTTCACAACACTGTCATTTTGTCTATTTATCAACGTATCACCTATATCTAGCATTCCTCATCAAACGTTTCAACATAGGGAGTACACATTACTTTGCAAAGGATACATTCATTTCATCTAAAGACTTCGTCAAGCTAGGCACATAGACTTTCAAAAATAACTCTACCTCTGGCAATTGCATATTCACTAATCGTTCGTAAATCGTATCGTAAGCCGCATTGAATTCATTATTACCGGCAGCTTTTTCTGTGACACATTTCATGAACGCTGACAAGGTATCCGCTGCTTTCACTAGTAGTTCGTATTCCTCTGGCACAGATACTAAGGCTTCCTCATAGGCTGGTTGCACCGGTTCCGGCAATGTACGCCATAAGGTTTCATTGGCCAACTGTTCTACTTCTCCATAGAGGGCTCGCAACTTAGGATTAAAATATTTCACCGGCGTGGGCATATCTCCAGTGAATACTTCACTCACATCATGATACATGGCCAGTACCGCTAATCGATTCACATCCACAATCCCACCAAAATATGTATTCCGAAGTACTCCTAGTTGATGGGCAATCATAGCCGTTTCTAAACTATGACCTTGCAAGTTTTCTACTTCGGTATTGCGCATCAAGCTCCAACGTTGAATATATTTCATACGCCCTAAAAGGGCAAAAAAATGACTTTCTTCCATGGTACATGCCTCCTTAATCCATTATACTCATTATACAAAAAAAAGCCCATTATCGCTATTCCGGTAATGAGTTGTTTAGTACGTCCCAATAGTTATTATGTTAATCTCTGATACATAAAATATACTAAATTCAATATCCCCTATGTTCCGTTTTATGGTACTATAACTATATAAAATCTCATGTTACTTACTAGGAGGATATATGCCCAATCACAATCAATATAAGGCCCCTACTACACTACGTAGTGGTGGCTATGTAGATATACACAATTCTGCCATTACTGTGACTTATGATATGCCTTATTATGCCATCAGCACGAGCCCTTTCAACGGTGGCTTGCACCATGTCATGGCTGTGCGCAATCAACAACTCACATTTTTCGTCAATGATGAAAGTGAATTACCTGGTGGATCCACGTCTGCTTATTTGGCAAAAGAATGCGTACAACTAGACCTACCCATACATTTTTGTACAGCCTTATTGACTAGCGCCTCTATGGAGCGACATGCCTATGTATGCTTACAAGAGGGAAGCATCATAGTCGAAGTCATTGCTACAGCCGGAGTTGAAAAAACAGCGCATCGAGCAGGCGATGGCCATACATACTACGAAAAAGATGGCGCCTTCCATGCTGGAGGCACCATCAACCTATTAGTATTTACCAATTGCGCCCTCACCGACGGGGCTCTCACAAAATCATTGCTAACTATAACGGAAGCAAAAACTGTAGCACTCCAATCCAAGGGAATCACTAGCATCCTATCTGGACAACTAGCTACGGGCACATCCACAGATGGTGTCATCATGACCATCGACCCAAACGGAGAACTCCTCACAGACTCAGGCACGTTCTCTCAATTCGGCGATACCTTGGCAAAAGCAGTGCGTTCCGCCATCGAAAGAGCATTAGAAAATTATATCCATAAGGCAATAGAACCATAATTATATTGCAGTACCATATTTTGTCCAACATGGCTATCTTTAGAAACATCTTTAATAACATACAATTTATACGTGTCCATATATACATAAATGCTGTGAAAGTAAATATTTCCACAGCATTTTGTATAAACATTTTTGTATGCAATTAATCTTTTTTAGTGCTAGATTGTAAACCTAACATAGCTTTTAGTTCAGCTACTTCTTGTTGCAAGGCAAGTACTTCTTCGCTTAGCTTAACGCGAGATTTTGTGATTCGTTTGGCACCGTCTACTTTGATTGAAAAACCAACATTAAACATGGTATGCCCGTTACCTAGTAATGTACCAGCGGACAACATCATATCTTCGTTAGGACGATAATAAGCGCCAACGGCAAATGCATGGGAACTTTCATATTTACCATAGCTAGCTGCTAAGTCCCATTTCGCATCTGGATCGAAATCTATGGGGTGCAATCCAGCTAATGCAGCCGCCCCAGATCCCACTGTATCTATTCTTGAGCCCAATGCATGTAAACTTGTATTCATAGCTTTAGTTTGCTCATCAGCATGATTCACAACTCGTTTTAATTGTGCTACGTTAACCGCATCTGTATCCTCGGAGCCAGCTGCAAGTGAGGTAATACGACGAGTTACAGTAGTACCATCACCAACAGAAACAGCCGCAGTCGTTGGTTTCCATGTGGAAGATGTGTCAGAGGAAGCGGTGCCAGTAGACCAATCATAGCCAGAGGCTTCCTTAGTCAGATCTCGACTAGAAACGGAGTTAGCCCCTAAGGCAATACCGCCGTCCACTGTGACATTGGCATTGTTACCAATAGCTACAGTATCGCTAGCAGTGGTTTCGGTTTCTTTTGTGGCAGACCCAATGATAATAGAGTTATGAGTACCTGTGGCTTTACGATTTGTACCGATGATAGTGGTACCAGTTACATTAGAAGCGGTATTGTTAAAGCCAACCACAAAGTTTTCTGTGGCGCGAGCTGTCTCCGTACCGGTCACCGTATTATTGACACCAATCATAGTAGTGCGCAACGTATAATCAGCCTTATTGCCTCCACCAATAGCAAGGGTAGCACCGCCAGAATTACTATCCTTAACCAGTTTTCTTATAGTATTGGACATGGCTGTCACAGAAGCGGGACCTCCAAAACCACTAGCTAATGAGGATAGATTAATATCTGTAATAGAATTGGTGATTTCGTTACCTGCCCCAAAGACTAAGGTGCCATTAGTATTGGCTGCTTTATTCGCTACACCTACGATGGCATTAGCAATACCAGCGCTTGCACTCTTAGCCGTTGCTGACTCAATGGAGTTTAAGGTACCGTTGATAGTGGCTCCAAAGTTTTTAGGTGCTTTCGTAGGATCACCTCCTTGATAGTCACTAGAGATTACGTTAAGAGCACCTGTATTAGTGGCTACAGTTCCGTTTGTAAAACTATTTCCCCCAACAGTGGTAGAATAAACCCCTAGACCTGCTTTACGTTTAGTATCATAAGAATCGGTGTTTACTTCAATATCACCAATTTTACCACGATAATTATGAGACCCAATCATAGTGCCACCAGTACGAACATAGGTATTATTACCTACAACAACACCAGTAACGACTTTATCGGGGCTTTTTGGCGAACTTCCAAGTCCCAAAAAACCGCCAAACCCCGTTTGGTTAAAAGCAAACATCCTCTCTAAACGGCCAGCGATATTTTCTACATAGGCATTTTTACCAATTGCTACCGAACCAGATTGGTCATAATAATTATGAGTGGTAGCGTTTTCGCCAATCGCAATGTCTCCATCAATATTCGCATAACCAGAACCACCGGTATAGCGTGCATTAGCACCTTTACCAATGGCAACCACCCCTTCATGG
Source organism: uncultured Veillonella sp. (assembly GCA_963526885.1). Lineage (GTDB taxonomy): Bacteria > Bacillota > Negativicutes > Veillonellales > Veillonellaceae > F0422. The sequence continues at coordinate 14,027 of CAURQH010000010.1, read as the reverse complement.
CTGGCATTAGACCCAGCACCAATAGCAATACCAGGACCTTCTCCGGCTGGATTTGTTGCAGGGCTCGCACATACTGGACTAGCACACACAGAAATTATTGCCCAAAGAGTGGATAGTTGTAATACATGTCTAGATTGCACAACAAAATTCCTCCTTATACACACTCACCTTTATGCATATTTTTATGCATTCATATGCTTCTATTGTACAGAAAAATAAAAGTGTTGTGCACCCCTAAGTAGTGCTACCCCCCCCGATTTCCACGAATTGTATATATTTATAAGTAACGCTACACATCATTGACACATATCTTTATGCAGTTTAGAGGGCTAGACTTGTGCAACGGTTACTTATCGTTTTTAACACTTTCAACCATCTAATAGCTAGCAAATATCCGTTCTAAGTCTTCTCGACTTCGTTCCCTCTGCAATGCTAACATCAATAAAATTCTGGCTTTCACAGGCGACAACGAATCGCTAACGATTAATCCCTCTTTCCCATCCGATGAATTGCTAGATACAATACCATTTCCAATGCGGGATGACCGCACTTTGGGAATGGTAATATTTTTGAGTGTATCACGAACTCCCTGTGGTAAGGTACCATGCCCAAAACCACCCACAATTAACCCTTGGGATTGCCTTGCTACCATAGTGAGTATCTCTGTATCCATACCCCCATATAGATGTACAATCCCTACGGATGGCAATTCCACTTCTTCACGCAGAATAAATTCGCTGTCACTCGTATGCTTACGACACGGAGTATAGTAAAAATAAGCTGTTCCATTTTGTACGCACCCCATATGACCTAATTGCGCATTTCCAAAGGTAGCCACATCAGTGGTATGTAACTTTGCCACCTCTCTAGCGCTATCAATGTAGCCATTCATGACCACTAATACTCCCTGGCTCCAAGCATTGTCACTGCGTGCTACTTGTACTGCTTGCAGCAAATTCACCGGACCATCCGCACTGAGTGCTGTAGCAGGACGCATGGAGCCAGTCATCACAACAGGTTTCTTCGTATGCACCGTCAATTGCAAGAAATACGCAGTTTCCTCCATCGTATCTGTGCCGTGAGTAATAACAATACCACCTATATCATCTCGCTCAGCCACTTCATTCACAAGTAGTGCTAACCGTACCCAACGATAAGGGCTCATTTCAGAACTATCGATATTAGAGAATTGCACACTTTCAAATGGGCCATACCCCTCCAAGGCTGGCACAGCTTGCATCAAATCATCTACGCCTATGGATCCCGCTCTATATTCCGTTAATGCACTAGACCCATTTCCTGTACCTGCAATGGTACCTCCTGTGCCTATCATCATAATCTTTGTATCCTTCATGTGATAACCTCCTTTGAAATCACTATTTTTATTATAGCATTCCTTACTACACCAGTAACATAAATTTTCACCATAAACGAACACTCGGTCCCTTAATTCTTATATTGACCCCTTACAACTAAAGGAGTATAGTTATTTTAAAACATATTTCATTATTCTAGGAAAGGTATTATCATGACACATATTAACTATACAACTAGTGTATTACACTGGTTCCATGAAATTAGCCAAATCCCTCGTGAATCCGGCAATGAGCAAGGCATTAGTGATTTTCTAATGCAATTTGCCAAAGATAGAGGTTTAGAAGCTGAACAAGACGAAGAATTAAACGTTATTATCCGCGCTAAGGCGACTGCAGGGTATGAAAATCATCCATCAATCATTTTACAAGGCCATATCGACATGGTAGCAGAAAAATCTGACATATCCACTCACGATTTTTCCAAAGATCCTATCGAGCTCATTGAGGAAGGTGAATGGTTACATGCTAATGAAACCACTCTAGGTGCCGACAATGGCATCGCCGTAGCGATGGCATTGGCTGTGTTAGATGACCCTAGCATCCCTCATGGTCCCTTAGAATGTCTATTTACCACCAATGAAGAAACAGGTATGAATGGTGCTATGGCAGTGAAAGGCAACCGCCTACACGGACAATACTTACTCAACATCGATACGGAACAAGAACATGAATTTATCGTAGCTTGTGCTGGGGGATGTCGTTTAGACCTTACATTACCAACGAACTCTGTACCAACACCGGAGGGGCTTACTGCATTAAAAGTCTCTGTAGATGGGCTTCACGGTGGTCACTCTGGCATTGAAATTGGCGAACAACTTGGTAATGCTGTGACAATCTTAGCTCGCTTATTAGTGGAAGCACAACAAGATCACCCAATTTCTGTGAGCCATTTTACTGGCGGTTCTAAACATAATGCCATTCCTCGCTTTGCAGAAGCCACTATTCTTTGCCAACCTTCTGATGCAGAGGAATTACAAGCTCATATCCAAGCTATTACAGAGATTATTCGTCACGAATTATCTCCACAAGATCCAAATCTACAGGTGAAAGTCACTCCTTGTGACACACCTGCTACTATCTATAGCGATGCACAAGCACAATCCCTTTTACAATTCTTATACTTAGCACCTCACGGTGTATTCGGTATGAGTAAAAAATTAGAAGGCTTAGTAGATACAAGTAACAACATTGCTATCGTCGAAGATCATGATACACAGTTGGACATTCTTATCTCCGTTCGTAGCTTAACTATGAGTCAATTAGGGCACCTACGAGACCGCATTATGACATTGGCAAAAGCGCATGGCTTCACCGTTTCCGAACAAGGCCGTTATCCTGCTTGGGAATACGAACGCGGAAGCCGTTTAGAAGAACAAGCCATCGCTCTATACAAAGAGGTCATTGATGTAGAACCGCATGTAACAGCCGTTCATGCAGGCCTTGAATGTGGCTTACTAAAAGCACAATTACCACATACACAAATGTTGAGCTTTGGACCTACCATTCTAGGTGCCCACACGCCAAAAGAACGATTACACTTACCATCCGTAACAACTGTGTCCAAATTCTTATTAACCTTGTTGGAAAAATTACAATAGCACTATATACAAAAGGGGAGTCGACATGCGATTCCCCTTTGTTATATGCAATCACTTTAGACACTCTTAGTGCCATAAAAGAGCTGTACTCACATGTCACATACACATGCTGATACAGCTCTTTTTAATAGAAATATATATAATTTTAGTTGTTGCGCAAGAACCCAAGTTGACCTAAATCATCTAATGTACTGTCTACTACCGCACGACCTTTTAACGGTACCACTTCACCAGATGGTTTCGTTTCATCTACTTTCAGAATTTCATCAGCTACTTTGTATAGTTCTTCCAACGTTTTTGGTGTTTCTAACTCTTTCATCATGAGCACATGAGCAGAGTTAAATCCTGTAATGCTATCATTGTGCACATCAGAGATATTGATGAATCTAGAACCCCCTCGATCCACAATAGTTTGTACATAGTTCGCCATTTCTTTTGGCACCGTGGACACACCTTCTTTGAATGTGTTAATTTCTTTTTTCTCGGTCACAGGTGCAATAAATCCACACAATAAGAACCGAATGAGCATACTGTATAATTCTATTTCATTATACTCTGCTCCGTCTTGCAATCGTTTCACATCTTCCTTACAATCGGCAACAGTAAACGCATCTCCTTTACGGCATTGGTTTACAATGGCTTGTTCTACCACATTCGCTGTATCTTGTAATTCCTTACCCTTATTAATCATACCGAAATACAGGGAATCAAGAGTAGCAATTAAAAACTCTTCATTATGACGTAGTAAATGAGCTTGTGACTCATGGCATAATAAGGAGCGCCGGAATTGGGTATCGAAATAGAAATCTAGAATTTGTTCTTTCGTGTTCCAATCTCCGCCAGACATGGCTTCAATTAATTCTCGACGTTCTTTTTTCATCCATGTGATCGCAGACAATTGGAAATCTGTATCGGATACGTAGACTAAGTTATGTTTTTTAGCGCGGTTAAGAAAATCCGTTACATACACAGGATCATTAATAGGCTCTAAATATTCATGCGCAATATAATACGCTTTATGATCCAACGCAGAATCAAAACTATCTGTTTTCCATCCCAATTTAGGCACCACGTCCTTAGAGGATTTGATGAGTTCATTCATATGATGGACAAAGGAAATCCCTTTTTCTGTGCGTGGTAACAAGTCCATATCCTGATCATAGCGTGTAGCAAAAAGCATCATCTCACGGACTTGATCCAATCGATGCCAACCTGGATATACGTTATAGGAAACGTAAGCTACTCCTCGTTCGGACAAGTTCACATTACAGATTTCTAAAATTTTATCTTTCACCACATCTGGCACCCAAGACCAAATACCATGAACGATAATGTAATCAAATGTTCCAAAATCCTTGTCAATTTTTAGGATATCTTGCTCTACCAATTTTATATTTTTTAGAGAGATGGCGTCGATGATTTCATTACCAATTGCAATTTGAGACCCACTAAGGTCAATACCTACAAAAGACGCCTCTGGATGGTACACAGCTTGCCCAATAATATTGCCTCCCATAGAACAACCAAGTTCTAGGACACGGGCCTCTTTTGCTGGCACTGGATTCAATCCCCATAATTTTGCCTTCGCTTCTAAACTGTTGATAGAGGTTACTCCAAAGGATTTTGAAGGATATACCAATTCATTATAGGCGTCTTTTAAACGTTCAATCACGGTCGTTTCTTCTTTAGAAATTGTTGTTTTCTTATTTTTGTTCATTAATAATGCCCTTCTTACCAATTGATTCATCTATATATACTGTCATTTACACTGCTATATTCTAAGCATATGTAATGTAATCAATTTATTATAACAGACCACCACAACTTTTGCTAATATCCTATAAACATTATTGGTAATTTTTCTTATAAAATATGCAATACTTGTAAAAGTATAACAATCGTATAAATGGCAAATCCTGCATATAGGATATGTAATACCCGGTTCACTATAACCTCTAGGTTCATACTGTCCTTTTTAAATAGTCTTTCATGTCGTACTAAAAAGAGATCTGGTTGACGAGAATTAGCAGCACTTAGGACAATGCGATAGGCCTCAACAGCAGAACGAATTCCCACTATAATACTTACACAAACGAGGCTAATTAGCAATGTATCTAGCCACTGAGGGTCACGAATGAAGCCTTTCACTAGCAAAATGCCTAACACATCTGCAGCCCCTGTAAAAATGATTCCACTCACGGCCAAACCAGCCACTGCCTTTGGAGATATAAAATTTAAAACCTCTTCCAACGCATGACCTGCATTCTCGGCTTTTTCTTCTTTTGATTCCGATTTCACCCATCTGTGAATAGACCACAATTGATAGATAGTCCACGCTATCAAATACGCTAAATACATGTGTAATTCTGTCATCTTATTCCCTCCATTCTAATCTATTACTGTTATATAATTCCCATAACTGCTCTATAGTTAATACTAACACAGTATGTTTAAATATACTACTAGGAAATGATTCATGATATTGTTGAGGGCTACTAGATTATTGATTACCATTCTAATATAATCTTTCCCTTTACTAATGAAAGAATACCTAGCCTACTACTTAGGTTAGGTATTCATAGTCCTATAGCAAATTTTTAATGTTCTTCTTTGACTTGGAAGATTTCTCCTGTGACAGCGTCAACTTTAATTTCTACTTCACGTGTTAACGTTTTTCCATCGATTTCATAATGAGCACGGCCGTGATCTATATCGAACTTCACTTTTTCAATGCGATAGTCAGGGTATGCTGTTTTGAAGATTTCCATCGCTTTTTCTTGCGTGATTTGTGCTTGTGGCTGTGTTGATTGTCCATCTACAGTTCCTGTTTGTTGTGATACAGCACCATTTGTCGCTCCTGCTGGCGTTCCATTCACAACTGGTGTCGTTTGGACAGGTCCTTTTACGGCCGGAATAGCACGTGTGTACTGCTCACGGTCTTGATACCAAAACCAACCCATCGCACAACCTGTCACGATTACGCCCGCTAAAAAAGAAATAATGGTTCGTTTCATACTATGTCTCCTTGCTTAACTTTTACAGTCTTAACTCGTATATAGAAATAGGAGGGAAACCTATACTGCGTTTGCTCAATGTATTTGCATATTACATTTATATACTAGATTTGCACACTACATTTACATAGCACATTTTCTTAGCATATCTATACAGTATATCTACATATTTCCATATAATTTATAGAAATATAGTATCATATCTCTATTTCTATGAGCAAGGGCTCTCGTAAAACTTCATCAAACTTTTAAACTACTCTTCTTATACCGCCTATCATTACAACATCTAGAAATAGCAAAACCTCCATTACGCCTCTATATTAACATTTTATGGCATTAGAATCCTCACAGTACATCATAGATTTTATAATGTCCTAACACTTGCAAGTAATTAGACAGCTCTCGCACTTCTATTAAAGCTTGTTGTACTTCAGCCTCACGACCTTCCCCTTCGATGTCAATGTAAAAGAAATATTCCCATGGCGTATGTATGCATGGGCGTGATTTTATATTGACCATGTTCAGCTGATGGTCTTCAAAAACTCGCAGGACTTTCACCAACGCCCCCGGTGTATTTGGTGTTTGTACAATAATGCTTAGCTTGTGAGCATCACGGATCACTACATCTTTATGGGTGATGATGAAGAATCGTGTAAAATTTTCCTTAAAGTTTGCAATGTCTGGCGCCAATACATCAAGCCCATATAACTGCTTAGCTGATACATTGGCTATGCATGCTTTCGTGATATCCTGTGTATCACTTACGTATTTTGCACTCACTGCAGTGTTACTCATAGGTCCCAACTGCCAAGAACTATGGGTCGCCAAAAATTGCGAGCATTGCATGAGGGCTTGCTCGTGAGAGTACACCTCTTGAATCGTGTCTAGGCTAGCACCCTCTATGCCCAATAAACTATGGCTAATACGATGACGTACTTCTCCTACAATATGAATATTTTTATCCTTGATTAAATCCGTGCTGTCCCGTACTTCACCGACGATGGAATTTTCAATAGGCAATATGGCATAATCGATACGCCCTTCATGGACAGCTTGCACCAGTTCACGATGACTTTGACAGCGCTCAATCCGTTGCCCTTTCACAGAGCCACCCTTTTCTATATATTTTGAAAGTAAATTCTGCAACACTTCATAGGCATAAGCCCCTGGAACTCCCGTATATCCTAGCACAGAGTGGGCAAGTTGTAAATCTGTAACTCTTTCATCTGCCATGGTAAACCCTCCTGTTTCCCGTTCTCAACACTGATATATGTACACTATTATACACAAAAGTACATGAAACCTTAACTAATATATATATTTCTATTGATATCCTTCAAAAATTCGATGCAAGTTGACATTCTTTCATTGCTGTGATAGGATTGACTCGTAAATGTATATCTAAAAGCGCGGAACTTTATCGTTGGTGCTCCCCACCATAGAATGTGATATCATTCTGAAAGCGAGGAGCTTTACCGTTGGTGCACCCCACCATAAAATGAATTATCATTTTTAAAGAGAGGTCCATAAGGATGGTGCACCCCACCATGGATATACTTTATTTGCAATATAAGCCGGGATGTATCTCGGCTTTTCTTTTTATGGACTATAGGAGCTTTCTATGAATACGCAACCAAACTTAAGCTTTTATAAAATTAATGAAACATATATCGAATCATTACAAATTATTGACCCCGATGTTAGAATTTCAACCGGAGATAAACGAACTCGTCCCTATGTAGGTATAGTTCTTACCATCCAAGATAGACTATTTTTTGCACCTCTCTCTTCTCCAGCTAAATTTCCAAGTACATTAGATTCTAATGAGCTACAAATTGCTAAAGCAAAAAAATCTAACATTGAAAAAAGACGTATCAGTATAAAAGTTATCAGTAATAAGCAAGTTCATCTTTGTAATGTAATTATTGGAAAAATAATTCCTGTGCCTAAGTCTCAAATTACTGAAATTTCTATCCAAGACTTGCTATCCTCAACTATCTCTTCTGAGAAAAAATATGGCGACTTATTACAAAAAGAATATTACGCTATTAATGCAATGAAAGATATAATTTACACTAAAGTATTACGTTTTTATACAAAATCCTTAACTAACACATTACCAAAGCATAATAAGACGCATTGTGTAAATTTACAAAAGGCCATCGCCTATCATGATTCTTGGATAGAAGAGCATCTATAATATCGTCTCTCATACCATCACAAAAATCGGTTATGACATAGGCATGTATATTCTCCCTCTTTTTAGAACCCCATCATAGCGCACATAGGCTAAGCAGTATCAAGGATATCTAACTAATAACATATATAAAAAAAGCGCGGCATACTCCGGAGCAAACCTAACGATAGTATCAGTTTGTGGAGGAGTGTGCCGTGCTTTTTTATATCCTATATGATGCTTATCCTAAGTGCGCTATGACAGCGTCAGTCATGCCTTGGGTATTCACTTTAGTAAATCCTTCACGGTACATATCACCTGTGCGATAGCCCGCATCAAGAACGGCTGTTACTGCTTGTTCGATAGAGTCCGCTACTGCTGGTAAGTCCAAGGAGTAACGACACATCATGGCTGCAGACAAGATTGTACCTAATGGGTTAGCAATGCCTTGGCCTGCAATGTCTGGCGCCGAACCATGGATTGGTTCATACAAGGAAGTACCTGTACCGATGGATGCAGATGGCAATAATCCAAGGGACCCAGAGATAACAGCCCCTTCATCGCTCAAGATATCTCCAAATAAGTTCGTTGTCACGAGTACATCAAATTGACCTGGATTCGTCACCAGTTGCATGGCTGTGTTATCTACATAGTAGTAGTCCATGGATATATCTGGGTTAGCTTCTGCTTTTTCTTTCGCAATTTTACGCCACAAACGAGAAGATGCCAATACGTTGGCTTTATCTACGCTCACCACTTTACCAGAACGTTTACGTGCCGTTTCTACAGCTACGTCCATGATGCGTTCCACTTCATAACGAGCGTAGGTTTCTTTGTCCCAAGCAAATTCGTTAGGACCTTCTCCTTGCGCTTCTTCACGTTCCCCAAAGTATATGCCGCCAGTCAATTCACGAACGATAACGAAGTCAACATCTTCTACCAACTCTGGTTTCAACGGAGAGAACTCACGCAATGCTGGATAGATTTTCACTGGTCGCAAGTTACAGAACAAACCTAATGCTTTACGCAAACCAAGGATGGCTTTTTCTGGACGGATGGATGGATCTACATCATCCCATTTAGGACCACCTACAGCTCCTAATAATACAGCATCTGCCTCTTGGCATGCATCGATTGTATCTTGTGGCAATGGTTCACCGAAAGCATCAATAGCCGCACCACCGGCTTTTTTCTCAATCCACTTCGCGTTTACACCCGCTTTGGCAAAGGCTGCGTCCACCACGGTACGCGCGGAATTTGTTATTTCTTCCCCAATGCCGTCGCCAGCAATTAGGACAATTTGTTTTTCACTCATGGTATTCCTCATATCTATATATTGTATCATCTAACACACAAACATCATATGGAGTACCACTAGGCTAATCAATAGTAGCTTTGCCTAGGGTATCCTATTAGACAATATTAGCCTTGTCTATTTTTCGCAAAGTTTACCAATCCACCTGCTTTGGCAATATTTTGCACAAATTGTGGTAGTGCAGTTCCTTTATAACTTTCCCCAGTAGTTAAATTATGTACCACACCTGTAGCCATTTCTACAGAAATCTCATGACCCTCTTTAATATGTTCTACAGCGTCGCCAATTTCAATCACTGGTAAGCCAATGTTGATGGCATTGCGGAAAAAGATACGAGCAAAGCTATCTGCTACAATGCAAGAAATACCTTTTTCTTTAATCACCGCTGGCGCATGCTCACGAGAGGAACCACAACCAAAGTTTTTGCCAGCTACCATAATTTCACCAGCTTTCACATTCGGTGCAAAGGTCGTATCAATGTCTTCCATAGCATGTTCTGCTAATTCCGCCATATCCGCGATTGCCAAGTAGCGCGCCGGAATGATTACGTCTGTATCTACATTGTCGCCGTAGCGCCAAATCGTTCCTTGAAAGTCTGCCATATTATACCTCCTCAGGGCTTGCTAAATACCCTGCTACTGCACTTGCTGCCGCCACATATGGGCTTGCTAAATATACTTCACTGTCAACGTGTCCCATACGGCCACGGAAGTTACGGTTTGTAGTAGAAACGGTGCGCTCTCCCTCTGCCATAATGCCCATGTAACCACCTAAGCAAGGGCCACAAGTTGGTGTGCTTACAGCACAGCCTGCTTCAATAAAGATGTCTATTAAGCCTGCTTTCACAGCTTGGTTGTACACATCTTGAGATCCAGGGATGACGATGCAACGTACAAAGTCCGCCACCTTGCGACCTTTAAAGATTTCTGCGCACATTTGTAAGTCTTCAAAGCGACCATTCGTACAAGAACCGATGATAACTTGGTCGATTTGAATGCGGTCTTCTTTCACAATATCTTTCATGTAATGCGTGTTGGAAGGAAGGTGTGGGTACGCCACCACTGGAGTTAATTCATCCAATTGAATAGTTACCACTTGGCAGTATTCTGCATCCTCATCTGCTGCGATTGGCTCAATAGGGCGTGTGATGCGACCTTGGATATACTCCTCTGTCACTGCATCGTACGGGAATACCCCGCATTTTCCGCCCGCTTCGATAGCCATATTACAGATGGTCAAGCGGTCTGCCATTGTCATGTATTGCACACCAGATCCATGGAACTCTAGAGCTTTATAACGAGCGCCATCCACACCAATTTTGCCGATTAAGTCCAACACAATATCTTTACCGGAAATCCATTTGGCAGGTTTTCCTTCTAACACAACTTTGATTGTTTCTGGCACTTTAAACCAAGTTTTGCCTTCTGCCATAGCCACACCAGCATCTGTAGAGCCAACGCCTGTGGCGAAAGCATTCAACGCTCCATAGGTACAAGTATGAGAATCGGCACCAATGATCATTTCCCCTGGTCCGATTAAACCTTGTTCTGGTAACAATACATGCTCAATGCCCATGCGGCCTACTTCAAAATAGTGTGTAATCTTATGTTGTCGTACAAAATCACGCATCACTTTCGCTTGTGTAGCGGATTTAATATCTTTATTCGGTGTGAAATGGTCTGGCACTAAGTAGATGCGATCTGCATCGAAGACAGGTTTACCGATTTTTTCAAATTCTTTCTTTGCTGGTGGAAATGTAATATCGTTCATCAAGATGAAATCTAATTGACACTCGATCATTTGACCTGCTTTTACTTCTGCAAGCCCTGCATGGCGTGCCATATTCTTTTCTGTAATCGTCATACCCATGACATTAACCCTCCTGGTTTCCAAACTCTTGTTCTAATTCTTTTGCTAAATAAATTGCGTTTACTGCGTTAATATAGGCATTCACACTGGATTTTACGATGTCTGTGCTAATACCGCGGCCTTGGAATCTGCGACCATTGTAGTTGACTTTCACCACAGCTTCTCCAAGGGCATCCTTACCTACCGTTACAGAACGGATTTGGAAGTTTTCCAATACAAATGGTGTATTCACCAATCGTTCGATAGCTCTGAAAGAAGCATCTACTGGACCATCACCAACAGCGGCATCCATACGTTCCCCATTCGGAGTTAATACACGAATGCTAGCAAGAACGTATCCATTTTGATCGGAATGGTAATCGTGTTGTACCACGTGGAATGCTTGTTCATGATGCATTGTATCCATCACTAAGGCATAAATATCTTCATCGTATACCTGTTTTTTCTTATCTGCTAAGGCTTTGAATTGAACGAATAACTCATTCACTCGTTCTTCTTCTAACTGAAAGCCTAAATTCACTAAATGATCTTCAAAAGCATGACGACCGGAATGTTTACCCAATACGATAGACGTTTTTTCTGCTCCTACACTAGCCGGCGTCATAATTTCGTACGTTGTAGGATTGTTCAACATACCATGTTGATGAATGCCAGACTCATGTGCGAAGGCATTGGCACCTACGATAGCCTTATTAGGTGACACCGCAACACCACAAAGTTTGCTCACCAATTTGCTAGTACGAGTGAATAGTGGTGTGTCGATGTGTACATCGAATGGATAATGGTCATGACGAGTTTTAATAGCCATCACCACTTCTTCGATAGCCACATTACCAGCTCGTTCTCCTAAGCCATTCATTGTACATTCCACTTGACGAGCCCCTGCTTCGATAGCTGCCAATGTGTTCGCATTAGCAAGGCCTAAGTCATTATGACAATGGACACTGATGATTGCCTTTTCTATACCTTTCGTATGTTCTTTGATGTAGCGAATACGATTACCGAACTCTTCTGGTGTCATGTAGCCTACTGTATCTGGTACATTCAAGATAGAAGCTCCACCTTCAATAGCCACTTCAAAGACACGACATAGATAATCTAAATCTGTACGAGACGCATCTTCTGCGGAGAACTCGATTTCATCAAATTTACCTTTTGCAAATTCAAGGATGTGTTTCACAATATCTAACACTTCTTCACGAGTCTTTTTCAATTTATATTCAAGATGAATATCGCTAGTAGCGATAAACACATGAAGACGACTGCGCTCTGCTCCTGCTAGTGCTTCTGCTGCTTTTGTCACGTCATTTTCATTGGATCGAGCCAATGCTGCGATAGTACATCCACGTACTTCTTTAGCAATCGTAGCTACCGCTTCAAAGTCACCTTCCGATGCCGCTGGGAAACCAGCTTCAATGACATCTAATCCAAGGCGCACAAGAGCTTGTGCAATTTCTACTTTTTCTGGTGTTTGAAGGGAAACCCCTGGAGTTTGCTCCCCATCACGAAGTGTAGTATCAAAAAAATAAATTCTGTTATCCATGGTTATTCCTCTTTCTGACTAATCTATATCTGTTCGTATGTCTATTCTAATGGATGATTCTAAAAAAACTGAATATGTGGCCTCCATATCTCACCTTTGCTAAAATCATTCCTATGGTGGTTTTAAGTACGTGCCCTCTGAGATTTCTTTCAGAGAATAGAAAAACGCCCCCAGAGATGTCTATGCATCCCTAGGGGCGTTATATAGCGTATTGGTTGTATCGTATTTTTTACATTTTACATACTGTCTGTCCTAGCAGTACATTACAGATTCTAACACTGTTAAGTGCGGTTATTTGTCATAATCATCCGCCTATCCTACTGTTAGTAAGCCATGCTTACATCTATCAGAACATTCCAATAGAGTTTACTTGTACTGTATACCTTATACAGATCTCATCGTAAAATGTAAGAAACACTAATCAACCTATGATACAAAAAAGCCCCTCAATGTGCAACGCACATCAAGGGGCATTATCATTTCAATAACACGGTCCCACCCTAGTTGGTTCTCACAGTTATAACGGAACTACCGTCGATGACTACTTAGTTTCACCATCGCTGCTCACAGGGGAGTTTCAATATAACCGTTCTACTACTTCACACCGACCAGTAGCTCTCTGAAAGCAACTAACTATATCTTTATACCTGTTCATCGCATTTACTTTATCTAACTGAAGATTATTCTATAGCATTTTAAGTCGCTTGTCAATAGACTGATGTGTTTTTTATCTTTATATATACACAATACGAATAAATTCTGTTATAATGCAATTATAGAAGAGTCTTCAACGTGCGTTGGGCTCATCTCTTCCTATCCTATAGGAGGAGGTGGTACTATGAAAAAGTTTTTAGAAAAATCAATGTATTGATTTTAATTTTAAAGCTAATAGTACAAATCATTAGTTTCTTTAACAATTAATGATAAAGCCTAACGAAAGAGGTTCGCACCCTCTATACGTTAGGCTTCATCAATTTATCCATTTGAGATGAGCCTAACGCCAGCACACGTTGACGGCTCTTTTTTTTGTGTCTTAAGTATAGCATTGTTTGAAGTAAAACACAATAGGAGTGCTGTACCTAGACGGTGTCAAGTTTTTGTTGGAAAAATAATTGCCTTGCTTTAAAAGAGGGTTC
>CAURQH010000009.1:0-76452 GCA_963526885.1 uncultured Veillonella sp. | reverse complement strand
ACCCTCTTTTAAAGCAAGGCAATTATTTTTCCAACAAAAACTTGACACCGTCAAAGATATGAATTAAATTGACAATAAAAATGAGATATGCTAACCTTATACAGTTGTAAAAAATGAATGTTATGATAAAGCTGTAATACTGTAGTTATTATAGAAGGTAGAGGTTAGTAATGAAATTTGAAAAACATCAGTCTAAGTTGGCAGTTCTTACTCTTGTATTAGGTACAATGTCTGCACCAACAATGGCAGCAGATCCTGCTATTGTAGTAGGCGGCAGTGATGCTAATGCTGCGGGTCACGTGGCGTTGGCAATTGGAGCCAACTCCAATGCATCGGGTAACCAAGGGGTTGCTATAGGAGCTAACTCCACAGCGAGTGGTGGTAATGCTACGGCCATTGGGTTAAACTCCAAAGCAACTGAGATAGATGCCTTAGCGATTGGTACAAAAGCAGAAGCAAAGAATGTGAATACTACAGTAGTAGGTGCGTATGCTATATCTAGTGGAGATTATGGGGTGGCAGTGGGAGCCGATTCTTATGCGACAGGTAATCGTGCTATTTCTATTGGTGTAGCAATCAACGAAGACAAAAATAAACGATTTGGTGCTACTGGCGGTCGCTCTATCAGTATTGGTAATGAAACATTAGCGTCTGGTGCGCATTCCACAGCCATAGGGGACAGCGCAACAGCTACCAATAATCGTTCTGCGTCCTATGGGGCATTTGCGAATGCAACGGGTATTCAATCCACAGCGGTTGGTCATGCCTCCAATGCAACAGGCGATTTTAGTGCTGCCTTTGGTGATGCATCAAAAGCAAGTGGGTTAACATCTGTGGCGTTAGGATATGGTGCAAAAGCGCAAGATACAGAAACAATTGCTATTGGTAGCGGGGCAAGTACGAATGATAGAGGGGCTCATGGCTCTATTGCTATTGGTCGAAACTCGACGGCTACAGCAGGACTTTCTGTTGCCATAGGGGCAGATGCTAGAAATGAAACGAAGCATCTCACAGCAGATCATACCTATTATGCGGCAACCGCCGTAGGTACAGGTGCTAGGACTGGTAGTGTTGGGTCTATTGCTATCGGTAATAATAGTGTGGCTAATACAGAGTTGGTAGACGGTGAAATTGGCGTATATTCGACTGCAGTTGGTACATCCAGTTCGTCGCAAGGGATATATTCTACGGCAATAGGTGTACATTCTAAGGCGTATGGTCACTATTCCGTTGCCATGGGTATGCAGAAGCATCAAGTGACAGGAGAAGAGCTAGGTGCCCGTGGATATGGCTCAGCTGCCATTGGTTTATATGCAAACTCTATTGGTTTGCAAAGTGTTGCCATCGGACAAGAAAGCAAAACTGACCGTAATCGAAGTATAGCAATCGGTCTTAAAACGATTACTAATGGTGTGGATAGTATAGCGATGGGAACTAAATCAAGCACACATGCCTCTAACAGTGTTGCTATTGGTTTAGACTCGAAAACAACCATTGATTCTTCCGTTGCACTAGGTGCATTATCCTCCACATCGGGTCAAGCTTTCACAGCGGGCTATGATCCTACTACAAAAGCGGCTATGGATATGAGTACTGTGGTGAAAGATGTAGCTGCTTATGAGGCACAAAAAGCTATCATTAAAGAGGCAAATGACACAATCGACAAATCAAATACTATACTTCGTACAGCAGAATATGATCGTATTTACGGTGACACAGAAGAAAAACGTAATGCTGCTAACGCAATAACTATGTAACATCGAGATATTATTAAGAAAGCTGAAGAAAAGAAAACAGTAGCGTTTCAAACTATTAAAGATAATTTTGGAGATGCCTCTACATGGGAAAGCTCATTAGGAGGTGTGTCCGTTGGTAATGCAGACCTAGGATTAACTCGCCAAATTAATAATGTGGCAGCAGGCAAATTAGATACAGATGCTGTCAATGTAGCTCAATTAAAACGAGTGCTTAATACAAGTATCAACAACACTATGGGGGACATCATGAACCAAACGAATACATTGGTGAATGGAGTTCGTCAAGATGTACAGGCGCTTCGTAGTGAAAGTCGAGAAGGAGATGCGATGAATGCAGCTTTGGCGGCATTAAAGCCAGTGGCCTATAAATCAACAGAACCTACACAAATCATGGCGGGTGTGGGACATAATTCTGGTAAAACAGGATTTGCTCTAGGCGTTGCTCATTATACAGATGAAGGAACCATGTTTAATGCAGGCATTGCCTTTGCTGGAAAGCAACGCTCCTATAATGGAGGCGTTACCTTTAGGATTGGACATGGCAGTGATGATGTGCCACAATATGCACCGCCAGCAACAGTGCAAGTGCTTTCAGAAGAATTAGCAATGGAAAAATCTAACAATGCATTGCAAGAGCGTCGTATTGCGGAACAAGAGGATAAGATCAATCGGTTATTAGACCAAAATGAGCGATTGCAACAAGATGTGCTGGCATTAAAGGCATTGTTGAAATAGTATAAGTTAAAATACATAATATCTGCACGCAAAAGGCTATAGACTGATAGAATCAGCTATAGCCTTTTTATATTGCAATAAAGTAGATCTTATTCCCTTGTTGTTATGAATTAAAATTAGAATTGTAATAAAAAATATTGAATAGTGATACATATCACATAATTTACAGTTCGTGAATCAAATGGAGTATTTGAAAACCATATGGAGTAGATGTGATATTTGATTAGAACTATAATACAAATGATTAACATTATCAAATGTATTTATGTTTATAGGAAGATGGTGGAGTGCTATGCATTATACTAAACCGTATCAGAAACGTATACTTACTGGTGCTGTCATGAGTTGGATGGCTTGTTCTTGGTATCTACTAGGTGGATTAGCACCTGTACAGGCAGAAGGATCTGTGTTTGTTACAGCTGATCGTGCACAAGAAGAAGCAAAATATAACTCCCAACAAGTGCAAATCATTACTAAAAAAGATATTGAACAAAAGCAGGCTAAATCTGTGGAAGATATCGTCTTTACACAAGCCGGTGTCAGTCGTACAGTGGACAGCATGGGTCGTGTGGGTGTTTCCATTCGTGGTGCTGAACCTCGTCATACATTAATTCTTGTAGATGGACAACCTGTAATGGGTGAATTTGCAAAGTACCAAGGTCAAGGTGATGAATTACAACGACTAGGTACAGAAAATGTAGAGCGTATAGAAATTATCCAAGGCGCAGCCAGTGCAAAATATGGATCCGATGCCATTGGTGGTGTTATCAATGTCATCACGAATAAACCAAATAAAAATGCGAATATCCGCATCAATGGTGAAAGTATTCGTTCCCGTGGGGATCAAGGTTTATTCCCATATAGTAACTTCTTTATGCGTGCTGACTCTGGACAACAAGGTAAATTACGAGTGAACATTCACGGTAGTAAACGTGATATCGTTCCTGTATATGCAGCTCGCGAAAGAAAAGAAGTACCATTTGGTGATCCAAGTGTGCCACATCGATTCCCTAAAAATTCACTTCGCTATTATGGCGCCAATGCCAATATTGGACTGTCTGCCATCTATGATATGAATGATAAAAATTCATTCTCTTTCACCATGGATCGATATAACGAAGATTTAGAGCGGTATGTAAAAAGAACGAATTCTGAAGATGAACCACAAGTGCATTATAAACGGGATTTGGATCGGAATAAAATTAACGTTTCCTATGCTGGTTCGGATGAAAAAAGTAACTGGAAAGTGGAATTGAACTCTGCCCGGACTAAAGAAGATGATGTGACCCTTACTAGTGAATTTGGAAATAGTAACTATGAAGGTAAAAACACGTTGAACTATGTGGATAATGTGGATCATAAACAATGGAGCTTTAATGTCACTGGAGATACGCAAGCCAATGATAATCACTTACTTTCTTATGGTTTTGGATACACTACTGAAAGTGGCGAAGGTAGTCGATTAAAAAGTGCGCCTCACACATGGGTTCGGAACATTGACCCTTGGGATTATGATAAAAGTTTAGCTGTGAAAAAAGGGAAACCTTCTAGTACTATCTATCGTCATTCCTTTGATAAAAATAGTGATGGTTCGTTACGGTGGAATAAAGAACATGAATGGTATGGTTATGATGGAACAAGCAATACCAGTGTGCCTGAATTTACTTATGAAGACTTTAAAAATTATTTAGACCCAGAAGCAGGGCTAGATGAGTCTGCCTTTATGGGTTTGGTCTATGATTCTGGTGGAAATTATACGCCGAATAATCTTCAAAGACGTAATCCTGAAGCCTTTAAACGGTTTGAAGCATTCAACGAAAAATTGAAGCAAATTCCTTACAATCAAGAACTGGTGGCTAAATATGGGCCAGGACATCAAGGATCCACAACCATAGATGGAGTGAAGCCGCCAATTATTAACCTAGCGTATTTGGCTCTGTTCTATTATATGGAAGATCCATCCTTTAAAATTGTACGGCCACAATTTAATAATGGTCATTTCAAAGATGAGTATAATAAACGGATTAACCAACAAACGGTAGGGAGTGCTAGATTACGGAAACAACATTTCTTTATTCAGGATACATGGCAAGTAAATAAAGACACGATTTTACAACCGATTGCTCGCTTAGACCATAGTGATTTATTCGGTTCCCATATGACTTTCAACATGGGGGTTACCCATAATGTGGGAGGCAATGCACATCGTCGTTTGAAAGCTAATATTGGCACCAGCTACACCGAGCCAGGCATGGGGGAAATGTACTATAATTGGGAAATGTATGGCCCTACGGTAACGAATGTAGCTCCACTATCCGGTGGTCGTGCACGACTAGGATGGTATTGGATTGGCAATCCTGATTTAAAACCAGAAACCTCGAAAAATATCGATATCTCTTTTGAAGGGGAAAACAAAAATACCTATTTCAAATTGACTGCATTCCGCAACCAAATTACGAACTACATGACCATTGCTAATACAGGGCATATTATAGATTTTCATCCTTATTTAAACGAAAGTACTTATATGGGTGCTACAAAATTTGAACATGCACCAGATATGATTTATACTTTTAAAAATATAGGTAAAGCTCGTATCAATGGTTTGGAATTAGAGTTGAAACAACGTTTGAATGAGCATTTTAAATTTAAATTAGGTTATACCTATTTAAATGCTATTAATAAAACAAATCCAGATTTGCCACGTCGATTGCTAGATAAACCAATGCATAAATTGGACTTAGGTTTAGAATTTGAAGATAAGAAAAGTGGCTGGAGTGGTAATATTTGGGCAGACTATTACTATAAAATGCTAGATAGTAATTCTGTATCTGGCGGGGGTAATTACATTACATCACAAAAAGACCCTGATAATGACGATAAATCTATCATTACCTACGAGTTTAATACGAAAAAGACAGCGGATATGTACAAGTTAAAATCCTATGGAATTTGGAACATGATTGTACAAAAGAAAATTAATAAAGATTCTTTAGTGTATTTTGGCATTAATAATATCTTTGATCATCGAGATGATGATAGAGCCTTGCAAGGTCGTCAATATCGGTTTGGGATGAACTTAAAATTTGGGGCTTCTAGCGAAACAAAGGATAAGGTAGTAGAGGTATCTACAAAAGTCATTCATGATAAAAATGATATTATAGTCATGACTCCACTGAATGCCATTGTCTTAGAGAAACCATTTGATGAAGGCGAAGAAAAAGGGATTACATTCATAGGTGATTTACGTATGGGTGGAGATAGTCATTTAGGTAGTGATCGACCATCCAATCGGGTTACAGCAGTCAGCTCAATTAGTGATGGGGCATTGAAAAACCTACTAGATAAAAATGAACATGGGTTCCATACACGGTTGCGTTTGGGTGCTAATGCACGAGTTAATGATACTACGAATGTAAAATTACTCATCACAGCACAGGGACAAAACGGTGTGGATACATCCCATGAAATGGTAGGTTCAAAAGGTATTCAACATAGTAGAGTAGAAGAGTTAGATTTGACGAAACATCATGCAAAATGGGATTATTCATTAGGTAGAATGAAAGAACGAATGGGTGCTACAGGGTACTGGTTTAATAAAGAATTTGATGGACTTCGTACCGTATGGACTAGTGATAAAGACCAGGTACGTATAGGATTTGGTGATTTCTCTTACATCACCGGCATCCAGGACTCTTCCTATACGCATGCGATTTATACGAAATTTAAACGACCACCAACTGTAGATGAGTTTGTTGGTACATCCTATGATTACTCAGAACTTTCAGAAGAAGAACGAAACCGTGTTGGTGGAGCTAAAGTTGAAAAAGGTGTGAAAGATGCACCGAATACAGTGAATTTCTATCAACAGTTGAAAAAGTTGCTGAGGGAATATAAGGAGTTATCTGCAAAAAAAGATGACTATACTATTGAATTAGATAGTTTAAAAGATGACTTGGCAGGTAATGGTTGGGTAACACCTACAGAAGAGGAGAAAGTTGAACTACGAGCAAAAATTGAAGCTAAAACAAAAGAATTGGAAGAAATTACTACAAAATGGGAAGCTAATGTAGATGCACAGTATGGAACACTGGCTCGCATGCAAGACATTGTAATAAAAGCCTATGGTAATGATAAAGCCTTCACTACAGTTGATATAGCGACAAGGACGGAAAAAGAAATTACCATTCCAATTAAAATGCCAAAATTAAACTATACCTTAAAGGGAAAATCACAGGAATTTAAATATGATGATGATGGAGATTTGATGCGTGGACCAGATGGAAACCCTATTCCAGCTGGACCTGCAACCGAAAGCTCATTTAAACAAGCGATTAGTCCTAGTGGGAATAATATAAATAACCCTATTTTCAAATTAAAACTTAAGGATATTCAAGTTCTTGGCAAAAATAAAAAAGAATTTTTAGCAAAGTGGTTTAAAGAGAATAAAGCAGAAATATTAAAGGGATATGACGAGGAAGCCAAACGACTTGCTATTGGAGCTTTTAACGGAGGTGTTACAGGAGTAGAATTGACTGATGATTCTGGTAAAGTAGGAGATGAGCTTTATAAAAATAATTATCTAGAGACTGATGGAAGTCCTCAAGATCATACAATATACAACACATACGATTCAGACATGTACCCATACTTAATTGCTCAATATTTCAATAAACTCGTTAGTGTCTTAGAGGCCACTGATGCTCATAGTCGTTTACCAAGGGAAGCATTGACTCCATACACAGGAGCTATTATTCCTGCGGAAGGTATCGTATTGCAACGTGATAGTATACCACCAATCAAACAAGCTGGATTCATTCAACTTCGTCATATGGTAGGTAAACAAATGGGAATCACTGCGTGGTATTTGCGTTCCTTAGGTAATGATGAATTTAGTATGGCCTATGCTTCTGGATTGAATACATCCTCTAAAGTGTTCCATGGCAATGCTAATGTTATAGGTATTGGTGCTAATTATAGAATGGGGCAAGCTACCATTTCCTTTGATTATGGTCAAAATAGAACAGACCTTGGTCGCTTTATGAATGGTCGCACTATCTATGATTATGTGCCAGGGTCCATAAACTTTACTCCAACAGGTCGAACTAATGGAGGTAATCCAACATTCTGGGCTGTTCGTTTCGATGTTGGACAATCGGATATGAGTCGTCCCGGTAGCTGGAATGGATTCATCGATTACAAATCCTTTGACCATGGCTCCTTCTTCGGTGGGAATGGAACGGGAGCTGTACCAGATCGATACCTAGATGGTATTCGTAGCTTCACCGTTGGTGGTGGATATGTACCATGGAAAGATGTATTATTAGAAGCATCCTATACCTTCGATGCAAAAGCGATTGGACAAAGAGATACTTTATACGGTGCAGAAAACTTTAAATTAGGAAATTACACAAGAATTCAAGGAACCTATAGATTCTAGTTCTACGTAATTGAAAGTGAGTTTCTCTCCGGTATTGGATAATTTTATAGTTAGAAGAGATGCCTAATGACTGTTTGTTGTACAGTTATTAGGCATTTTAATTTGTGATGTTAATATAAGTAGATGTATGTTCATAGATGAAAATAAGAAAAGTATCAAATAAGTGGACTAATTGGGCTATCGGATTTCATTTTGGAGTAGAATTGAAATATCTTTTACGATAAAATAATAGAAAATGATAATTTTTGTCATTTATAGAAATTTGTTGATATATAGTTTTTTTAGAGATATAGGAGCAGATTGCCATGACCACACATCGTAGAAAGCAACAGAAATACTTCATGTTATCTTGCGCGATTGCAACATGGATAGCACTACCTGGTTTGATGTATTCAAACTCAGTGCAAGCTGAGGGTTCTGTATATGTTACCGCTGATAGGGCTCATGAAGAGGCAAAATATAACTCACAACAAGTGAGTATTATTACTAAAAAAGATATTGAGCAAAAACAAGCGAAGTCATTAGAAGATATCATCTTTACTGAAAGTGGTGTTTCTCGTACGGTAGACTCTATGGGTCGTGTAGGTGTATCCATTCGTGGTGCCGAAGCACGCCATACTTTAATTTTAGTAGATGGACAAGCTGTATTAGGTGACTTGGCTAAGTTTAGTGGTGCTGCTGACGAAGTAATGCGTTTAGGTACTGAAAATGTAGAACGCATTGAAATTGTCCAAGGTTCTGCCAGTGCGAAATATGGTTCTGACGCTATTGGTGGTGTAGTTAATATCATCACTAAAAAAGCTGCTAAAAAACCAACTATCCAAATCAATGGGGAAGGCTCTCGTGCAAAAGGTGGTGCCACTGGATATGGTAATTCCAATTTCTTTTTACGTGCTGATTCGGGACAAATGGGTAAAGTACGAGTAGCTATTTCTGGTAGTAAACGGGATATTATGCCTGTTCTTGCTACAAAAGAACGCCGTGACACAGGAGATAAGTTAGAAGGTGATTTTAAACCTAATGCCCTTCGCTTCTATGGTGATACATCTGACATTGGATTGAATGCCACATACGATATTAGTAAAAATCATAATATTCAGTTGCGGTTAAACCGCTTCACAGAAGATTTAGTGCGTGATATTAAAAATACCACCTCTCCATTGGAGCCTCAACGTCATTTCAAACGTGATAGTAACCGTAATACATTGAACTTGATTTGGAATGGTCGTAGTGGTGTCAGCGATTGGAAATTAGAGGTGAATCATTCCCGTATTAATGAGAATGATATTTCCCTCATTAACTATACTGGTCGTTCAGCCTATGAAGGTAAAAATGAATTGCGCTATATTGATGATGTTGACCATCGTCAAACAGATATCCGCTTCAATGCGAATACCGCTATTGGGGATAAACACACATTAAGCTGGGGGCTTGCTAATACCTATGAAACAGGTTCTGGTAGTCGATTAAAAAGTTCCCCTAACACAAGAACTCGCTATATTGATGCTTGGGATTATGACAAAAATTTACTTGTAGCAGGAGTAGACCGATTAGAACGGAGACCTGGGGATAAAAGTTTACGTGTGTACTCTCATATTCATGATTATAAATTTAAACCAAGTAAGGAAGGTCTTCCAATTTGGGATAAAAATTATGAATACTATGGGTATTCTGATGAGAAAGATATTCCTCCAATTACGTATGAATATATTCGGGAGCATAATTTAGATACTACTGATAAATCAACTGAGCCGTGGTCATCCTCTAATAATTTGAAGGATTTTGGTGTAGATGATGAACATTGGAAAAAAATTGTTGAATTTAATGAAGCTTTGAAAACAGAAAATAATCTTCAAGGGGCATCCTCGGTATATGTAAAATACTTTACTCAAGGGGAATCAGTGGACCCTGAAGAACGAGCGAAAGCACCTAAATATAAAGGGGTTAAGTTCTTAGAAAAATATCGTGAACGAGATCAACGTATAACAGAAGGTGAAGGTGCGATTCGGAAACGAAACTTCTATTTAGCAGATGCATGGCAAGTAAATAAGGACTTACTAGTGCAACCAACTATACGCTTTGATCAAAGTAGTTTATTTGGCAATCACTTTTCTTGGAATCTTGGGGCTACGTATAATGTGAACTCCAATGCACATCGTCGCCTAAAAGCTAATATTGGTACAGGTTATTCAGAACCTGGTATGGGTGAACTATGGTATAACTGGCAAATGTTTTCTTCTACACCAGTTGCTATTGGTGTAGCAAAAATGGGCTGGTATTGGGCAGGCAATCCAAACTTAAAACCAGAAACCTCTAAAAATATAGACATTAGTTTCGAAGGGGAAGGTAAAAATGATTATGCTCGTGTAGGTCTATTCCAAAATCGAATCCGAAACTATATGTCTGTATACTTTACAGGAAAATTACAAGATTGGGCTCCTCAATTATCGAATCAAGATAAATGGATGCAAGCGCCAGATTTAATTTATAGTTTTAAAAATATTGGCAAAGCACAAATTACGGGTCTTCAATTGGAGTGGAAACATAAATTTGGTTCTAAATGGAGTACACGATTTGGATGGACTCGATTACAAGCCTTAAATCAATCTGACCCAACCATGCCACATCATTTATTAGATCGTCCTACAAATAAAATAGATTTTGGCATTACTTTTGAGACGAAAAAATGGAATGCACAAATTTGGGCGGACTATTATCATAAGATGTTAGATAGCAATACGCAAAAAAATAGATCGAATTACTGGATTGGACGTTTGGACGAGGATAGTGCTGTCTATAATGTATCCAATGAATATGAAGAAAAATCCTATGGCACTTGGAATGCTATGATTCAACGTAAATTCGATAAAGATTCACTCATCTATTTTGGTATTAACAATATCTTTAACCATCGTGATGATGATAGAGCTACTCAATCCAGAGTGTATCGTTTTGGTATGAATATCAAATTTGGATCCAGTGGAAAGGATTCTAATACAAATGGTGAAAAGAAACAAAGTATTGGTAAAATTGATGTGAAGACTATTCTTACCGTCGTAGGTGATGATATGGGACGCATGCATCCGTTCTTGGAACGACCTTTTGATAAAAAGAAAGCAAAAGGGATGACGGTGATTGGTGATTATCGAACTCGATTGATGGCTCATGGTGGTTCTGAACGTCCGCAATCCTTATATACAACAACAGCTTATGTAGGTAATGCAGCCTATAACTTACAAGACAAGAAAGAACATGGCTTGGAACACCGAGTACGTGTAGGCGTAGATGCTCGTATCAATGATAATACGAATGTAAAACTTATAGCGAGTGCAAGCGGTGAGAAAGGTGTAGATACGACAAGTACAACAGTTACATCGCAAGGATTTAATCACCAACGTATTGAAAAATTAGACGTCACAAGAGGCGGTAATAAATGGGACTTCTCTGTTGGTCGTCTTTCAGAATCCATAGGTACCACTGGATATTGGTTTGGTAAAACATTTGATGGACTTCGTGCGGTGTGGACAGATGATCGCAACCAATTCCGTGCTGGCATTGGATCCTTTAAAGGTAGTACGGGGGTTACAGATTCTGCCTATAACCACAGTACGTATACGACATATTTCAGAGCTCCAACATTAGAAGAGTTTATTGGTTTAAATAAAATTTATGGGGATAGTGAGACTATAGCGGCAATTTATGGAAATATTTGGAAGACACCAGTAAAAGAAGTTGATGGTAAAAATGTTCCACAAGAAGGCTCGTTCATGGATATATACCTAAAAGAATTTAAAGGGAAAAATGAAAACCTATACTTTATGGAACAATTAAGTGATGTTAATAACACGATGCCAAATGCAACAGAAGAAGAAAAAATTGCTAAAAGAACTGAAATCATCAAACGTATGGCAAATATCATCAATAAAGCATATCCAGAGTTGGTAAACCATAAATATATAAGCTATAATCCTGTTATATCGCCTGGCAAGGTTAAGGTAGTATATGAAGTAGAGGATGAAAATCATAATGTGGGATATTTAGCGGCTGATATATCATCGTATGCTGAAGGCAATCAATATACACCTGAAAAAATTGAAAAAGATGATCCAAATAAATTATATAAGGAAGAAAAAAATAAAGTACTCGGTGAATTAAATGGTACATTGAAAAATGAAGTTAACGAAAAATTTGGAGAGTCATTAGGAAATCCATCTTTATTAGATAGAAACTATCTGGAAAATAATAGAGAGAAACTAGAGGAAGGCTATAAGGCTGTTGCTGAATGGGCTGCTAAATCTCATTTTTACGGCACATTAGTGTATCAAACTGATACTAGAGATGAAACCTTAGCTTCCATCATTAAAGGAGAAATGACCAATTACAATGAGGGGGCTAAGAATAGAGCTGTTCTACCAAAGAACCAACCGTTGAATACATTAAATAGTCCTATACATAAATATAAATTTAAGCGTGTAGTAGGCATAAAGAAAGTAGGTGCTTATGACTACACTACATCTTCACATAAAATCGAAGATGTAAACGTTATTAATGAATTAAAAGAGGCAAATTTTAGTTCTATTGAAAATTATTATAGTGAGGGTACAGTTACTAATATAGTGAAAAAATATCTTGAGGAATTAAAAGTAACGATTCAAGATTCCGAACAAGGCAACACCTTGCCTCGTGAAGCTTTAGAAAAAGTTATTGGCAAACCAATTAAAATGACTGGTTTAAAACTTGAACGTGATATCATTCCGGCTATTGATAAAGCCATCTTCGCACAGTATAAAACGAAGGTTAACTCTCGATTGGGTGTTCAAGCTTGGTTCTTACACTCCATCAAAGATAGAAATCTATCTTTACAAGCAGGTCACTTAAAAACTAAGGTGGTAACTCATACAGGTATTACGGGATATGAACTAGATTGGGGTGGACTTCCTGATCCCGATAGTCCTATTTATGGAGATGTGACTACAGAAGTTTCAGACTATACGAATGATGTGTACACGACTAGAGGATTAGCAAATGTTTTCGGCATTGGATTCCAATACCAATTAGGTAATACTGGCTTGTTATCCTTTGACTACGGTCAAAACCGTACAAGCTTTGGTCGTTACATGAATGGTTATACGAATTTTGATCATGTGCCGAATACAGCAGACTTTACGGTAAAAGGTCACTCTATGGGTGGTACTCCACACTTCTGGACAGCACGTTTAGACATTGGACAATCGGACTACACAGTACCAGGCAGCTGGAACGCCTTCATCGATTATAAGTATTTCCAACATGGTTCCTTCTTCGGTGGTAATGGTACAGGTGCCGTGCCAGATCGTTACTTAGATGGTATCCGTAGCTTTACATTGGGTGGTGGCTATGTTCCTCGTAAAGACTTCTTAGTAGAAGCATTCTATACATTCGATGCAAAAGGTATTGGACAACGTGATACATTATACGGTGGGGAAAACTTTAAATTAGGTAATTACACTCGTATCCAAGGTACGTACAAGTTCTAATATAAAAGAATAAAAATCTTATAGATGTTGGCTTATGTCTATGTATGATTACAAAATAGATAGACAGGCATTCAGTACATAAGGATATACCATAGAGGATAGTTAACGATGCAAGTTAGCTATCCTCTATTACCATGCCCTGTTCACTAGTATAGGAATATAAGGCTATGTTTAACTATTGGTAGTGAATATTCTTTGAAAGATTGCATTTGGTTACAAAGATTATCGGTTATTGGTCAAAAATTACATTGTAATGCAAAAAGCACTTCATTTTGACATAAGATTGCATTGGAATGCAACCTTATGTCAAAATATAGAGAAGTTTGCATCCTAATATATTTTTTGAAATAGCAATGAATTATAAGTGATAAGAAGGAGGTATTTATGGCGATATCAAGTTTTTTAACAGAATTTAAGTTTGATGAAACTGAAACATGTAAAATTTCTAAAATATTTGATGAAAATAAAAAAATGAATATTTCTTCGGATTTTGAGGTTGAAAGTATAAGCAAAGAGGATATTCCCAATTTTTTAATTATGGAGAAATTTTGTTAACATATATGTTATATAAGGGTGACATGTGAAAGAAGAAACAAAAAAAGAAGTACAAGAATCAATAGGTGTGATTCGTTATATTTGGATTGTATTAGGTGCTATTAGTTTTTACTTGGGATCGTTGGGAATTGTATTACCTTTATTGCCAACGGTACCGTTTTATTTATTCGCCGTATTTTGTTTTGGAAGAGGTTCTAAACGATTCCATGAAAAGTTTGTAAACTCTAAGCTCTATGCAAATTATGTAGAACCATTTAAGAATAAAAGTGGTATGCCACTACGCACTAAGATTAATATTTTAGTGTCCGTATCGATTTTATTAAGTATTGGGGCTTATAGCATGCGTAATATGCCTGTAGCGTTATACGTTATGGGAGCCGTGTGGATAGGTCATGTGATAGCCCTTGCGTTTATTGTGAAAACGGCACCACCTGAATCTAAAGCAGAGCAATAGTTATTTTAGAAGTAGTGCAAGTGTATCATGTTTATATAGTACTGAATATGATGTGCACATAGGGATAGAATATTTGTATTAGCCAAATCATGAATGAATGCTCATCGTGATTTGGCTTTTATTGTGTTGTGCTTATGTGGTATAGTAGTAGCTACACATATGTGTAAAGATAAATTAGTCATTTGGTGTATTGGCAGTGATACATGGCTGTGTATATGTATAGATAATAATTAGGAGAGGAAGACTATGAAATTAAAGCCACAAGGGCCTATACAAGAAGAACGATGTGCTATTTGCGTTCCTATTGTAGGACCGACGATAGAAGATATACTTTCACAGGTAGAAGCGGCAGTGCAGGTAGAGGTAGACATTATAGAGTTACGCCCAGATATGTGGATGAAAGAATCCATTTTGCATGAGGACGAGTATGTACCGACTATTGTAAAATTCGTAGAAGAAGTGCATTCCCAATATGCAGAGATACCTGTACTGTTTACATGGCGTACGTTAGCTGAAGGAGGGGAAACTCCCTTAAGTAGTAAGAATTATTGTAACTTATTACAAGCGATTGTGGATCAAGGCTTAATACATGCTATCGATGTGGAATTGTTTGCCTACTCGGAGGAAATTGGTAGTATGATGAAACGAGCTCATCACCAAGGGATACAAACGGTAATGAGTTATCATAACTTTCAAAGTACACCAGATATAGAAACATTACATGTCTTCGCAGAACGTATGGTATCTGTGGGTGCACAAGTGATTAAGTTTGCGCTCATGCCAAGCACAAATGATGATGTACTTTCCGTATTACAATTTACAAAAGAATTAACGGAACGGTATCCACAGTTGCCACGGATTACTATGTCTATGGGACAGTTGGGACAGATGACGCGGACTTGTGGCAATGTGTTTGGTAATTGTTTGACCTTTGGTACACTGGGACAAGCATCGGCACCAGGACAGGTAGAGGTGGAGATTTTAAAACAACTCGTATAAGGCAAAGAATCAATGTGATCATAAAATTGTTGTACAACTACTATAGTATGTCATCGCGAAGAGTATTTTCGGCTATTCTATATTGTAAGGAATAGATATTAGATCATTAGCTTTTATGCTTAGTAGGTACGTATCTATAGAGAGTACCTATAGAACTTACAGAATATTCCTATAAAATTTATAGAAAATTGTTAATATTCAGTAGACAAATGTATTTTAGTGTGATAATATTTGATACATAGTTTAATACTCGCCTACGAAACCGATGAGGTGGAGATAAAAATAGAACGTGCACTTCCAGAGAGTGGGGGTAGCTGAGAGCCCCGCAGAACGCAGTCTATTAAATGGACCACCGAGGGTATGGGGAACGGACAATGCGTCTTAGTATAGCATAACGTGTCATGAGCGTTAATCGTGAGGGATATGATAGTATCCTGCAAAGGGGAATGCATGCATTCAAACAAGGTGGTACCGCGATTTATATGAATCTTTCTGCACATAGGTGCGGCTATTTAGCATATGAACTCGTCCTTGACAGTTACGTCTAGGGCGAGTTTTTTTGTTGCAGGAGGAATTATGAAACCATCAATAGAAACGGTAAAACAATTAGGACAGGGATTTGATATCGTACCGGTCTATGTAGAATTATTATCGGATATTCGTACACCTATTTCCGTGTTGAAAGCGTTAAAAAAGGTGAGCGCCCATACGTTTTTACTAGAAAGTGCGGATAACACCCATCACTGGGGGCGATATTCCTTCCTAGGATATAATCCATTGTTAGAAGTCACATGCAAAAACCATACTATGACGATCAAAGGAGATATGACACGTACTTTTACATGTCATAATCCAGCAGAAGAGATTAGAAATATATTGGGTCAATACAAAAGCCCTAGGGTGGAAGAATTGCCCACTTTCACAGGTGGATTTGTAGGATACTTTGCCTATGAATACATTCGATACTTAGAATCTACTTTGGATCAACACATCAGTGATACAGATACGAGCATGGTTAACGATGTGGACCTTATGCTCTTTGATAAAGTTATTGCGTTCGATCATTATAAAAATAAAATCTATATCATCGGTCATGTTCGTA
The DNA here is from genome assembly GCA_963526885.1 of uncultured Veillonella sp. Classification (GTDB taxonomy): domain Bacteria; phylum Bacillota; class Negativicutes; order Veillonellales; family Veillonellaceae; genus F0422. The sequence continues at coordinate 59,894 of CAURQH010000009.1, read as the reverse complement.
CAGACGACATTGAACGTAATTACGAGCGTACCCAATTGGAATTACAAGCCTTAGCAGACCTAGTGAAAGAAGGCGAAGAGGCTCATATCGAACGAGGTGTATTAGAAAGTGAATTCATCTCGGAGTTTACTTCTGAAGAATACCAAGAAGTAGTACGAAATACACAACATTACATCACGGAAGGAGATATTTTCCAAGCCGTCGTATCCAATCGTAGAGAAGCAAAATTCAAAGGAAGTTTACTCAATGCTTATCGTGTACTAAGAACGATGAACCCATCTCCGTATATGTTCTATATGAGCGGTAAATCTGTGGAATTAACGGGGGCTTCTCCAGAAACATTGGTGAAATTGCAAGATAGAAGCGTCTATACTTTCCCTATTGCGGGCACACTGCCACGTGGCAAGAATGAAGAGGAAGATAGAGCGCAAGAGGCTAAGTTAAGCAAAGATGAAAAAGAATTAGCAGAACATAATATGCTCGTCGATTTAGGACGTAACGACATTGGTAAGGTCTGTGAGTTCGGGTCTGTCCAGGTAGAAGTGTTACATCAATTACAACGGTTCTCTCACGTGATTCATTTAACGAGTACTGTGAAAGGAACATTAAGAGAAGAGTTTGATGCCTTAGATGCTATCGGTGCTACTTTACCGGCAGGTACTTTATCGGGGGCTCCTAAAATTCGTGCCATTCAGATTTTACAAGAATTAGAGAAAAGCCCTCGTGGCGTCTACGGTGGTGCTGTAGGATACTTAGATTTCTCCGGCAATATGGATGTATGTATTGGTATTCGTATGGCCATGGCAAAAGATGGCCGGGTATTTGTTCGTTCCGGCGGTGGCATTGTGCGAGATAGTGTGCCTGTGAATGAGTATAATGAAACTATCCACAAAGCACAATCTATGGTAACGGCTATCACATTGGCACAGGAGGTGTAACATGGTATTACTTATCGATCATTACGATAGTTTTTCTTTCAATATTTATCAATTAATCGGTTCTTTAGTGAAAGACATTAAGGTTATCCGCAGTGACGAAATGACAGTAAAAGAGATTCAAGAACTTTCACCTGACTGTGTTATCCTTTCACCAGGAACGGGACGACCAAAGGATGCAGGTGTATACGAAGAATTACTAGAAACATATCAAGGCGAGTTTCCTATTTTAGGCATCTGCTTAGGCCATCAGGCCATGGGCGAAGTGTTCGGGGCTACTGTAGGGTATGCGAAAGAAGTCATGCATGGCAAACAAAGCGTGGCAACCCAATGTTACCCATCCATATTATGGAAAGATATTCCTCAAGAATTCCCCGTAGCGCGGTATCATTCCTTAGCGGTCTTAGAAGATACCCTAGGAGATGAACTGGTGGTAACAGCTCGTACAGCAGATGGAGAAATTATGGCCATGGAACATAGGACGCACCCGATGTATGGTGTGCAATTCCATCCAGAATCTATTTTGACACCGCAGGGAACGCAAATGGTTAAGAATTTCCTGAAATACCATAAGATTATATAAGGGAGAGATAGAGTATGATTCAACAAGCCATACGCCTCGTTACAGAGGGACAAGATATGCCATATGAAGTGGCAAAAGCAACGATGAATGCGATTATGAGTGGAGATGTACAAGAAGTGCCTATGGCAGCCTTTTTAGGAGGCTTACAAGCTAAAGGACCTAGCGTGACAGAGATTACAGCCTTTGCTGAAGTGATGCGAGAAAAAGCTGGTTCTGTGCCACATGACAATACTGTGGTAGAAATCGTAGGTACTGGTGGAGATGGTAGTAGTACTTTCAACATTTCTACCACATCTGCCATCCTATTAGCTGCGGCGGGGATCCCTATCGCTAAACACGGTAACCGCAGTGTATCTAGCAAATGTGGTGCTGCTGATGTACTAGAAGCACTGGGGGTGAAACTAGAACTGAATGGAGAGCAAAATAGAAAAGTTTTAGAGGAAGCAAATATTTGCTTTATGTTTGCTCCTGTGTACCATGAAGCTATGAAATATGCGGGCCCAGTGCGAAAAGCTATGGGAGTCAGAACGGTATTTAATATCCTAGGACCTCTGGCAAATCCCGCGGGGGCTACGGTAGAGCTTATGGGTGTGTACGATCGGTCCTTAGTGGAACCATTGGCACAGGTCTTGTCTAACTTAGGTGTGCATCGTGGTGCCGTGGTGTATGGTAGTGACGGACTTGATGAAATTACTGCCACAGGGACTACGACAGTATGTGAAATTGACCATGGCGAGTTCAAGACCTATGAACTAGATCCAAAGGATTATGGATTCACTTATGCTACAGCAGATGAACTTGTGGGCGGTGATGCACAGGTGAATGCTGAGATTACACGTAATTTACTAGAAGGAAAAGATAGAAGTGGTCGTGCTACGGCAGTGATACTAAATGCGGGCATGGCGTACTATTTGGCTAAAGATGGAGAGGTAACCTTAGAGGAAGCTTTCAAAATAGTAGGAGAATTACTGTACTCCGGTGCGGGTGCAGAGGCACTTTCAAAATTTGTAAAAGCATCACAAAATGCATAATAAGAGTGTAATTGTATTTATATAGTTGGACTATCCTTTAGGAATAACATATTCTAGACCTTATTTAGGTATCTTTATAGTTATATAGTGTAGATTTAGAGATTATATGGATATCATATAACTATATGAATACTACTGAGATCAATTTGGTATATACATACTATAAATAAGGTTATTGAAAAAAATTGGATAGAAATAGAGATAGTTATGATATTAGATAAGATTGTAGCAGCTACTGAAAAACGGGTCTGTGACGCAAAAGCTAATTTACCCTTGTCAGAGTTACAACAGCAAGTAGAAAAAATGCCTGTCACGAAGGACTTTCCTTTTGAACAGGCATTACAAGAATTAGATTTTAATTTTATATGTGAAGTGAAAAAAGCATCTCCATCGAAAGGGATTATTGCAGAAGATTTTCCCTATTTAGATATTGCAAGGGATTATGAAATGGCAGGAGCTGCAGCTATTTCGGTGTTGACAGAACCAGAATTCTTTTTGGGAAGCCCGCAATATTTACAAGAAATAGCTGAAACGGTACACATTCCCGTATTACGGAAGGATTTCATTATCGATGAATACCAAATCTATGAAGCAAAACTATGGGGTGCCTCAGCAATATTACTCATAGCTGCTATCTTGAATGATGAAACAATGTCACACTTTCATAAGTTGGCAGATAGTTTGGGACTGTCCTGCTTGGTAGAGGCTCACGATGAAACGGAAGTGTTGCGAGCTGTGAATATAGGGGCCCGCATTATTGGTGTTAATAACCGCAATTTAAAAGATTTCACGGTAGACGTGAACAATAGCATTCGCCTAAGAAATCTAGTGGATGATTCAGTGATTTTCATTTCTGAAAGTGGCCTAGAAACGGCAGTAGATATTCAACGGTTACGAGACAACAAGATTCACGCTGCACTTATGGGTGAAAGCTTTATGCGATCTAAAGATAAAGTTGCTAAATTAACTGAATTGTATGGACCTATCAGACCGAAATGTTCTATACATAATAATACAGAACGAGGCAGGTTCAGAACAGAAGATACATCTAACATAGAGGTACCAAGTGCACCAACAGTAGATGAAGCTATTCAATCTAGCTATGAGGTAAAGGTCAAATTTTGTGGCATCACCAAAGAAGATACAGTTCCTGTATTACTGGAGACAGAACCAGACTATGTGGGATTCATCTTTGCACCGAGCAAACGACAAGTGACGGTAGAACAAGCCCAATCCATTACTAGAAGTTTGCAAGATAGCGTAAACACTAAAAGCGGTGGCAAATGCAGCTCACGGGTAGGCGTATTTGTGAATGAAATGATACCTACTATTGTAGAGATTGCAAAGGCAGTACCACTTTCAGTAGTGCAATTACATGGAGATGAAGATATAGAGTATATCCAACGATTACGGTCTAGCCTAATGGGGGCGCAGCAAGAATCCGTTGAGATATGGAAAGCCATACAGGTGCAAGGTAAGGAAGACATGTTGCCATGGGAACATGCACCTATCGATAGACTTGTGGTTGATGCCTACTCGAAGGAAGAACGTGGTGGCACTGGTAAGACCATCGCTTGGTCATTGCTAGAAGGTGTACAGGTCCCGTACTATTTAGCAGGAGGCATTGGATTACACAATGTAGCTCGCGCTATTCGTCGACTACAGCCGTATGGGCTCGATATGAGTAGTAGCCTAGAGGCAAATGGACAAAAAGATGCGAAGAAAATAAAATCTATAGCACAGATTATTAAAACAGTAACAAATAGATGCTAAGAAAATGAAAACTATGGAACAGATTGTTAAGATAGTAACAAACAGATAAGGAGAGACAGAATGACAACACATCACCATGGCTATTTTGGTGAATTTGGTGGACAATTCATGCCTGAAACATTGATGAATGCCATCATTGAACTGGAAGAAGCCTATGAAACTTACAAAAATGATCCTGAATTTATTAAGGAATTAGAAGATTTACATGTGTCCTATACCGGACGTCCGTCCTTACTATATTTTGCAGAACAAATGACGAAAGATTTGGGGGGCGCTAAAATTTACTTAAAACGGGAAGACTTAAATCATACAGGGTCCCACAAATTAAATAATGTGTTAGGTCAAATGTTATTGGCTAAGCGAATGGGTAAAACGAGAGTCATTGCAGAAACGGGTGCTGGTCAACATGGTGTCGCTACTGCTACAGTGGCGGCGTTAATGGGCATGGAATGCGAAATTTTCATGGGTCAAGAAGACTGTGAACGACAAGCTTTAAACGTATACCGGATGGAACTATTAGGTGCTAAGGTGCATCCGGTTACTTCTGGAACAGGTACCCTGAAAGATGCTGTATCTGAAACGATGCGGGAATGGACCAATCGAATGGCGGACACCCATTATGTCTTAGGATCTGTTATGGGAGCTCATCCGTTCCCTATGATGGTACGTGACTTTCAGTCCATCATCAGTCGTGAGGCACGGGAGCAAATTTTAGAAAAAGAAGGTAAATTACCGGCGGCTGTGTTGGCTTGCGTTGGTGGCGGTAGTAATGCCATTGGTATGTTCTATCACTTCATTCCGGATGAAGAGGTACAACTCATCGGTTGTGAAGCGGCTGGTAAAGGAGTTGATACAGAAGAACATGCAGCTACAATGACAAAAGGTACAGTAGGTATTTTCCATGGTATGAAATCTTATTTCTGTCAAAATTCCTATGGACAGATTGCCCCCGTGTTTTCTATTTCAGCAGGTTTAGATTATCCAGGAATAGGCCCAGAGCATGCCTATTTACATGACAGTGGTCGTGCTCAATATGTACCCATAACAGATGATGAGGCAGTGGATGCTTTTGAATATCTATCTCGTATGGAGGGGATTATTCCAGCCATTGAAAGTGCTCATGCTGTAGCGCATGCTATGCGATTGGCACCTACGTTAGGTCCTGATGAAAGTATCATCATTTGCTTATCTGGACGTGGTGATAAGGACGTAGCAGCTATGGCAAGATGCAGAGGGGTGAACTTACATGAATAAGATAACAATAGAAGAGGCATTCAAAAAGAAAGCATTTATCCCTTTCATTACAGCTGGTGACCAAGGGATTGATACCACAGAGAAATATATTCGTACTATGGCGAAGGCGGGGGCAAGTTTGATTGAAATTGGCATTCCTTTTTCTGATCCTGTTGCAGAAGGTCCTGTCATTCAAGCTGCTAGTGAGCGTGCTTTGTCCACAGGAGTTACCACCGACGATATTTTTGAGATGGTCCGACGTTTGCGCACTGGTACGGATGCGTTGACCATTCCACTTGTGTTTATGACCTATTTGAACCCTATCTATGTGTATGGTGTTGAAAGCTTTATGACACGCTGTGAAGAAGTGGGTATTCAAGGTGTTATTGTGCCAGATTGTCCGTTAGAAGAAAAACAAGAACTAAGTCACCAAGCGAAGGTCCATGGAGTTTCTGTGATTTCCTTAATTGCACCTACCTCAGAGCAACGGATTGAGGAGATTGCCAGTCAAGCAGAAGGATTTGTATATTGTGTATCTTCTCTTGGTGTAACAGGTATGCGCAGTGACATCAAAACAGATATTGCTAGCATTGTGAAACAAATCCGTCAATACACAGATATCCCTGTAGCCGTTGGCTTTGGCATTTCCATACCAGAACAAGCAAGAGCAATGGCTCATGTGTCTGATGGCGCCATCGTTGGTAGTGCCATTGTGAAACAAATTGGCGAGTGGGGAGCAACTGGGGAAGAAGAATTATATCAATATGTCCGTTCTATGGTAGAAGCAGTAGGTAAGTAACATCGAAACTTATAAGGTATGTATATGTATTATAAATTTACTAGGTTATAGCGTTTTTCGAGCGTTTTTATATGAAATCAACGTCATAACATAATATTATAAATTAATAAATTGCAGCATACCTTACATTGTCTTTGAATATTTGCAATACCTATTAAATAGCTGTGCAAGAAGTATATCTTGTGCAGCTATTTTTTCGTTGAAAAGAAGATTACATATACAGAAGGGTATAGTTAATGTAGATATACTGTAGTCTATAAAAAATTGATGGTAACATGCTTTAATATACTGTATACTTAAGAATATGAATAATTCTTAACAGGAGATATAGGGTATGGAAAAAACAAGTATTGGCGTAGGGCGAGCTGCATTGCATGTTGCTATTTCTGAAAGTCGTGCAGAAGAGATGGCGTTACGAAAAGAGTTTGAAGCTCAAGGAATTCGTAGTTGTGCCGTTGACTTTGGGGGGGCTTTCACAGAGATTATTCCTAAAATTATTGAACGGGCCGTGGTAGCAGCGGAACGACAAGAGTTAATTCATGATAATCATGTTAGTAAAGGTGCTGTCGTAGGTGCTACGGCACAAGCTTTAGAGCAACTAAAAAATAAATGTGTCGGTCTCAATGTAGGTGGCAAGGTAGGCATTGCACGTAGTCAAGAACATCTAAGTGTAGCTATCTATTTAGGGGTCGGCGTATTGCATTTAGATGAGATTGCGGTGGCCATGGCGCATCGAGCTGTACCAAGTATGTAGAAGTGCTATAAATTTTTCTATAGTTTTGATATAATATTTTGTAGAGTATTTAGACAATAGCTAATCATTTTGGAGGTAACTATGAGTCAATTCGATTGGAAAGTATTAGATCGTAATTACGAAGATGTAATTTATGAAACATATAATGGAATTGCAAAAATTACAATTAATCGTCCAGAAGTGCGCAATGCATTCCGCCCTAAAACAGTAATGGAATTAATCGATGCTTTCACGATTGCTCGTGAAGACGCAGAAGTAGGCGTTATCATTTTAACCGGTGCTAACCACGGTCAAGGAGAAGATAAAGAAGCGTTCTGCTCCGGTGGTGACCAACGTGTTCGTGGTGATGGCGGTTATGTAGGGGATGACAAAATTCCTCGTCTAAATGTGTTGGATTTGCAACATTTGATCCGCATCACTCCAAAACCTGTTATCGCTATGGTGAATGGTTTTGCAATCGGTGGTGGTCACGTGTTGCACATCGTGTGTGACCTTTCCATCGCATCTGAAAATGCAAAATTTGGTCAAACAGGCCCTCGCGTAGGTTCCTTCGACGCTGGTTACGGTGCTGGTTACTTAGCTCGTTTAGTGGGCCATAAAAAAGCTCGTGAAATTTGGTTCTTATGCCGTCAATATTCTGCAAAAGAAGCATTAGATATGGGTCTTGTGAATACAGTGGTTCCATTTGATCAATTAGAGGCAGAAACAGTGAAATGGTGTGAAGAAATTCTTCAATTATCTCCAATGGCACTTCGTTTCTTGAAAGCTTCTTTCAATGCGGATACAGATGGTTTGGCTGGTTTACAACAATTTGCAGGGGATGCCACTTTATTGTTTTACACAACTGATGAAGGTAAAGAAGGTCGCGATGCATTTAAAGAAAAACGTAAACCTAACTTTAAACAATTCCCTAAATTCCCTTAATGGGTTAGGTTATGAAGTGGTTATATGAACGAGCACACACACATAGAGATAGGTGTTTCTTAAATGAATTTACCTATGGTGATGTGTTGACTCTAACAATAGCTACAGCAAAACGACTCGCTCCTCATCTTCGAGGAGAGAGTCGTATTGCTTTATGGGCAGAAAACTCTGTATCCATGGCAATACATCTGTTTGCTTTATCTGCATTGGGTATAGAAACGGTGTTACTGAATACGAATCTAACAGAACGAGAAGTAACAGAACAAATGGAAAGCACAGACGTTCGCACCTTGCTAGTATCGGAAAAAATGGCACAAGTATTGCGAACACAGATGGAAGCATGTGACATAGAGATTAGAGATGTTTCTAGTTCTGAATACGGTCATAGTCAAGGGGATTTGCAGTATTTGTGTTTTTCACCATGCATAGATACTGATTTCAAGCCTATTTCGCCTATATATAGCGGTGAAAATGTCAAGGAAGAGAAATCTAATAATGTAAAACATAAATCTACTCAAATAAATAACGAAGAAATTGATGGAATGGACTCTTTTATAGGTAATTATGGGCATCAGAGAGGTGTTGAAGGTTCTACAGATGGTAATCTACCGTGGAATCTAGCGAATGATACAGTATTTTGTATTATTAATACCAGTGCTACAACGGGCAAATTCAAATCAGTGCCTGTACGATGGTCGCAGATTGAGGCTCATGTGAAAGCTTCTGCTAAAGTTCTTGGCGTAGAAGAAAATGACAATTGGCTTGTGGTACTCCCTATGTTTCATGTGAGCGGCTTATCTATTATTTTGCGTACTTTGTATAATGGTACAAGAGCGACGATTCGTGAAAAGTTCTCGGAGCAAGTAGTACTAGATGCATTAGAAAAAGTAGAAGTTACTATAGTATCTTTGGTACCTACAGTATTACAACGTATAGTGGACCAAATCATAGCGCCGAAGTTAAGAGCTATTCTTTTAGGTGGTGAGTTTATCCCCATGCCACTGTTACAAGAATGCGTAGAGCGAAACTTGCCTGTGTATAAGACATATGGGATGTCGGAAACCTTTGCGCAAAGCACAACATTCAGTGTTCGAAAACATCCTTCTAAACTAGCATCGGTAGGGCATCCGCTGGATGGTGTTACCATTGAGATTAGAAACCCAGATGAAGAAGGGGTAGGAGAAGTGTGGATTTCATCACCGATGCTGATGAAAGGATACCTTAATAAAGAGCCTATTGCAGGTGCTTTTAATACAGATGACATTGGCTATGTAGACGATGATGGATTTTTATACCTATTAAACCGTAGAAAAGATATTATCATTTCTGGGGGTGAGAATATTTACCCTAAGGAAATCGAAGATGTCTTATATGGAATGAACGGTATTTTAGAATGTGCAGTTATCCCAGTATCAGATCCTAAATGGGGACAAGTACCTGTATTATGCGTGGTAACAAATTGTTCCGAAGAAGATATATCACAATATCTACTCAGTCGTTTAGCGAAGTATAAAGTACCGAAACGAATGATATATTTTGATGCATTACCGAAAAATAGTATAGGGAAAATATTGCGACAAGACTTGATTCACACAGTAGAAAGGACATAGTATGAAGGAAACCTCTTTATTAGAACAATTACAGATAGAGACATTTCACTGTACTGAACAGGCCTTTCAAAGTACTATGAAGCTTTCATCGTTTCATGCACAACCCTTTGGATTCGTTAACGGTGGTGTGTATTTAGCCTACGGAGAAGCCTTAGCTGGCATGGCATCAAATGCTATATTGGCACAAGAACCAACATCTAGTAAGGATAGCATCGACTTAGGTTCAGCTAAACAAAAAGTAGCCGTAGGTCAATCGATAACGGCTAATCATGTGAGACCGAAACGATGCCAAGGTTATGTGGTAGCACGTGGTCAATTGTTACACAAAGGTGGTCGAAATCATGTATGGACGATTAATATCTTTGATGAAACAGATCGATTGTTATCTCATATGACAGTGACAAATAGTATAATTAACGTGTAAGAAATTATGTTTATTAGTCGGAATTTATGTATAACACGATGTTATCGTTACATCCATGTTAATTGTACAAAAACATCTATAGATAGATTGGTAGTACACCGTTACACTTTATAAATAAGTAGCATAAGTCTGAATAAAATTAATATGTTATACAGTATTGTATTGACTAGAAAGGAGGTGCATAGTCCATGAAAATAGATATTATATCGTTGTTCCCAGAGTTTTTTGATGCCTTTTTTATCCATTCCATCATTAAACGTGCCTTACAGGCAAATCGATTGGATATGAAAGTGACTAATCCAAGGGAATTTTCTCATAGCAAACATGGTCAAGTGGATGATACTCCCTATGGCGGAGGCGCGGGCATGCTCATGAAAGCACCTCCTCTCTTTGAAGCTGTAGAACATGTGTTGCAGATGCCTATAGAAGAACATCGTCGTATAAAAACAAATCATAAAAACCATGTTGTGTTTATGGGACCAACGGGAACACCGTTTACGCAAGAAAAAGCAAGGGAACTAGCCACCTACGATCAACTTGTCATCGTCTGTGGACACTACGAAGGAGTTGACTATCGAGTAGAAGAACACTTAGTGGATGAAACTATATCTATTGGAGATTATGTGTTAACTGGAGGTGAATTACCAGCCATGGTGGTAGCCGATGCAGTGGCTCGCATGATTCCCGGTGTCTTAGGAGCTACCTCAGGAGCGATAGAGGATTCCTTTTACTATCCTTTATTGGAATGTCCACAATACACGAAGCCCCAAGAATATAGAGGTATGGTTGTACCAGATATATTATTGAGTGGTCATCATAAACATATTGAGCAGTGGAGACTAGAAGAGTCTATAAAACGAACAGCTCTGCTACGACAAGATTTACTACATCGTGAGCTAACAGCAGAAGAAGTAAAAGCATTGCAACGATTGCTAGAAAAATCCACATCTAAAGAAGAGCAAGATTTATTAGAAAGAATCTTAGGTCAGTCTACTTTCACGAAGGAAAAGAGGAAATAAATGGCGAATTTATATATCGGCCTCGTTCATTATCCCATTATGAATAAACATGGTGAGGTGATTACGACGGCCATCACGAACTACGATATCCACGATATTGCCAGAGCGTCCACAACCTATGATGTGGAACGATATTTTATCATTCACAATGTGCCGAGCCAGCGTGAATTGGCAGAAACTGTAATGAGTCATTGGAAAACGGGATTTGGCAGTACCTATAACCCGGATCGAAAGGATGCTTTCAAACACGTGGAATTAGTCAATTCCATTCGACAAGCCATTGATATGGTGACGGAACTAGAAGGGCAAAAGCCGATCGTGTGTACTACGGATGCACGGACCTATGATAATACCATTACCTATGCCTCGCTCCGTAAATCACTTGAAAGTGAGAGCCGTCCTGTGGTAGTATTATTTGGAACGGGGTATGGTATGACGAAGGAAACTATGGAAGATTTCGACTATATCCTAGAACCAATCTATGGACATGGAGATTACAATCACCTTTCAGTTCGTAGTGCCGTATCAATTATATTAGACCGCTTGCGAGGCGAAGCGTGGTGGAATAAATAGGAGGACATTATGTCAGGACATTCTAAATGGTCAAATATTAAACATAGAAAAGGTAAAAATGATGCGTTAAAAGCAAAAATTACCACAAAAATTAGCCGTGAAATCACAGTGGCCGTAAAAGCTGGTGGTACAGATCCAACCGGCAATATGCGCTTGAAATTGGCGTTACAAAAAGCTCGTGAAAATAACATTCCTAAGGATAATATCCAACGTGCCATCGATAAAGGTGCTGGTGCTGGTGATGCGAACAACTACGAAGAAATTACCTATGAAGGATACGGCCCAGGTGGCGCTGCCATCCTTGTAGAAGTGATGACAGATAACCGCAACCGTGCCGCAGCAGACGTTCGTCACGCCTTCTCCAAACGTGGTGGCAACCTAGGTGAAAGTGGCTCCGTCAATTGGATGTTCAAACGCAAAGGTGTATTTGTAATTCCACAAGAAGGCAATGATGAAGAAACATTGACATTATTGGCTCTTGACGCTGGAGCAGAAGACATCAAAGTAGAAGACGATGTATTCGTTATCTACACATTGCCTGACGATTACGATGCTGTAGAAGCTGCCTTAGCAGAAGCATCCATCGCCACAGATATGGCACAGATCACAATGGTTCCAGATACAAATATGGAATTAACAGGTGATGATGCAGTGAATATGCAACGAGTACTAGACATGCTGGAAGACTTGGACGATGTACAAGATGTGTATCACAATGCCATCATGGATGTGGAAGAATAAAATAGCATGAAAAAAAGCACTCTCTTGACGGGGAGTGCTTTGTGTATTGGGGAAATAATATATAAAAGGAACTAGTCCCTTCTGTACCTTTCATTTACATAATACAATGTCTGTATAAATCAGAACAATTATTTTTAGATATATTGATCTAGTGAAGTTTTCCAATCTTTAGGAAAGCCCATGCGTTTTACTACCTCAGAAAAAATAGAAGGAGGTAGCTCACTTCTTAAATCAGTAATTTCCAATATAATTAGTCGAATCAAAGCTTTGTAATGCTTTTTAGAGAGGAAAAAACGTAATACCAAAATTAGACTATATACATTTCCAGAAAAAGCAGGTGGTGATGATAAATAAAAAAACGAAGTAGATATAGCTTTGCCATTTTTATTTTTAGCAATATAGTCATAGATTTTGCCCTCATGAGCACACATATTTCTGAACGCTTTTATAGTATTGATAGCTTTGCCAAAATCGTCAATGTAATGGGAGCTGATAAAGCTATGGTATTGATTTGAATTATGCTTAAATTCATTTTGTACAGAATCTATAATAGAAGACTGTATTTTTGAAGAAAGATTATAAAAAAGATTGCATGTTTGTCCTAGCGATAATTTAGTTACTAGCACCCATAATGGTAGTTCCTTATGATTGTGAAAGTAATGATAAAAAGGACCTGTTTTATTTTTTGCATCTGTATTATTTTTGGTTACATCAGATAATAACGCAATCAGGCTAGATGATTTTTCAAAGCTTTTTGTTTGGAAATTATTAATATTTAAATATGGAAAGGGTTCTTTAATATGCTCAGATGAAAAGTGATACGCAATTTTTGCCTTTAAAGAATTTTCACATATTAACATATATTTAAGTAAAATGTGACGAATATTTCTATCAAACTCATAAAGAGCATAAATCTGTTCAAAAGTAGTTCCAGCTTTGAAGTAATCATTTTTTAGTTGTTTTGTTTTTACTATATCTAGGAATATATTTTTATATCCATTAATAAGTTGGTAATAGTTTTCACGAATTAATATAGCTTTTGCTTTAGATCCATCTTTTATAATTAGATTTCTTGAACGTAGGATTTTTAATTGTTTATTATGTGTTTGAAATGGTTTAGACATATTATACCTCAAATAAAAAAAAGGGACTAAGTCATCCGCAGATAACTTAGTCCCCACAATGTTCCCTCAGGTTCACTGTTTACTCGTTGTTACTTCAGTATACTACGGATAGGGAAAAAAATCAATTCTTTTAGAACAATAAATCCTTTTGGTTTCTAAAACTTGCCAATTACTTACAGTATACCACTTTGAAAATTAAAAACAATGATTTACTATAAAAATCCACCATTCCATGATATACTATAAGCAAGTAAATATTTTAGATTTGCAAGGGAGCCTATGTAATAGGCTGAGAAAGGACTATGAAGTACCTGACCTTTTGACCTGATCGGGATCATGCCCGCGTAGGAAGCACGCTGACATATGTGGGTATCGATGTAATGTCGATACCTTTTTGTATATAGAGTACCCTATAGGCTCCTTTGTAATGAAAGGAGCTTTTTATGTTTTACACACAAATGCAAGCAGCCCAAAAAGGCATTGTTACCGACGCGATGAAAGTGGTAGCAGAAAAAGAAAACATGGATGTTGAAGTATTACGTGAGTTAGTGGCAAAAGGACATGTAACTATTCCATGTAATAAAAATCATACCTCGTTACAACCTGAAGGTATTGGTCAAAAGTTGCGCACAAAGATTAATGTAAACTTGGGCACGTCCAAAGATTGTACGGACTACGAAGAAGAGATGAAGAAAGTTCATCATGCAGTGGCATTAGGTGCTGAATCTATTATGGACTTGTCTACGCATGGGGATACAAAAGTGTTTCGCCGGCTGTTGACAAAGGAATGTCCTGTTATGATTGGCACCGTGCCAATCTATGATAGCGTTATCCATCATCAGAAGGATTTAGGTGAATTGACTGCAGAAGACTTTATTTCTACAATCCGTCTTCATGCTGAAGATGGGGTAGACTTTGTTACACTACATTGTGGGATTACACAACATACAGTAGAGCAAATTAAACGTCACAAACGAAAATTAAACATCGTCAGCCGTGGAGGTAGTTTAGTCTTTGCTTGGATGTCCATGACGGGTCAAGAAAATCCTTTCTATGAATACTATGATGAAATTCTAGACATTTGTGCAGAATATGATATGACTATTTCTCTTGGCGATGCATGTCGACCTGGTTGCCTAGCGGATGCTACAGATATCTGTCAAATCGAAGAACTCGTTCGACTTGGGGAGTTAACAAAACGGGCTCGTGAACGTGGTGTGCAAGTGTTGGTAGAAGGTCCTGGTCATGTACCTTTGAATCAAGTACAAGCCAACATGGAAGTGCAACAAACGATCTGCGATGGGGCTCCATTCTATGTACTAGGACCATTAGTAACAGATATTGCACCAGGTTACGACCATATAACAGCGGCCATCGGCGGTGCCGTGGCAGCTATGCATGGGGCAGCATTTCTTTGCTATGTAACACCAGCAGAACACTTAGCCTTACCTGATGAAAACGATGTGAAAGAAGGTATCATGGCTTTCAAAATTGCTGCGCATGCCGCAGATATTGCAAAAGGCATTCCGAATGCACGGGACCGTGATGACCGTATGGCGGAGGCGCGTCAAAAACTCGATTGGGAAGCACAATATGCGGTAGCACTAGACCCTGAAAAAGCTCGTCGCATCCGTGAAAGCCGTGCCCCAGAAGAAGGGCATAAAGAAGCATGCAGTATGTGTGGTAAATTCTGTGCCGTACGAAGCATCAACAAAGCCTTAGAGGGAGAGAAAATCGATATATTATAAAAGAGAAACGAAACAGCCAACTTCTGTATAGGAGTTGGTTGTTTTGTATTTTTAAAAACACGGTACAAAAAATATTACATTGTAAAAGCCTATAATAGTTGTATTTATAAGTTATTAATGTTAAAATTTGTTTAAATAAAAGTGTTGATAGATGATTGAAACAGCTATGAATATAGGTTAAATGCTTATAAAATATATATCTTGAATTACTATTAAGATATTATGTTTTAATAATTTTCAATTTTATAAGGGAGAGAAATATATGAAAAAATATCTTACAGCGTTAGCTGCCACAGTAGTATTGGGTATAACTTCAGGATTTGCCACAAATCCATTTTCGGATGTAACTCCCGATGATTGGGCATATCAAGCAGTAGCACAATTGGCCAAAGAAGGTATTATCAATGGATATCCAGAAGGATATTTTAACGGTCAACATAATATCACTCGTTATGAAATGGCACAAATGTTAGCAAAAGCGTTAGCTCATAAAGATCGTAATGATGCTGAACAAAATGTTATTATCAACCGTTTGTCAAAGGAATTTTCTACAGAACTAAGTAACTTGGGCGTACGTACTGATATTTTAGAAAATAAGATGGGTAACATTGCAATCAATGGTGATGCACGATTAATGTTTGAACGTAATCGTACTGAATATGATTTGGATGAAGAGCCATATTCTGCGGCTAATTCATCAGGTACAAATATCAATAGATATAATGAAACACCACCAGAAACGTATGGAACAAGACAAATTCGACCAGAATCGGCAAATGAAGATGCTCCGCCTAATCCGCCTAAAATATATGTTACATCCCCTATGTTTACATATCGTGCACGACTACAATTCACCGCAACTGTCAATGATAATACTAAAGCTGTACTTCGTGTAAGCACAGGCGATAAAGAATTTGGATCTAATAAAAGTACCGATGTATCCGTTGACCGATTATATCTACAACATAATTTTGGAAAATATGTAACTACCTTCGTAGGACGTCATGATGCATTTATTGGTGGCGGATTAACCTATGATGGAGCTTTAGAAGGGGCAACTATAATAGCCGGTAAGGATAAATTAAATGCATCATTCACATTTGGATATGCTCCAGATATGACTATGAAGGTTGCTACTGGTAGGAATAGAGATTATCCAGAACGAATCTATCAAGCTAATCTATTTAAATCATCGCATGAAAATAATGCGCAATTAGCTATTTTTCAAGTAAATAGTAAATTTGGTTCTCATGTAAAATTAGGAGCTTTCTATACAAAAGTAAATGGCATGGATTTAGGTGAAATCCTTGAAAATTCGGATGTACAAATGGCTTATGTTGATTCTTCTGATATGGTAAATAAATATTTAGACTTCTATGGTGTCTATGGAAATATTAAATTGAGTTCTAAAGTATTCGTAGATGGTGAATTTGCCAAATTTAGAAACATTAAAAATTATGCCTATGATGAATATAACATTAATGAATCTAACAAGGCTTGGACTGTAGGACTTACATATGGTGATTACGTTCCAGATAAACGTGGCAGTTGGTCTGTGAAAGCACAATATAATTATTTAGGGAAAAGAGGACCTGTCTTTGCACCTACATTCTGGACGCCGGCATACCAAAACTATAAAGGGTGGGCTTTGCAAGGTAAATATGCAGTCGCTAATAATGTTGGTTTAAAAGTACATGCTATGTTAAATCCGAAAGATGAAATGGGGGATACATTATCTAACTTTTACCGTGGAGAAATTAACTATCAATTCTAAGGTTTAACACGAAAAAAGCTTATACCACTTGCTTTCACCCCACATTTTATGTTATACTAGCCAAGTATGAATACACACGCAACTAGACTATCAGTTCTGTGCGCAATTACGCGTTTGCTGAGGGATGAGAGTTGCGGAGGTTTTTTAACAGGAGGTGCCAACATGGCAGTAGTATCACTTAAACAATTATTAGAAGCTGGTGTTCACTTTGGACATCAAACAAGAAGATGGAATCCTAAAATGGCTAAATTCATCTTCACTGAACGTAATGGTATTTATATTATTGACCTTCAAAAAACAGTAAAAAAAGTAGAAGAAGCATATGACTTCTTACGTGAAGTAGCTCAAGAAGGTAAAACAATCCTTTTTGTAGGTACTAAAAAACAAGCTCAAGAAGCTGTAAAAGAAGAAGCTCTTCGTGCTAATATGTACTTCGTTAACGAACGTTGGTTGGGCGGTATGTTGACTAACTTCAAAACGATCGAAGCTCGTATTAAACGTTTAAAACAATTAGAAAAAATGGCTGAAGATGGAACATTTGAAGTTCTTCCTAAAAAAGAAGTAATTCGTCTTCGTCATGAATGGGAAAAATTGGAAAAATATCTTGGCGGCATCAAAGATATGCCAGAAATGCCAGGCGCACTTTTCGTAATCGACCCTAAAAAAGAAAAAATTGCTATCGCAGAAGCTAAAAAATTAGGTATTCCTGTAGTAGCTACTGTGGACACTAACTGTGATCCAGACGAAGTTGATTTCCCTATCCCAGCAAATGATGATGCTATTCGTGCAGTTAAATTATTAGCTGGTAAAATGGCAGATGCTATTTTAGAAGGTCGTCAAGGTGAACAAGACGCATTCGGTACAGAAACTGCTTCCGAAGAAGCTTAAGAATCTGTAAGATTATTTAACAATATATACAGACATAGTCTTAATTGATAAATAAGTAATAATGATGTAAAATTAAGGTAAGGCTAAGGTCTTACCTTAATTATTTATAGGAGGAAAAATCATGGCTCAAATTACAGCAGCTTTAGTAAAAGAATTACGCGACATGACTGGCGCAGGTATGATGGATGCTAAAAAAGCATTGGTAGAAGTTGATGGCGATATCCAAAAAGCAGTTGACTTCCTTCGTGAAAAAGGCTTAGCAGCGGCAGCTAAAAAAGCCGGTCGTATTGCAGCTGAAGGTGTAGTTGCATCTTACATTCATGGTGGTGGACGTATCGGCGTATTAGTAGAAATCAACTGTGAAACAGACTTCGTTGCTAAAACTGATGATTTCCAAGCTCTTTGCAAAGATGTAGCAATGCAAATCGCTGCTGCTAACCCAACATACTTAAAACGTGAAGATGTTCCAGCTGATGTAATCGAACACGAAAAAGCTGTATTGATGGAACAAGCTAAAGTAGAAGCTGAAGAAGACGTTAAAGCTGGCCGTAAACCAAAACCAGAAGCAGTACTTGAAAAAATGGTAGCTGGCCGCGTTGAAAAATTCTATAAAGAAAACTGCCTATTAGAACAAGTTTTCATTAAAGACGGTGAAAAAACTGTACAAGCTATGATCAATGAAGCAATCGCTAAAATCGGTGAAAACATTAACGTACGTCGTTATGTTCGCTATGCATTAGGCGAAGGTATCGAAAAGAAACAAGACGATTTCGTTGCAGAAGTTATGGCTACTGTAGGTAAATAAGTACGGAGATAAGAGAACACCGCAAGTGTTCTCTTATTTTTGAATTATTTGTTAGAAACGTCATAAGGAGAAGGACATGAGTGAACGTAAATTTAAACGTATCGTATTAAAACTTAGCGGTGAGGCCTTAGCAGGTGATCAAGGATTTGGCATTAATCCACAAGTGGTAGAACCATTGGCACAAGAGATTGCGGCACTTTCCAAAGAAAGTGGTATTGAAATTGCTATCGTGGTAGGTGGAGGAAATATCTGGCGTGGTCTATCCGGTAGTGCTAAAGGTATGGATCGTGCCTCTGCTGATTATATGGGTATGATTGCAACCGTAATGAATGCTATTGCATTACAAGATGCCCTTGAAAATGCAGGCGTAGCAACTCGTGTTCAAACAGCGATTGAAATGCAAGAGGTAGCAGAACCATACATTCGTCGTCGTGCCATTCGTCACTTAGAAAAAGGTCGTATTGTTATCTTTGCAGCAGGTACGGGTAATCCATACTTCTCTACAGATACAACAGCTGCTTTGCGTGCTGCTGAAATCGAAGCAGATGCTATTTTAATGGCAAAAAAATTTGCTGATGGCGTATACGATTCCGACCCTAAAACAAATCCAAATGCTGTAAAATTTGATGAATTGACATACATGGATGTAATCAGCAAAGAATTGAAAGTAATGGATGCTACATCAACTACATTATGTAAAGATAATCATATTCCTATCGTTGTATTTAGCATGGATATTCCTGGTAACATCACTCGTGCTGCTAAGGGAGAAGCCATCGGTACTATCGTAAAATAAAAGGTGAACACTATGGAAATTAAAGAAATTATTAGCCGCGAAGAAGCGCGCATGGACAAAACTATTGAATCTTTGAAACACGAATTTGCCTCTGTACGCACAGGTCGTGCTCATACATCTTTATTAGACTCTGTAATGGTTGATTACTATGGTGCACCAACACCTGTTAATCAAGTAGCGAACGTATCTGCTCCAGATCCACGCATGATTTTAATCGCTCCATGGGATAAAACAATGATTGGTGCTATTGAAAAAGCAATCTTAACATCTGACTTAGGATTAAATCCTAATAATGATGGTGATTCTATTCGTTTGGCGATTCCTCAATTGACGGAAGACCGCCGTAAAGAATTGGTAAAAGTTGTAAGCAAAAAAGCAGAAGACGCTAAAGTTGCGATTCGTAACATTCGTCGTGATGCTAATGATGCAATCAAAAAAGAAGAAAAAGCGAAAACGATTACTGAAGACGTGTCAAAAGATGGACAAGATCAAGTTCAAAAGTTGACCGACAAAAAAATCAAATTAATTGATGAACTTCGCGATACAAAAGAAAAGGATGTTATGTCTGTCTAATGGAACATACATCTATTTTGGGATTTCCATGGCAGCTTGCACAGTCTCTTTTGCAGGCTGCCTCTATCCCTTTTACTACGAAAATAGAAAAGAACTATAATCGCTTCTTTTCCATTTCTTCCGAAGAATGTTATGTAGGCCGTGTCAAAGTAACGGAAGGTACATGGGAGATAGTTCTCTTTCACCCTATGGTAGCCAGTCATGTGACAGTGTCGAATGAGGTACAATATGCTAAAAAACTTATGGAAGAAAAGTAAACAACAAGAGAGACCGACTGTAGATCCTACTAATATTCCAGAACATATTGCCATTATCATGGATGGTAATGGAAGATGGGCCAAGCGGAAAGGTATGCCACGTAGTATGGGGCATCGCGCAGGTGCGGAAGTATTAAAGGACATTGTGAAAGCTGCCCAAGGATTTGGTGTGAAAGCACTGACTGTATATGGTTTTTCCACAGAAAATTGGAAACGCCCAGAAGAAGAAGTCAGCCTGTTAATGGGTCTTATTAAAGAGTATTTACTTTCAAATGTAAAGCGAATGCATGCGGAAGGCGTGCGTATTCGTTTTGTGGGAGATATTACTAAGCTATCTGAAGAGTTACAAAAAATTATCAAAGAATCTGAGGATTTGACACAAGAAAATACAGGAATCACTTTACAATTAGCGATCAACTATGGGGGACGCGACGAACTCACTCGAGCTACAAAACGGATTGTCCATGATGTGGCAAGCGGTATCATCTCTGAGGAAGATATTACAGAAACATTGATTTCTTCCTATTTAGATACACAAGAATTTGACCGTGTAGATTTACTAATTCGACCAAGCAATGATGCACGTATCAGTAATTTTTTATTATGGCAAATTGCCTATGCAGAGTTCTGGTTTACCCCTTTACATTGGCCAGATTTTACACCGCAAGTGTTGGAAGAAGCCATTTTGGCATACCAACAACGTGAACGTAGATTTGGTGGTTTAAAAGAGGAGAAATAATATGTTAAAAACCCGTCTCATCACAGCTTTGATTGGCGTTGTCTTGTTGGCGGTTGCCATTACCTATGGGGGTCTATTTTTTAATCTTGTGATGGCCGTGCTGGCTTTCATTGGTTGGGTAGAGTGTGTCAGCTTATTTCGTCATATGAAACGCCGTTTGTTACCATTATGGGGACTAATTTATATTGCTCTTGTATGCGGTTCCTTAGTGTTTGATAACTATCCATTAGCAATATTTCTAGGCGTTTTGGTGATGTTGGCTATGGTCATTGAATATACCTTCTGCAACGGAAAAATAACGCTTTCAGCAGTACAATCTACCATCAGTAGCTTGTTGTATGTCACAAGTGGATTTATAGCACTGATGGTGTTACGTGATAATAAAATCTATGAAAATACAAGCTATTATGCAGATCAAGATGGCTTCGGCACAGCTGTCATCTGGCTTGTGCTAATCTCAATTTGGGCTAGTGATACATTTGCCTATTTTGTAGGTCGTTCCTTTGGGAAACGAAAAGTCGTACCAACTATCAGTCCGAATAAAACATTAGAAGGATTTATCGGTGGTTTCATTGGCTGTGTTTTGACAGGATGGATTGGTTCTATTTGCTTAGGGTTGCCACTGAATTTTGGTATTGGAATAGGTGTCATTGTCGGTATATTAGCACCACTAGGGGATTTATTTGAATCAAAATTAAAACGTGAAGCAAATAAAAAAGATTCCGGCACATTATTGCCTGGTCATGGTGGTGTATTAGATCGTTTTGATAGTCTATTGTTTGCGGCACCATTAGTGTTGGCATACATTCTTATGCTGTAATGATTTAATTGTAGGGAGACCTTTATGAAAGCTATAAGTATCTTAGGCTCCACGGGGTCTATAGGAACACAAACGTTAGATGTCATTCGTCAACATCCAGATCAATTCCAAGCAGTAGCGTTAGTAACACATGGAAATATTGATTTACTAGAGCAACAAATTGCCGAATTTAAGCCAATTATGGCTGGTGTTGTAGATGAAAAGGCATATATACAATTAAGAGAACGCTATGATGGACCCACAGAAATTATTGGTTGTAAAGAAGCCTTATCAGTAGCGGCAACTTTGCCTGAAGCTACGATGGTAGTCACTGCTGTAGTAGGTGCTGCAGGTATTGAACCTACAATGGCTGCGATTCGAGCTAAGAAAACAATTGGTCTTGCGAATAAAGAAACCTTAGTGGCTTGTGGATCTTTAATTACTAAAGCTGCACAAGACTATGGCGTGTCGATTTTACCCATTGATAGTGAACATAGCGCTATTTATCAATGTTTAGAAGGTCAAGATAGAAGTAATGTTGAGAAGTTAATCATTACAGCCTCAGGTGGTGCTTTACGTCATTGGAAATCAGAAGATTTATATACGGCGACCGCAAAGGATTGTTTGGCACATCCCACATGGAATATGGGAAATAAAATTACCATTGACTCAGCTACTTTATTCAATAAAGGATTAGAAGTCATTGAAGCTCATTGGTTGTTTGATTTCGATTACGATCATATTGATGTAGTAGTACATCCCCAAAGTATTGTACACTCTATGATTCAAATGAAAGATGGAGCTATTTTAGCACAATTAGGGAATCCAGATATGCGTGAGCCTATCCAATATGCGATGACTTATCCAAAACGATATCCATTACAAATGGAACATTTAGATTTTACTAAGAGATTAGATCTTCAGTTTATGGCACCTCGGTGGGAGGATTTTCCTGCCTTACGTCTGGCTTTTATAGTGGGAAAAGAAGGTGGCTATGCACCTGCTGTATTCAATGCAGCCAATGAAATGGCGGTGTATGCTTTACTGGATGAACGAATTACTTATGGACATATATATGAAGTAGTTTCAACGGTTCTTGAACGCATGAACAATGGTGTTCCTACATCTATTGATGATGTACTGGCCATGGATGCGTGGGCTAGACAAGAAGCTACTAAAGAAATACAAAGGAGAAGTGCATGTTAATTACAATTTTAGGAGCTGTCTTTGTATTCGGTGTGATTGTTATGATTCACGAATTAGGACATTTTCTAACGGCGAAAGCCTGCGGCATGCGTGTTGATGAATTTGCTATCGGCATTGGCCCTAATGTTATACAAAAACAAAAAGGAGAAACACTTTACTCTTTACGTCTTTTGCCATTAGGTGGATTCAACAAAATTGCTGGTATGGATCCTTCTGAAGATGCAGGTGACCGTGGGTTCAACAGCAAACCTGTATGGCAACGATTTATCGTGATCGCTGCGGGTGCTACATTTAATTTTTTGTTGGCTATTGTGATATACTTTTTTGTATTCGCCTTTCATGGCACTACAATTCCATCTCATGAACCAATTATTGGAGATACTTTAGCAGGAAATCCAGCAGCTACAGCGGGTATCCAAAAAGGAGATAAGATTGTATCTATCAATGGTCAATCCATTAAAGAATGGAAGGATATTACAGAGTCTCTGAAAGGTCATAGTAATCATGTAGTATCTGTTACATTAGATAGAAATGGTGAGAGTATATCTACCACTGTCATTCCCCGTGAATCTGGTGATAGAGCCGTCATCGGAATCAATCCAGTATTAGAAGTAAAAGAGTACGGTATTGGTGAATCTGCAGTGCAAGCATTATCACATACTGGATCTACTCTTGCTGATATGGTACAAGGTTTATGGAATATTGTAACAGGACACAGTAAAGGAGATGTAGCTGGTCCTATCGGTGTAGCACAAATGGCTGGGCAAGTAGCACAACATGGTTTTATCAGTTTGCTGTTATTCACTGCCTTATTGAGTTTAAATCTTGGTGTAATCAATTTGTTGCCAATTCCTGTACTAGATGGTGGGCATTTGGTGTTGTTGATTCTGGAAGGTATTACGGGTCGTAAACTGCCAGAAAAGGCATTGCAATACATTCAAATGACTGGGGTAGGCCTATTATTGTTAGTATTTGTATATTCTACATTCCAAGATATTCTAAGACTATTTTAGAGGTATACTATGATAGAACGTAAACCGACAAAGGGTATTCAAGTGGGTACCGTCCATATTGGGAATCACGCACCTGTCAGTATCCAATCAATGATTACTACAAATCCTGTAAAAGTTGAGCAATCTATTGAAGAAATTAATCGCTTGGCTACCGCTGGTTGTGAACTAGTTCGTTTAGCTGTTCCTGATATGGCAGCGGCAAAAGCCATTAAAGATATTAAAGAACGTGCCATGATTCCTTTAATTGCGGATATCCATTTTGACTACCGCTTAGCACTACAAGCTATTGATAGTGGTATCGATGGGCTTCGCATTAATCCAGGAAATATTGGCAGTATCGATAATGTGGTAAAAGTTGTGGAAAAAGCGAAGCCGAAGTTGATTCCTATTCGTATAGGTGTTAATGCTGGTTCTTTACCACAACATGTACTAGATGCCAATGGTGGACATCCTACAGCGGATGGTATGGTGGAGACTGCCTTAGAACATATTCGCATTTTAGAATCTTTAGAATATGACCAAATGAAAGTTTCCATTAAAGCTACAGATGTACCTTTAATGATTGAAGCATACCGCAAATTATCTAGTAAAATACCGTATCCATTGCATTTAGGTGTTACAGAAGCCGGCACTATCAAACAAGGAACGATTAAATCTTCTATCGGTATTGGAACACTCTTAGCTGACGGTATCGGCGATACAATCCGTGTGTCCTTAACAGGGGACCCTATCCATGAGGTAGAAGTAGCAAAGACTATCTTGAGTTCTTTGGAGCTTCGTACGTTTGGAGCAACTATGATTTCTTGCCCTACCTGTGGTAGATGCCAAGTTAACTTATTCAATATGGCAGATATCGTAGAGGAACGATTGAAATCTATCAAAGCGCCAATTCGGGTAGCGGTTATGGGATGTGTAGTCAACGGACCTGGAGAAGCACGAGAAGCTGATTTTGGTATTGCGGGCGGTAAAGGACAGGGTATTATTTTCCGCAAAGGAAAAGTGTTAAAAACTGTCCCAGAACAAGAACTAGTAGATACCTTATTTGCTGAAATAGATCAATATCTTTTAACGTTAGAAGAAAAGTAAAATATAAAGGAGTAAGTTATGTTAGCAAGTCGCTTATATGCACCAACATTACGGGAAATGCCATCCGATGCTGATGTAATTAGCCAACAATTAATGTTGCGCGCTGGCTTTGTTCGTAAAGTAGCTGGTGGTTTATACACCTATTTACCATTAGCGTGGCGCAGTATCCATAAAATTAATGCTATTATCCGTGAAGAAATGGAAGGAATTAACAGCCAAGAAATTATGATGCCGATTCTTCAACCTAGTGAATTATGGGAAGAATCTGGTCGTTGGGCTGCTTACGGTGCAGAAATGATGCGTATTTCCGACCGTCATGGCCGTGAATATTGTCTAGGACCCACTCATGAAGAAATGGTAACGAATCTTGTGCGAGGCGAAGTAAACTCCTATCGTCAATTGCCGTTGAGTTTGTATCAAATTCAAAATAAATATCGCGATGAACGTCGTCCACGCTACGGATTAATGCGTAGCCGCGAGTTTATTATGAAAGATGCCTATTCCTTTGACATCGACGAAGAGGGTATGAGCAAATCTTTTTGGGATATGTATGAAGCATATAGCAAAATTTTCAAACGTTGTGGCTTAACATGTAAACCAGTAGAAGCAGACAATGGTGCTATTGGCGGTTCTGGCAGCTTTGAGTTTATGGCATTGGCGGAATCTGGAGAAGCAGATGTCATACACTGCACAAAGTGTGACTATGCAGCGAATATTGAAATTGGACAACCAAAACCATTGGAAGTGGAACCAGAAGATGCTAAACCATTGGAAACTGTAGCTACACCAGAGGCGAAAACGATTCAAGCAGTAGCAGATATGTTGGAATTACCATTAGAAAAAACAATCAAAGCCGTAGTATACAACATTGAAGGTAAAGTTATATTAGCTATTGTTCGCGGTGACCATGAAGTGAATGAAATTGCTGTGCAACGTGCTGTAGAAGGTGGTATTGAACCAGAAATGGCTACCCCAGAAGATTTAGCTCGTGTGGGATTAACAGCAGGTTTCATTAGCCCAGTGGGACTTTCACAATCAGAAGCGTTCGCCATTGTTGTGGATGAAACAGTGATGAATTTACACAATGTATGTGGTGGTGCTAATACAGCAGATGCACACTATATTAATATCAATCCTAACCGTGATTTCAATGTGGATGACATCATTGTGGCACCAATTCGTTTGATTACTCTCGATGATCCATGCCCTAAATGCGGTGGTCAACTTCGCATCGACAAAGGTATTGAAGTAGGTCAAGTATTCAAATTGGGTACAAAATACTCCGAATCTATGAATGCTACCGTATTGAACCAAGGTGGTCGTCCAACTCCATTCCAAATGGGTTGTTATGGTATCGGTGTAGGCCGTACATTGGCAGCAGCCATTGAACAAAGTTATGATGAACATGGTATCATATGGCCAGTAGCCATCGCTCCATTTGAAGTTGTCATTGTTCCTATTAATGCAAAAGATGAAGCTTTGATGGAAGTGAGTGAACGCTTGTATAAAGAGATGAAACAAGCTGGCATTGATGTATTATTGGATGACCGTAAAGATCGTGCAGGCGTTAAATTTAAAGATGCTGATCTGATTGGCTATCCTGTTCGCATTACAGTAAGTAAAAATACTATCGAATCTAGTGAAGTAGAATTACGTGTGCGCAAAGATGGTTCCACAAGCACAGTAAAAATCGATGAAGTGACTACATCTGTACAGGGATTACTTCGTCTATTAAAAGATGGATATACTATGTAATAACTCAAATTTAATTGCATAGAGATAGAAATAGAAATAACGACTCATTGAGGATTCCTTGATGAGTCGTTTTGTCATAGGTAAAAGTGAAAAAGAATGCGTATTTTATAAAATCAAATATACTAAATAGTGAACTATACATATACTATTTAGTCATATAGCATGAAAAGTCTAAATTCCAACTAGATAAAGTGATAAAAAAGGAGTAGAATAAAATTAACTGATTAACAATTTCATTTACGACTATTTTATTTCAAGTTGTATGTATCATATGTTGCGGGACGTTATCGATATGAAACGAAGAAAGTTATTGTTAGGCTTAATTACTATGCCCATGGTCTCTACTGTGTGCAGAGCGAAGGGGTTCACGAAATATAAAATGTCATAATCTTGGCAATTTAACCTAGGTTGGATACATAGATTCTAAAAGAGAGAGGAGAATTAGTGTGAAACATAAACAATTGGCATTACTAGTATTAGCAGCGATTCCTTTATTAGCTAGAGGGGAAGGTTTTACCGTAGACACTGTAACTCGAAATGATTGGAAAACGGTGGATATGATTTCCCTCGGTGAGACATTAGCTAAGAATGGGGGAACTATTACTGAAAATAGCGCTACAAACATTAAGTATGAGTATAAGTATACTGATGGCACTATCTTAGGGACGAAAAGTAAGTATCTAAAGGACGGCGATACAGTCAATGAAATTATCACAAATCGAAATATGACGGCTGCGAATGACATTCGGACGAAACCGACTACGGAAACGACAATAGCATCGGATGGGACGATTCATTTCATTCATGTAGATGATGGCACCTCTATTGATTGGCAAGATGGGGTACATGTGTATAACTCCAACAGTAAGCTGGTTGATCGGTCAGAAACGATTCTTAATTTTGATGCGAAAACGAATTTTAACATTACAACCCATGAAAAATATCATGGACACTATTATCCTATGTTCAATGTGGTAAAAGTAGTCGGAGAAGGTTCTGGGGAAGGAACGAAGCCAATATCTACTGTGAACTTTTTAAAGAAAGTGACTATGGATACCTACGCACAAACGATTAATCCAGGTAATTTAAAATCCTATGAAAAACGCGTGAATAGTTTTTTCCTACAAACGAATAAAGGGGGAGAATCTCACGTGCATTTTCATGATGATTTGACTATGAATATGGAGTCCACTACAAATAATTTAGAAGTGGCTACGTTCCGCCTGGAAAATAATGGGGAAAATCGGTATCGCACTGTGTCTACTAAGGATACTATTGAAGCTGAAAAAGGTGGATCTAGTCTTACTTTTGATGGAAATGTGACAAGTCATATCTCAGGCAATACGGATACAGAGATGCGCTTTTTATCCAATGTGAACTATCATGGCGGTGTTCATGTGGCATCAAGAGAAGGAAGGAACTTTGTATCTACCATCACTAATGAGTCATCGACTAACACAAAGGATACATTGCATGTCAATATGGATACGGAAAATCATGGTTTCTCCAAGCTTACTTTAAAGGCGAATACGGATTTCATCACAAAAAGCGCTGGTGGTACTGTTTGGGGCATGTATGTCAATGCTGAATCCCACGGTGAAAATCAAATCACCCTTGCAGGTGCTAAGAACAACATTTCCACGACTGGTAACAATGAAGTGTATGGCATTGAAGTAACTTCTAGTTTGAGTGATACAACTGGGGCAACCAATGCTAATGAAAAGCCAAGTAAAAACTCGGTAGACCTACAGAATACAACGATTACCACTGATTCTACATCTACAGGAAAACCGTGGGTCTATGGTGTGAGAATGAGCGCTGTGGGTGGTGAAAATACGGTGAACCTTGCCCATAGTGATGTGAAAACAGCCTCCAACTACGTGGCTAGAAGTATTGATATAGGATCTGAGAATCAAGGTACAAATACAGTTACCTTAGATACTACGAATATCACTACAAAAGGTGCCTATGCCTATGGTTTAAATTTGGTGAGTGCGAGAAAAGCCGGTGCTGGCAGTAACTCTATTCATTGGAAAGGCAACAACAGTATTGCCACTGAGGCGATGGCGAATGGATATGGCATTCGAATTGAAAAAGATTCAGCCAATACTGGAACAGGTACAACCATGACCTCTGATGCAGATTCATCGTTAGCCATTAAGGTGGATACAGAAGGATCAGGTACCGGCATTTCTCAAGTACACTCCAATCCTAATAACAAAACGAATTCCAGTTTTAATGGTGATGTATCTATCGCTATGCGAGGTAGTGGAAATTATAAGACAGCTGTGCTTGCAAGAACTGTTGGTGAAGCTACTAGTGATACGTCATCGAATACAATTATTTTCAATAAAAAGTTAAACATTGATAGTAATCCAACAGACCCTGCCTTGGTAGCAGGTGGCAAGAATACAACTATTACTGTGTCCGGTAAGGATACGACAACCATAGTAGGTAATGTGTTTGCCGCCAACGGTGGGACGGTTGATGTCAACCTATTGACGAAGGATTCTTATCTCATTGGTAAGGCGGACAACAATCCTAACGGTACGATCAATGTGAAAGTAGATAATGGCAATTATTGGGAAATGACTGATAACTCTAAAATTAATCGATTAGATGTATCTAATGCA
This sequence comes from uncultured Veillonella sp., assembly GCA_963526885.1. Lineage (GTDB taxonomy): Bacteria > Bacillota > Negativicutes > Veillonellales > Veillonellaceae > F0422. The sequence goes on along the minus strand of CAURQH010000009.1, from coordinate 30,299 downwards.
GGCGAAGTTCGATTTGGCGATACAGAGGTACCGCTCTCCTTGACTGTGGACAGTTTAAAAGGAACTGGCGGTGTATTCCACATGGCAGGAAATGTTGGGTCTGGTGATACAGACAAACTCACCATTACGTCTAGCAGTGAAGGGGAACATGGCATTCATTTCCAAAATATGGCAGATTCCAAATCTACGGGCACAGAAGTGTTGCAATTAGTAGAAAGTCTAGGTAAACCAGAGGATCACAAGGCGATATTCTCATTACATAACGAAGAACATTATGTGACGGTTCCTACGGATGATAAAAAGCCTAGTCGTCCAAAAGCTGTCATTGAAAAAGGGGCCTACCTATATACATTAGGCAGACCTACGGATTCAAAAGTCGTTTCTATTAATGATGCGAATGTGAACAACTGGTATCTATTCCCTTATGAGGACGATGGTAAAGGAAAATTGACACCAGGTGCACACTCGACCATTCAATTCGATAACTTATTGTATAATTTACATTTAGGCAATATAGAAACATTGGTGCAGCGGTTAGGCGAAATCCATCTTCATAAAGATGTGGAACGGTCTAATACGGTATGGGCTAATTATACGAATGGCAAGTTTGACTCTTCCCATCATGGTGGTTACCAACAACGATACTGGGGACTCAAAGGTGGCTATAATTGGATACATCCACGGGATACATGGATTCACTATAGTGGTTTCACCGTAGGTATGATGCAATCGACAGCTACTCTTGATGAATACCAAGGACATGCAAAGTTATCAGGTACTGAGCTTGGTTTCTATTCTACTCGATTGTATAAGGGTACTAATGTGTATGTAGATCTAGTTGGTAAATTGCGGCGTTCTCGAGGTGAGTTCGACTTGGTTAACTATTCTAACGAAGCCTTGCGATCAACCACCATGCATGCGAACTCTTTTTTGGCATCTGTGGAACTGGGAAAACGTATGTACCGCTCCGACAAAGATGGAGAAGGGCTATTTATACAACCAGAAGCACAGCTTACATATGAAGCGAGCAAAGGATATAACGTGGATATGTCTAATGGATTACATAGTCAATTAGGATCTATGTACAGCTTAATAGGCCGCATTGGTGTTCGGGCAGGAGTAGATAAGTCATCATCTCGCACTGCATGGAATCCGTATGTGAAAGTGATGTATGAAAAAGAATTCCTCGGCAATCGAACTCTTACATTTAATGAAAGTACGACACAACAACTTTCTTACAAAGGTCATTGGTTCACCTACGGCTTAGGATTCTCCTATATGAATCGAGCTAAGACAGAACATGTGTACCTTGAGGCGCAACGATCCACCCGTGATCGAGTGCAACAAAACTGGCAATTGAAAGTCGGATTGCGTCATATATTCTAGGGAAATTTTATATATTTGCCCATTTTTAAATAAAAATCACATACAAATCAACTCATTCTCAACAAAAATATGATAATAAAGCCGTATTCTCACATCGAACCCCGTCACTCACTTTGTAAATTTTGAATGGGCAAAAAATGGGCAAAATTACCTAAACTATACGAACACTTACGAACATTGAAAATAGTGTAGAACACTAAAAAACCGCTTATTCATCGTATTCGTGAACACTTACGAACACTTATGAATAAGCGGTTGTTTTATATTGTATTGTGGTGGAGACGAGGGGAGTCGAACCCCTGTCCAAACATGTTGCCCCCTAGACCTCTCCGAGCGCAGTTGATGTTTTAAATTTCGGATAGTGTTTGGACACCAACAACCTAAGATATCCTAGCTCATGAGATTTAACTAGATCTAATTGAGCGGATAGAACTAGCTAGCCCGTAGTTTGACGCCACATCCTTCTCCACGGGCGAGAGAAGGTGTGACGTAGCTTATGCAGCTAATGCAAAATTTTCTTCTGCGTTTAATTTAAGGTTCACTGATTTATGGTCGAGTGAGACACCAGCTCGCTTTCTAAGATACATCCATACCTGTCGAAACCTTTACGTCCCCATATATTATTGTCTTATAATTATATAGATATATGTTATGAAAGTCAAATGTAAATATGTACTTTTTTATATAGATAGTGTATACTATTAAATATCATTCCTAGTACAGAGTCACAGGAGGAATCCTATGTCATATGAAGCAGAAACAGTAGCTGAGTTTGAACGTTTTTCTTCATTAACGGATGAAGAAATTGTTACAATCTATCAACGTGAGAATAATCATTATGCTACTGATTATATTGTGCAACGATATAAAAACTTTGTTCGATCTAAAGCTAGGTCCTATTTTTTAATGGGCGCTGATAAAGAAGATATTATACAAGAAGGTATGATTGGTTTATATAAAGCAACGCGTGATTTTAATCAAGACCATGAGGTTAGCTTCAAAGCATTTGCTGAATTATGTATTACACGTCAAATCATTTCTGCCATTAAAGGGGCGAGCCGTCAAAAACACATCCCTTTGAACTCGTATATCTCTTTAAATAAGCCAGCCTATGATGATTCAGAACGAACGCTCATTGAAGTGTTAGAGACAGAAAAAAATCTAGATCCTCAAGAAGTAGTCATCAATAGAGAGCAATATGCTCTGATTAAGGAAGTAATGGAGGCTGTTCTTAGTCCTCTAGAGTGGGATGTATTGCGTGGATATATGGATGCCAAGTCGTATCAAGAAATGGCAGAAGAACATCATCGTTCTGTAAAATCCATCGATAATGCATTGCAACGAGTAAAGAAAAAAATGGAAGTTTACTTCGGTCATAACCGTTAATACAGAAAGGAAGAGATTCATGAGAGATTTTCTAATGGTTGTTGAAATTATTATTTCTATTCTTTTAATTGTGGTAGTAGTAGCACAAACTGGTAAAAGCGCAGGTATGGGCGGTGCTGTTTCCGGCGCAGCAGATTCTGTGTTTGGTGGTAAAGAGCGTGGCGTAGATGGATTCTTATCACGTTGTACGGTGGTTCTTGCTACTTTATTCGTATTAGTTAGTTTAGCTTTAGATTTAGTGTTAAGTTCTTATTAATACATAAAAAATCCTACCCTACGGTAGGTTTTTTTTATAGACATATTGAGGTACTATGAGAGAAGAAATTTTAGGATTTTTTAGAGATATTTGGCCAGAGTCCTATCATATCGAAGATGTTCCTTTCATCTTGGGTTATAAAGGTGAGGAGATTCAGGCTTATTTTTCTGTATTATATGAGTTAGAAGAAGAAGGATGTATCCGTATTAAAGACGGTGAATATGGGTCCTATCAAAAAACAGAAGATGCGAAATTAATTGGTATCTATAAAGCCAGTAAAAAAGGATTTGGATTTGTTATACCTTCGGAAGGTAACTTGCCAGATGTATTCATTCCCAATGGTTGTGCAGGGACAGCTATGCACGATGATGAAGTAGAATATATTATCAAGCGAAAAGGTACGAGTGAACGAAATGCAGAAGGTATTATCCGCCGTGTTGTGACTCGAAATACAACTCGTGCAGTAGGCATATTTGAACGACTTCCTAAAAGTGGCTTCGTAACACCTCATAATGAACGATTAGGTGAGGATATTTATATTCCTTTAGAATGTACTATGGATGCACGAAGTGGTGCCACCGTAGTAGTAGAATTGACGGCTTGGCCGGAAGAACATCGTAAAGCAGAAGGCAAAATTGTAGAAATCGTAGGGGATAGTTCTACACCGGATTTAGATGTCTTGTCAGTGATGGCTACCTTTAATTTGCCAAAAGAGTTTCCAAAAGATGTGCAAGAAGAGGCCCGGAAGATTTCTTTCACAGTTACTGACGAAGCAGGTCGGTTAGATTTACGGCACCAAAAGATGGTTACTATCGACGGAGAAGATGCAAAAGATCTAGATGATGCTGTGCATGCGAAAGTATTGGATAATGGTAATATTGAATTAGGGGTTCATATTGCAGACGTCAGTCACTACGTGCCAGCTGGTTCTATCATTGACCAAGAGGCATATCGACGTGGCACCAGTGTGTATTTGGTGGACCGTGTGATTCCGATGTTGCCGGTGGAATTATCAAACGGTATTTGTTCCTTGCAAGCTAAGGAAGATCGCTATGCCATGTCTTGTATTATGGAAGTGAGCCCTCAAGGTAAGGTGGTACACTACACTATTAAACCATCCATCATTCATATTACACGCCGTTGTAGCTATAAGGAGATCTACTTAGCCTTAGAAGAGAATATCATTCCGGATGATTTGGTAGCCCTCATGGAGATGGTACGAACTTTGGAGACATTGGCATACCAATTGATGAAGATGCGCCAACAAGCAGGGGCCATTAGTTTTGAATTCCCAGAATATAAAGTTCTCTTAGATGGTATGGGAACACCGCAACGAATCGTACGAAAAGATAGAACCATTGCAGAAAAATTAATTGAACAATGCATGTTATTGGCTAATGAAACTGTGGCAACGTTCCTCAGTGAACGATTGGCAACATCTATCTATCGTATTCATGAAGATCCAAAGGACACAAAATTAGAACAACTCATCACCGTTCTACATCATTCTGGTTATCCTGTGAAATTACCAAGCAAGGTAGAGCCTAAGCATATTGAGGAATTATTGCAATCCGTGAGCGGTACAGAGATTGAACCGGTGGTACAGATTATGGTACTTCGTTCCATGCAACAAGCGAAATACAGCTCGGAACATATTGGGCATTTTGGGTTAGCATCTGACACATATACCCATTTTACATCACCCATCCGTCGCTATCCGGATTTGATGATTCATCGCCTCTTACGCTATGTATTAAGTAGTAAGCCAAAACGTATGGCATCTATAGCTGATGAGGCCTATTTAAGACATGGAGCCAGTCATTGTTCAGAGCGTGAACAAATCGCCACAGAAGCAGAACGTGAAACCTTGGACATGAAAAAGGTGCAGTATATGGCACAATATGTAGGTGAAAGTTTCGAAGGTCATGTGAGCTCCATTACTGCTTTTGGTTTATTCATTGAACTAGACAATGGGGTGGATGGATTAGTGCCATACAACTTGATGGATGATGACCATTATGTTTTTGACGAACCTCATTATATGGCTTATGGTAGAAGAAGTGGTAAAGAATATCGCTTAGGTACACCAGTGACGGTAACGTTAATCAAAGCCGATACGGAACTTCGACAAATTGATTTTGTCATTGGAGAAGTGGAATACATCGATGGCTACTTACGGAGAGGTCAAAGTCGTGAAGGATCGCTTTCAAAACCTAAAAAAGGAAATAAAAAAGCCTATAAGAAGCAAAAAGAAGAGAAACGAAAACGTCGTGGTAGCCAATCTCATGATATAATAGAAACGACAGGTACCACGAAAGCGGTAGAGCAAATGTTACGCAAGTTAGACACAAAAAAGAAAACAGCCTTTTATGAAACGATACATAAAAAAGGTAAGCGTAACAAAGGAAAGAAACAGAGGAAACGGTAATGGCGAAAGATAACAATGCATTAATTGTAGATAATCGCAAAGCTCGGCATGACTTTCATATTCATGAAACCTATGAGGCAGGCATTGCCCTTACAGGAACGGAAGTGAAGTCGATTCGGGCTGGGCGCATCAATTTAAAAGACAGTTTTTGTCGCATTGAAAATGGGGAACTTTTTTTATACCAAGTGCATATTAGCAAGTATGAACAGGGTAATCAGTTCAATCACGAACCGGAACGGACTCGTAAATTGCTCATGCATAAACGAGAAATTCATAAATTGTTAGGACAAGTGAAAGAAAAAGGATATTCCTTGATTCCATTGAACTTTCACTATAGTCATGGGTATGTAAAAGTTACCATTGGCCTTGTGACAGGTAAGAAAAATTACGATAAACGACAAGATATAGCGGAGCGAGATGCAAAACGAGATATTCAACGCCGTATGAAAGAACAAAATCGTTAGGAAAGGAGGGTCTATGTTAGTCGATTTCCACATGCATACGAATGTATCAGACGGTACGTATACGCCAAGAGATTTAGTAGCATTAGCAAAAGAGAAACACATACAAGCGATGTCTATTACAGATCATGATGAAGTTGGTGCCTACGGTCAATTAACAAACGAGGATAAAACAGGGATTCAAATCTATCATGGTTGTGAGTTTAGTACCTATTACAATGAAAAAGAAGTGCACGTATTGGGATATCAATTTTCCTTAGACCATCCGGAACTACAGGATTATATTTCTCACTTTAAAGAAGTGCGTCGCTCTAGAATTCATAAAATGGTGGATAAATGTGCCGAGGCAGGCTATGATATTTCCTATGAGGAATTGGTGAACACCTTTACTGATGCTGTATCCTTTGGGCGCCCTCATATTGCGCAATTACTCATTGCTCACGGCTATGTGAAAACCGTAGGGGAAGCTTTTGATACTATGTTAAATCCCAATGGTCCCTGCTTTGTGCCGAAGGAAAAGTATGCACCACAACAGGCTATCGATTTGATTCATCGCGCTGGTGGTATCGCGGTGTTAGCCCATCCTAAATTAGTGGAAAATGACACCTATGTACATGAATTATTGGAATTGCCTTTTGATGGCGTAGAGGTTTATCACTCTAGCCACTCTGCTGAGGATAGTGCTAAATACCATCAATTTGCTACCGATAGGGGCTTGTTAATCTCTGGTGGATCAGACTTTCATGGCATACAAGATCGGTTCCCTGAAAGTATTGGTCTTGGAGAATATGAAATACAAAGTGAGTGGGTAGCTGAGTTTATGAAAGCCTTACAAGGCGCATAGAGGTGTAATATGGATGTAATCGCATTTATTGGCCCTAGCGGAACAGGTAAAAGTCATAGAGCATTGGTGGTGGCCCATGAACACCACGCATCTTGTATTATCGATGACGGTATTTTAATTCATAATAATCGCATTGTGGGTGGATTTTCTGCTAAAAAAGAAGAAAATCGTATTAAAGCTGTTCGTCGTGCTATCTTTCAGGACAAACAACAGGTGGAAAGTGTGCGAAAGGCACTGAATGAAATTCAACCGGAACGCCTTATGATTTTAGGTACATCTGAAAATATGATTGGTAAGATAACGAAAGCCTTGGGAATCCCAGGTCCATCCTACTATATTCATATTGAAGACGTAGCTAGCCCGAAGGATATTGAAAAAGCACAACATGCCAGATTGAAAGAGGGAAAACATATTATTCCCGTTCCATCTGTGGAGTTAAAGCCTCATTTTAAAGGCTTCTTAATCGACCCCATTAAATCATTCTGGCGCAGAACTAGATTGTCTACGAAGCAAGATGAGGGATGGGAAAAATCTGTCATACGCCCAGCTTTCAGCTATTATGGCAAACTGGTCTTTGAAGATGCAGTGATTCAAGCACTCATCAAGAATAGTATTGAAAAGTCCCCAGGTGTGACGGATGTGCGCAGTATGGATATCAAAAAGAGTAAGGAAGTTACCAATGGGTTAATCTTACAAATTGATGTTACCGTTATGCTCGGATTTGTGGTTAAGGAAATTATGGATACCTTGCAAAAGACGATACGTCAAGAAATAGAATATATTACAGGCATGTCCATAGAGCGGCTTGCCATTAAGGTGGGTGGCACCATTGAGCCATCAAAAGTAAAATACAAGCATAAGGAGTAATATGAAGTCATACTATATTTATACATACGGTTGTCAAATGAATGAAAGTGATTCTGAACGATTAGCTCATCAATTAGAGTCGGTCGGTTATATCGCTACAGAAGAAGTAAATGAGGCAGATCTTATCATTTTAAATACTTGTTGCGTTCGTGAAACGGCGGAAAATAAAATTTATGGTCGTATTGGTGAGTTAAAGCATTTGAAAGAAAAGAATAAAAACTTAATCATTGCTATAACGGGCTGTATGGCACAGAAGAACCAAGCAGATATGTTCAAACGAGCACCTCACATTGATATTGTATTGGGTACGCATAATATCCAACATATCAATGAAATGGTCAAAGAAGTGCAACGTACCAAAAAGCGCCAAGTCAACGTAGAGATGGACAATACGGTATTGCCGGAATTGGCTGCGAAGCCAAATGGGACCTTCTTTGCGTGGGTGCCGATTATGAACGGCTGTAATAAATTTTGTACCTACTGTATCGTACCTCATGTGCGGGGCCGTGAAATTAGTCGCCCTGTAGAGGCCATCGTGAAAGAAGTGCGTGAACTGGGAGAAAAAGGATTTAAAGAAATTACCTTATTAGGACAAAACGTAAACTCTTATGGTTTGGATTTTAAAGATGGCACAGACTTTGGTACCTTGGTAGATGCTTTAGATGGCATTCCAGGCATTGAGCGTATTCGCTATATGACAAGCCATCCACAAGATATGACGAAGGGCATGGTAGATACATTAGGTCGTTCTTCCAATATTGTGACACAGTTGCATTTACCAGTGCAGTCTGGATCTGATAATATTTTAAAACGCATGAATCGTCATTATTCTGTAGAACAATATAAAGATTTATTACAATATTGCCGTGAAAAAATCGATGGCGTTACGATTACTACAGATATTATTGTGGGTTTCCCTGGAGAAACAGAGGAAGATTTTCAACAAACATTGCAATTATTGAAAGATGTCCGTTATGATATGGCATTTACTTTCATTTATTCTAAACGTTCTGGTACACCAGCGGCAGAATTTGAAGAGCAAGTACCAGAGGAAGTGAAACGTGTTCGCTTACAAGCTTTAATGGACGTACAAAATGAAATTTCTCTTGAATTGAATCAAGCCATGGAAGGCAAAGTGTACGATATTATCGTAGAAGGACCGAGTCGTACTGATGAAAATATGTGGTTTGGTCGTACTTCAGGTAATAAAATGGTCCTATTCCCTAAACAAGAATCTTTGCATATCGGGGATACTATTGATGTACGCATCGATAAAGGACAAACTTGGGTATTATACGGCACTGTACTATAGAAAGGAGTTAGCAGAATGGGCAAGAAACAAACGCCTATGATGGAGCAATATTTTAGTATTAAAGCTCGCTATGAAAAGGAACTATTATTTTTTCGATTAGGTGACTTTTACGAGCTTTTTTACGAAGATGCTATCACCGCATCACGAGAATTGAATATCACCTTAACAGGTCGCAATGCGGGTGAAGAAGATAAAGCTCCAATGTGTGGCGTTCCTTTCCATTCTGCAGAATCCTATATTGAAAGACTCATCAGTAAAGGGTACAAGGTAGCCATCTGTGAACAAGTGGAAGATCCTAAAGAGGCAAAGGGCATCGTAAAACGTGATGTCATTCGTGTTATTACGCCGGGTACAGTACTCAGTGAAAATGGTACGAAAGATGGAGAAAATAACTTCTTAGCTTTGACCTATGAAACAGGGGGACAGCGCATTGTATTATTCGCAGACATCACTACTGGAGAAGTCATTTGGGAACGTATGGATACGTCTAGTGAAAGTTCTTTATTTGATGCTTTCACCATATACCAACCAAAAGAGCTTATTTTGGCGGGTAGTAGTGAATTACCTACTAATATTCAAGATTTTTTAACCCGTCAAATGTCTGGCATCGCCTTGTCTCCGTTCACGCCTATAGAAACTATAGACAGTATTCGTCTGAAAGGTCGTGAACATTTTTCTGATGCTGGCTTACTAGAAGAAGATGTATTAGAAGCCTTAGGATATATGATTCTCTATCTAGAAGAAATCATTAAAACAGATACATCTCATATTAATTATGTGCACCAACTCTCTGTGGGTGACCGCATGATATTGGACACATCTTGCTTGCGTCATTTGGAGATTACCAGAAATGTTCGTGATGGCTCTAAAAAGGGGACTCTTCTAGATGTACTAGATAAGACATTAACCCCTATGGGAGCTCGTATGCTAAAACAGTGGATTGAACATCCATTAATGGATATCCATCGTATCGTGCGCCGTCAAATGGGCATAGGTGAATCTATTGATAATCCGACTATGCGCAGTCAACTGCGTTCTTTATTGACTTCTGTTTATGACTTTGAACGTATTTTAAGCCGTGTAGAAACGGGGAGTGTGTCCCCTAGAGATTTTGCCTCCTTACGAGAATCGTTACGGGCTTTACCGATGATTCAAGAGGTAATACAACATTGTACCTCTAATATTCTGCAAGACTGTCATAGCATGATTCATACCCATGATGACCTATGTGACCTATTAACACGTGCTATCGTGGATCAACCATCGTTAGCACTGAAAGATGGTCATGTTATCCGTGATGGATACAGTGCAGAATTAGATGAATTGCGATCCTTGGCTACTAATAGCCAAGAGTGGCTACATCGTTTAGAAGAAGAGGCGAAACAAGCTACAGGGATTCGTCTTAAAACAGGATACAATAAAGTATTCGGATACTATTTTGAAGTATCCCAAGGGCAAGTAGGTCTCGTACCAGATTATTTCATCCGTAAACAAACCTTAACCAATGCGGAGCGCTATATAACGCCAGAGCTCAAAGAATTTGAAATAAAAATGCTCAATGCAAAAGAGCAAATTCAAAAGTTGGAATATTCTTTGTACCAAGACTTGCGCTTAATAGCAAAAGAAAATATTAAAGAAATTCAAGAAACGGCTCGTGGCATTGCACAATTAGATGTCATTTTAAGCTTAGGGGAAGTGGCCTTTACTAATAAATATGTATGTCCTACTATCGTGACAAATGGAGCCATTTCCATCAAGGACGGTCGTCATCCAGTAATTGAAACCTTGCTGAAACAGGAATTGTTCATTCCTAATGATGTGGTGTTGAACCATTCCGAAGAAGAGTTTATCCTCATCACAGGTCCTAACATGGCAGGTAAATCGACATATATGCGTCAAGTGGCTTTGCTCATGATTATGGCGCAAATTGGCTCATTTATTCCTGCTAGAGAAGCCACCATTGCTCCTGTGGACAGAATTTTTACCCGCGTCGGTGCCAGTGATGATATTTCCACAGGTCAAAGTACATTTATGGTGGAAATGAAAGAAGTGTCTTATATCTTAGAGCATGCAACGTGCAACAGTCTAGTCATCCTCGACGAAATAGGTCGTGGTACGTCCACATTTGATGGCCTTAGCATTGCTCGTGCCGTGGTGGAACATATTTGTGAAACCATCCACTGTAAAAGCTTGTTCGCTACTCACTATCACGAATTAATTGAACTGGAAGACCAATATAGCAAACTGAAAAACTATACGGTAGCGGTTAAAGATAAAGGCAATGATGTGCTATTTTTGCGCCGCATTGTAAAAGGTGGGGCAGATCGCAGTTATGGTATTCATGTAGCAAAATTAGCAGGTCTTCCTAAAGCTGTCTTAGATCGAGCTAACACAATTCTATCTCATTTGGAAGATGAAACAGTAGTATCGGAGCCAATGCCTAGGAAAAATGAGATTTCTAGTATGTCAGGACCTCTATTGGGAAGTGGTGATTTATTTACACAGCCTGTACTCGATCAATTGTTGAAGCTAGATATTATGAGTATGACACCCATAGAGGCCATCAGTGAATTATATCGTTTACAGGAAGAGGCGAAACAAGGAGGTGGCAAGTAATGCCAACCATTCATGTCCTAGATGAAACGACTATTAATCAGATAGCAGCTGGCGAAGTGGTAGAACGCCCTGCCTCTGTTATCAAAGAGTTAGTAGAAAATGCTATCGATGCAGGGGCTACTTCCATTGAAGTAGAAATTGCAGAAGGTGGCATCGAATACATGCGTATCACCGACAATGGGTGCGGTATGTCCGAAGTAGATGCACGGCTAGCCGTATTGCGTCACGCTACTAGTAAAATTCGCAGTGCCGACGATTTATACGATATTGCCTCTTTAGGTTTTCGTGGTGAAGCGATTGCCAGCATTGCTTCTGTATCTAAGTTTACCTTACGGACTCGTCAGGAAACGGATACTATGGGCACACGGATTTATATCGAAGGTGGTCATATGGTAGATTGCGATCCATGTGGCACATCAGTGGGCACCTCCATTGAGGTGAAAGATTTATTCTATAACACCCCTGCTCGTAGAAAGTTTTTAAAATCTACTCGTACAGAAGCGAATAAGATTCAAGATATGATTGGCAAACTGGCATTGAGCCACACCCATATTGCTTTCAAATGTATTGTGGATACACGAGTTACCATCATGACACCAGGGAATCATAAGATGGTGGATACTATCGCTGCTTTATACGGATTTAAAGTGAGTGAAGATGTATTTCCCATTGCCTATGAAGCAGAAGGTATTTATGTGGAAGGTGTGGTCAGCAAGCCAACGGTACTAAAAAGTAGCCGTCAATGGCAGACGACCATCGTAAACCAACGTGTCATTGCCGACAAAGCTATCTACAAGGCTATCGATACGGCGTACCATGCCCTATTACCAAAAGGTGGCTATCCCTTGGTGGTGTTACAAATCGTAGTACCTCCAGGGACCGTAGATATCAATGTACACCCAAGAAAAAGTGAAGTGAAATTCTCCGATGATAAACCAGTTTTTAAAGCAGTGTATAACAGTATTTTACAAGCCTTAGAACATCCGACTCATCACAGGACTAGCCAGCAAGAAGAAACCATTGCTACAGCCATCGACTACGATAAAGTATTCACTGGACGTTCCCAAGGATTTACAGTGATGCGTGAAAAAACAGAGGCTCTCGTGGATACCATCCGTCAAAAGGGATATACAGCGCCACAGCGCACTGTGTATGAGCAAGCTAACTTTAACGAAACCCTAGATGTGAATGAAAACTTTGTGCCTAAAAGTTATACTCAAGAGGATAAAGATCGGTTCAGAGCTATCCGTGAATCACGGCCTAATTTAGTACCAAGTTCTGTAGAGCCATATATAAACTATGCTGGAAATGAATCCGTATCGAGATATTTATGTGCAGTACAAGGTCTAGCAGATAATTCTCATACTAGGGATGCTCTTGGTATAGATAGTTCCTATGATACTGATCATAGTAATTCATATAATACTAATGCTAGTAAAACAGTAGCTAATCACGGATTACTTCCTATGGGCCAAGTAGCCTCTTGCTATATTTTGGCAAAAAAAGGCGATGATTTATACATTATCGACCAACATGCAGCGCACGAACGTGTGCGGTATGACAAACTATGCAAATCATCCGAGTCCATTCCTATGCAGGAATTATTAATGCCTATGTACATGGATGTTAGCGAGGAAGAATTAACATTGGCGGAAGAACAGAGAGATGCATTGTTAGACTTAGGATTCCAAGTAGACCAAGGAGGACCCACTTCCTTACGTATTGATGGTCATCCTGTGGATATTATTGAAAGTAAAGTTCCAGAGATTTTACAATACGTATTTTCCTATATGCATGATCATCAAAGTCCAAGTGCAGCGCAATTACGACATGAAATGTTGGCCTATGCTTCCTGTCGTGGTGCCATTAAAGCGGGGCATAATCTAAACTTGGTACAAATTGATGCTTTACTACAAGACCTGTTCAGCACGGAAAAGCCCTATGTGTGCCCTCATGGACGACCTACGATCATTAAATTTACACCAGACGAATTAGGAAAATTATTTTTACGGAGTTAATATGTATCTCATTAGCACAAGTTCAAAGACAAATGCATATCTCATTGAACAAGCTAAGGAGCTAAGTCGACTCCTGCAAATGCCATATGTGCCACGAAAGCATCAGTCTGTAGAAGAATTGCTAGATACAAATCACTGCAGGGGTGCCTTAGTTGTGACAAAGGAAGGTCCTTCTTTTGTGACAAAAGAAGGGATGCCTCATCAATTTCATCTGTCTATGGCACATTTGCGCTTGTTAGAAATCGACCGTGGACATACAGACCATCTTCTGCGAGCTATCGGCTATGAAACGGTCACATCTGTTTTAGATTGCACTGCCGGCTTAGGCTCCGATAGTGCTATTATCAGCTATGGTTGTCCACAGTTAACACGTCATACGGCTATTGAAGGACATCCTATCTTAGGATATATTACAAATTACGGATTTCGACACTTTCAACATAAAAATCCAAGTGTAACAGAGGCGTTGCGCCGTATTCAATTGGTCATTTGTAATTATCAGGATTTTTTAAACCAGACAGAACCTAATCAGTATGACGTTATCTATTTGGACCCTATGTTTGAAAATCCTGTTCATGAAAGTCCTCAGTTTCTGCAGTGGCGTGGTCATTTACTAGAATCTAAAATAAGTTCAAACATTGTAGAACTCGGCTTGGAGAAATCGAAACGTTTGGTTATTAAAGAGCGCAAAGGCAGTCGTCTATTCAAAGACATTCCACCCATAGAAATGGTGGGTGGTAAATATAGTTCCATTGCCTATGGTATCTATGAAAGGAGGTAAGATGAACCAGTTAATTACTATTTTGGGGCCTACCGCAGTAGGCAAAACAGCCCTTACCTTGCGGATGGCGGAAACCTTACAATCTCCTGTATTATCTGGAGATGCTTACCAAATCTATAAAGGGTTGACCATTGGCACTGCCAAGCCTACCCTTGAAGAATTGAACAGAGTGCCTCACTATTTTATTGATACCCATGAGCCTAATGACTCGTATAGTGTGGCAGAGTTCAATGCGCAAGCTAACACTGTTATAGAGGCCGTTAACAAAAACGGTAAGATTCCCATCTTATCTGGTGGTACAGGGCTTTATGTACAATCCTTGCTAGAGGGATATGACTTTTTAGATGTACCTCGCAATGAAAGTTTGCGCCTTGAGTTAGATAATATCTTTGACACCTCTGGATTAGAAGGTTTGCAAGCCTATGCCAATGAATTGGCTGAAAAAGAAGGCCTCACATTACCATTTCAAGATAAACATCGCCTATACCGTGCGATTGAGTGCGTACTAGCTGGTGAGGGATATGCCTTATTAACGCCATCAAAAGAAGGATTAGTCTTTCATGGTCCTGTCATCGGCTTAGAACGGTCCAGAGAAGAACTATACGAACGGATTAACCTTCGAGTAGAGTATATGATTCGAGATGGCTTATTTGAGGAAGTAGAACAGCTGTTAGAAGCTGGCGTACAACCAGATTCACAGGCTTTCAAAGGCATTGGATATAAAGAGATTATTCCTTACTTTCACAGGGAATATTCAAAAGAACGAGCTATTGAATTAGTACAACAACATACGCGACAATTTGCAAAGCGACAAATTACGTGGTATAAACGAATGCCATATATTCAGTGGATTCATATTACACCGAATCGTAGTGAAGAAAGTATTTATGAGGAAGCTATGGAACTAGTTCAAGCTAGTTTAAAGATAAAACTAAATGACTAGAATAAACTAGCAATGATTGATTGACCATATATTTCCATTATATAGTTTAGAAAAATTTCAAATATAACATAGATATGTATAGTTAACGTATGAGGCGTATATATCAAAACTAGTTTGCTATACATAGAAAGGAATAGAATGACTGTAGAAGAAATCCGTCAACAGGCTATGGAGTTAGCTGAAAAAGAGTTCAAAAAATTTGAGCCTGTGGCGTTATATAATACAAAAAAAGTACTGGAAGCATTTAAAGAATGCCAGCTTTCAGATTATCATTTTAATGGCACTAGTGGCTATGGTTATAATGATGTGGGTCGTGAGAAATTAGACGAAGTGTTCGCTCACGTGTTTAAAGGAGAGCGTGCCATCGTGCGTCCTCATTTCGTGTCCGGTACTCATGCATTAGCCACAACCTTGCAAGCCATCTTGGGCAATGGATCGAAAGGGAAAGAGTTTGTCTATGCCGTAGGACAACCATACGATACGATGCAATCCGTCATCGGTGCCTCACGTCATGTGCCAGGATCGTTAACAGAGCAAGGTTTCATCTATAAAGAAGTTCCTTTGGTGAATAACACCTACGATTTAGAGGGCATTCGCCAATCTATTACAAAAGATACTCGCGTGGTGGTGATCCAACGTTCTAGAGGGTATAGTACGCGAGAACCTTTATCTGTAGAAGACATTGGTACCATTGTGAAAGCTGTAAAAGAAGTGAATCCTGAGACCATAACCTTTGTGGATAATTGTTATGGTGAATTTACAGAAACTAGAGAGCCTCTAGAAGTAGGGGCAGATATTATGGCTGGGTCCCTCATTAAAAATGCTGGCGGCGGTATCGCTCCTACTGGTGGTTACGTGGTAGGTCGAGATTACCTAGTAGAACAAGTAGGCTATCAGTTAACAGCTCCAGGGTTGGGGGATCATATGGGATCCTACGCACCGGGATATCGCCTATTTTTCCAAGGATTATTCTTAGCACCTCATGTGGTATTACAAGCCTTGAAAGGAGCGGTCTATACAGCGGCAGTGGGAACCTTGTTGGGTTATGACGTATTCCCAAAAGTCGATGCACCTCGCTTTGATTTGATCCAAGCTATTAACTTACATGGACCGGAAGAAATGGAATACTTCTGCCGTGGCATGCAAGCCTATAGCCCTGTGGATGCTCATGTTCACCCTATTCCAGGAGATATGCCTGGCTACGAAGATAAAATCATCATGGCAGGTGGAACCTTCGTACAAGGATCTTCCATTGAACTGAGCGCAGATGGACCAGTACGACCACCGTATACCATCTTTATGCAAGGTGGACTTGTGTTTGAACATTCCATGCTAGGAATATTGGGGGCTGCTGAGGAAATATTGAAACATAGAGGGTAGATGCTTTACTTTTTATAATATTATTAGAAATCTTTACTACATAGTGATTTTTTTGCTATAATAGTCAAAAAACTTCTCGAGGTAGAAAATTTGTGGCATCTACACAACTAGAAATAGGATTGAGATGTGGGGTAAGCGACACCCACCGAGAAGTATTAAAAGGCTTTTTGTCAAATGTGGGGGGCTACTCATATAAGAGTAGCCTCAATATTTATTATAGAGCCAATATATGGATAAGCATAAAGAAAAATTTAAACGATGAATTATGATTGGTATGATCTTAGGTCTATACCAATTTTTTGTATCCGATTAATTTTTGCAACTATATATAGTATGTATTATAATATAATATAATGTATAATAAATCCATTTTTATGGAATCAGGAGAAATAAAAATGAAATTTAACTACAATGGATTATGGAAGTTGTTGATAGATAAGAATATGAAGAAGAAAGATTTAATTGATGAGACAGGAATATCACCAACAACGATATCAAAGATGGTTAAAGGCGATGCAGTATCTCTTACTGTAATTGGTAAAATTTGTGAAGAATTAGGTGCAGATGTGGGAGATTTGATTTGTATTGAAAAAGACATAGAGGAAGATAAATAAATGGCATTTACAATTGATGTAGGTGAGGGGAAATGGAGCAAAAAAGTTCTGGAAACTCTTCTTATCGATAGAACTACGAACAGAAACATTATCTGGGGGACAGATGACTATGAGATGTTAGGTAAAGAGTACTATTCTCATTACCCTATTCTTTTTACTCTTATTACTGGTGATAATTCAAATGTTATTCAGCCTAGAATACTAAAGACTAAGGAAAGTCAAGGAAATAGAACGAAGGAAAAAGCGGAGGTATTTACACCTAGCTGGGTTTGCAATGCTCAAAATAATCTGGTTGATAATGCATGGTTTGGAAAAAATTCTGTTTTTAATATAGAAAATGGAAAGTCGTGGATTGTAACAACAGATAAAATAGAATTTCCACATAAAAAGAGCAAAACTTGGCAAAAATATGTTGATGATAGAAGACTTGAAATCACTTGTGGAGAGGCACCTTATTTAGTGAGTAGATATGATACAGTAACCGGTAAGCCTATAGATTTATATGAACGAATCGGTATCTTAGATAGGAAAATGAGAGTAGTAAATGAAAATACTACTAGTGAAGATGAATGGATTAAATGGTCAGAAAGAGCATTTCAAAGTGTTTATGGGTTTGAGTTTCAAGGTGACAGTCTGCTTATAGCGAGAGAAAATTTACTTGTTTCGTATTGTGAATATATGCAAGAAAAACTTAAGAGGGAACCGAAAGAGAAGGAGCTTTTAAGGATAGCCCAGATAGTCTCGTGGAATCTATGGCAGATGGATGGTCTAACATATACTATCCCATATAGAGAATCGACTGAACAAAATGAACAAATGACACTGTTTGATTTTATGAAGAAAGAAGAATATGCTTTCTGTATTATAAAAGACTGGAGAGCAAGAAAAAATATCATTTTTCAAGACTTGCTAAAAAAAGGGGATTATGAAAATGAAAGAAAATAAGGTTGAAGCCATAGATATATTGGATAGGATTATTATTGGTCGTGTAGAACCTCATATCTATGCATTTACAACAAATACAGTACCAAATTATTTAAAGATTGGGGATACATACAGACCAGTATCAAAAAGGTTAAACGAATGGAGAGAAATTTTTCCAGAACTTGAAAAACAATATGAGAATAAGGCCACAATTGATGAAGAAACTTATTTTAGAGATTATTCTATTCATCAATATCTTGAAAATGATTCAAACAAACAAAGGTTAAAGTCAGATGATTTGGAAAATGGTATTTATTATAGTAGAGAATTTTTTAAAGATACTCAAATAGTGGATATTGATAATGCTATTGAAGATATAAAGAAAAATTATAAAGCTAACTCGAGTAAGTATGAATATTATAGTTCTAATAATAGATTACCTCAGACATATCATTATCAAAGAGGTGGAAATTGGGACTTAAGACCAAATCAAGAAGTTGCTGTAAATAGTTTTATTCAGGCTGTGAAAAATGGACGTAGAAATTTACTAATGTATGCAGTTATGCGTTTTGGAAAATCTTTTACTTCACTTTGTTGTGCTTTAGAAATGAAAGCTCAAACCGTCTTAGTTGTGTCAGCTAAAGTAGATGTTAAAGATGAATGGAAAAAAACGGTTGAAAGTGCAGGTAACTTTTCACAGTATGTTTTTATAGAATCATCTGATTTGTTGATTGATGAGAATGTAATATCTGAAAAGCATTTAGAAGGAAAGAAAACAGTTATTTTCCTTACCTTGCAAGATCTTCAAGGGGACACCATTAAGGATAAGCATAAGGAGATTTTTGGAGAACAAATTGACCTACTTATCGTTGACGAAACTCATTTTGGTGCAAGAGCAGAATCTTTTGGCAAAATTTTAAAGAATGCTGGATATGATAAGGCGGATGAAAAGAATATTAGTAAACTTGAAGATGAAAATATAGATGTTAGCGAAGCAGATATTGAAATTAAGAAAATAAATGCAAAAATTAGATTGCATTTATCAGGAACGCCTTATCGTATTTTGATGGGAAGTGAATTTCAAAAAGAGGATATTATTTCTTTTGTTCAGTTTTCAGATATTGTGAAAGAGCAGGAAGAATGGGATAGAAAATATCTTAACAACGATGATGTAAATGAATGGGACAATCCATATTATGGTTTTCCTCAGATGGTTCGTTTTGCCTTTAATCCAAATGAATCTTCTCGTAAAAAAATGGATACTTTGAGAAAAAATGGAGTTAGCTTTGCTTTTTCAAAATTATTTGAACCACTTTCTATTAAAGAAGATGCGAATAATCAGGGACATAAGAAGTTTATAAACGAGTCTGAAATTCTTGATTTGCTTAAGGTGATTGACGGTAGTAAAGAAGATGAAGAATTATTAGGGTTCTTAGACTATGACAAAATCAAAGAAGGTAAGATGTGTAGACACATGGTTATGGTTTTGCCATACTGTGCTTCTTGCGATGCAATGGATGAGCTTATTAGCACAAACAAGGATACATTTAAGAACTTAGGTGAATATGAAATCATAAACATTTCAGGTGTTGATGCAAGAAGAGAATATAGCAAGCCTGATGATATAAAAAGAAAGATTAAAGAGTGTGAAGAAAATAATCAAAAAACACTAACATTAACTGTAAATCGAATGCTAACAGGTTCTACAGTAGAACAATGGGATACAATGCTTTATTTTAAAGATACAGCTTCCCCGCAGGAGTATGATCAATCTATTTTCAGGTTGCAAAATCAGTATGTTAGAACATTGTCGAGTGGAAATGGATTTATAAAAGAAAACTTAAAACCTCAGACCTTGTTAGTTGATTTTGATCCGAATCGTCTATTTAGAATGCAGGAGCAAAAATCTCTTATCTACAATGTGAATACAGAAGAAAATGGGAATAGCAAACTGAGAGAAAGAATTGTAGAGGAACTTCGTATTTCACCGATTATTATGATGAATCATAATAAAATTAAACAGGTAGATGCTACGAATATCTTGGAAGCGGTTAGTGAATACAACAATCAAAGAAGTGTTTCTGATGAAGTAGTAGATATACCTGTTGATTTATCAATTTTAAATGATTCTGATATACGAAAGGTGATAGAATCCCAAGGCGAATTTAATTCAAAACAAGGGTTAACAATAGACCCAAATCAAGGTGATGGTGAGGATTTTGATATTGAAGAGCCAACAGATGGGAAGAAAGCAAATGAAGATAAAAAAGATAAGCCATCTGGGGATTATTCTGAAACAAAAACAGATGATGAAGTTAAAAAGCTAGAAAGTCAGATTAAGACTTATTATCAAAGATTACTTTTCTATTCTTTCTTAACAAAGGATAAGGTATCTTCTTTAGATGATATTTTAAATACATTGGATAAGTTTGATAATCAAAGAATTGCAAGTAACTTATATTTAGATAAAGTTGTTCTACAAAAGATTAGTGATATGATGGATCCGTTCAAGAGAAGCAGTTTGGATTATAAAATTCAAAATATCTCTATGCTTGCGTCAGATGAAAGTGTTGCTCCTCTTGGTAGGGCGATGACTTCAATTAAAAAATTCAATAGGATGTCAGAATCTGAGGTTATTACACCCTCAAAAGTGTGCGATGAGATGATAGCGTTGTTACCAGAAGAAGGTTTAAGAGAAATAGTAGATAAGCAGGATAAATTATTGGATATTGCAAGTAAATCAGGAGAATACGCTGTAGCTCTTTATAAAAGATTAACAGCTGAACTTGGATATTCTCATAAAGATATAAAAGATATAATTTATTCAATTCCAACATCATCTATAGCATATGAATTTACAAGAAGATTCTATGAAATATTGAACTTAAATGTAGATAATATAGCAAGTGGATTCAATGCATATGATTTGATTGAAGTTCAAGGTGAAAACGGAGAAGTAGATTATACAAAAATTAATAACTTGCTTAAACAAGATAAAAATTTTAGTGAAATTACTTTAAATGATGAGATAGAGGTAGGTGATAAGAAAATGAAATTTGGGGCAATAGTTGGGAATCCACCATATCAAGAAATTATTAGTAAATCTAAAGGAAATAAATCACTAGGAAAACAACTTTTCCCAAACTATATAAAACTAGCAATGGATGTTACAGATGTATATGCAACATTAATAACTCCATCAAAATGGTTCACTGCAGATGCACAAGATAATTCCTTCCCTAAGCTAAGAGAATATGTAAAGAGAAACAATCACTTTAAAAAAATTAAAACGATAGTTAATGGTGCATCGGTTTTTGAAGGAACAGAGTTGGGTTCAGTAAATTATTTTTTATTTGAAAAACAATATACTGGCAATACTGAATTTATACATGATAAAGAAGAAAATAGTGCATTTAGACCATTGTTTGAAGAAGACATGGAACAAATAATATCTATGAATTCTATGGTATCTATATTAAATAAAGTCAGAAATCATAAAGATTTTAATACATTGATGGCGATTACAAAAGGAAGAAATGCCTTTGGTATTACAGGTAAGGAGGTTAATAGCAAGACTTCTGAAACCTATTTTGATGGTTCATATTCAGTAAGGTGTTCTTATGATAGGATAAGATACACAAAAGAAGAAGAAATCACAAAGAATAAAGACATAGCTAACAGATATAAAGTATTTATGTCTAAGGCTAACGGTGCTGCCGGTATTTTTGGTGAGAAAGATGAAGTTGCAATATTAGGAAGGCCATATATTGGTTCTAATCGTTCTGTTTGCACAGATTCTTTAATTCCTATTGGAGATTTCTCAACAGAACAAGAGGCTATTAATTTATCAAGGTATTTATTAACTAAATTTTTAAGATTTATGGTTGGCATTCTAAAATCATCTCAAAATATTTCTCAAATTATATATAAATTTGTACCAATGCAAGACTTCACTGATCAGTCCGATATAGATTGGTCAAAATCAATATCTGAAATTGATGAGAAATTATTTGATAAGTATGGGCTAACAAATGAAGAAAAAGAACATATAAAATCTTCAATTAAGGATATGTAGGAGGAATATAAAAATGAGCGTACAATCTGAATTTAAAAAATTCAATAATAAAATCAGAGTGGATTTTGAAGTGAAAAAAGAATTAAGTAATAAGAGAGATATATTACTTGGTAAACTGAGGAATAACGATGAATTACCTTCATTTAAGGAACTAAATCAAGGTAGTTATGCAATGTGTACAGGTATAGAACCTGAAGATGACAGCGAATATGACATTGATGTAGCTTTAAGATTTTCTGCAAATAAGGATGATTATAATCCAATTGAGTTAAAGAAAAAAATTTGTGAAATTCTAAAAAATCATACAGACTACGGCGCTGAAATTAAGAAACCTTGTGTTACAGTTACTTACAAAAAAGATGGAGAAGCCAAATTTCACGTTGATTTAGTTACATATCTTTATGCTGATAAAGATGATGAAAAAAGTCAATTGTATATAGCTAAAGGAAAAGATAAAGATTCACAAGAATGGGAAGCGGCAGATCCTAAAGGATTAGTTGACTATATAAATGATAGTGTGGAGGGCGGAGAAAAAAGAAATCAATTTAGAAGGGTGATTAGATATTTAAAGAAATGGAAAAATAGAAAATTTTCAAATACTGGTCATGCTAATCCACCTAGTATAGGAATCACATTGATTGCTGCTGATAATTTTAATTATTATGAAGAAGACGACTTAAGCTCGCTAATTGATCTTGTAAATACTATAATTAATAAGTTTAGTTATGTTAGGACAAATGAATCTGGAAGGTCTATGTATAAAATATCTTTGCCGTTGCCATATAATTTAAAGTTTAAATTTGGTGATGATATTTTTGAAAAAATGAGTGTTGCTCAGATGACAGATTTTAAGGATAAAATTGAAAAGCTTAAAAAAGATCTTGTGGAAGTCAGAGATGAAGCAGATGAACTAGAACAATATAAGAAATTAAATAAAATTTTTGGAGATGATTTTGAAATACCTGAAGAAAAGAATTCAGCTAAAAAACAATTTAATTATATTCCATCTTCTAGTGCTTCTGGAATGGAGTAATTAATGGTTAACTACACTGATATTAGCAATGTTGTATTGGATAATAAGTATATTTCTGAATCAGATATTAGGCAAAATGAAATATTTAATGGACATAGTTATGCTTGGATTATTAGCTGTAAACTTGATATATTGAAGAAGTGGATACCTATTATAATAGGTATCCCTGATGACTGGGAATTAAATTTGTTTGATTTCTATTTGATTGATGAATTACCGTTTATACCTCATATAGATAAAAAAGGGAAATTATGCTTATTTGATTTAGAAGGTAAAATAATTTATCCAGAATTTACAGGGCTTTTTAATCAATGTATTTTAAAAGCGAAAGAGTTAATTGAAGATGGAATTTTAGGTAATAATAAAGAGGATTTTATAAAGGAATTTGATTCGTATTTTGCACTGCTCAGTGATATATCTATTGCTTATGTATCATTGCCAACTGAGAAGAAAGATACTAATATAAAATTTTGTGAACTAGCATCAAAAACTAAACGAAGAAAGAATGAATTGTTTGGAGCGTATATAAAAAGAAAAAATGATGTAAAATATTTTGCTTCTACCAATCAAAAAGATTTTCACACTTGGAGGAAAAAAGGTACACAAAAAAACGGCATCTATCTTTACATTAATTCTCTTGAGTATATATATCCTCCTAATATTTTTGATTATAAGCTTGATGAGTTTTTAAATATATTATTGAGTTTTATAGACTTTGAGTGTTTCAATAAATTAAAAGGTAAATGCGGTAACAAGTTATTATTGGTTTTTGAAATAAAACAAGATGATAATACAGTAAACACTTGTGGATTTATGATAAAAAAACCAAAATTTTTAGCAAAAGATAAAGTCCAACTCATATCTTTTGACAGAATAATCCCCCTTTCAATTCATAGACTAGATGTAGATTATTTAACTAGTAGAACTTCTTTTTTGCAAAATGAGATTGTTAATAAATCTATTTTATTGATTGGATGTGGCTCTATTGGCGGCTATGTATTTCATAATTTAATTAAATCAGGATGTAAAAACATAACACTCGTTGATAACGATATATTAAAACCAGAAAACATATTTAGGCATTTTCTTGGAATAGAATCAACTTATGGTTATAAGGCAGTATCTTTAGTTAACTATGCAAAGAGGACATTGCCAGAAATAAATGCAAAAGTAATTTCGGGAAAAATAGAAGATGCAATAAATGATTGTGATTTAAATTTTGATGATTTTGATTACATTATTTCTGCCACTGGTAATCACACGCTAAATATATGGTTGAATAAATATCTATTGGAAAATAAAATTCTGAAAACGGTATTTTATATATGGAATGAACCTTTAGATATAGGTTGCCATGTTGCGAGAATTAATATTAAAGATAGAAATGATTATCGAGATATTTTTATTATAAATAATGACGGAATATTAGATCTATCTTCATATGTTAAGAATGGACAAACTTTTACTAAAACGTATTCCGGATGTAACGGTACATTCATACCTTATGGCTCAACATTATCAGTTGAAAGTTCGATTTTGTTCATGGATTTATTCAAGCGTGAGATAGCTGGTAGGATAAATAATAATGTTATCGCTTCTAAAAAAGGAGATGATTATTATCTTACTAGGGCAGGGTTTTCTGTTTCAGATAGATATATAAATCAAGAAGAGAAGTATCTAGAAGTGGCATTATGTGATTTAGGAAGGGATGATGTATAGGGGTGAGTAATGGATTTGCGATTATTGTAAATAATAGAAAAATTAAAGTATGCCATAACGTAATACATACCTTATTTGAATATATACAAAAAGGCTTTTTCTCAAGAGAAGCTGGCGGGATTTTGATAGGCAAAGAAAATAAATCTAATGAAAATATAATAATTAATCATATAACCGTTCCGATGCCTAAAGATGAAAGAAAACATAACAGATTTATAAGAAAAGATAAAAAACATATAGAATTGTTTGAAAATCTTTATAAAAAAAGTGGTGAGACTCTCAGATATATAGGCGAGTGGCATACTCATCCTGAGGCAATACCTAATTTTTCGTGCATAGATTTAAAAAACTGGAAGAAGATTAGCAAGGATTCAAAGGGGGATGTTAAATTTTATCATATAATAGTAGGATATGAAGCCATTAGAATATGGGAAATAAACAATACATTACAAGTTAGATTAATAAATACTGTGTTCTGGAAGGATATCGGTGGAAATTGATAGTGAAAAAATATATAAAGAACTTTATGGTAGATTCATCAAGAGAATTAATGCAAATATTCTCTCTGATTATTTGTTTAATAGCACCAACGATTGTTAATCTGGCTGGAATAATTAAAATGCTTTTGGGTGATGGGAGTCCTACGATAGAAAATGCAAAATATTATTATTTAATGAGTTCGGGGAATTGGACTATGGGATGTCTAATTGTAGTATATGTTTTATTTCATGTCATTAGAAAATCAAATAAAGAGAAAATTTATAATAAAGGGAACATTTATCACAATAAACCATATTGGTGGTATTGGATATGTTCAAATATTTTAGGATACGAAAAATGCAACTTAATCTTAGTACCAATATATACTCAATATAAGTTGATCCTTAGAGACACCTTCGAAGAATATCCTTTTGAAGAAAGTATTTTTCCACAGAAAGAATACCAGATTAATGTTGAAAGAAAAATGAATGAAATAAATCCTGACTCTAAAGATATTAATTTAATAATACAAGATACGTATCCTATCTCTGACAACCAAATACCTTCTAATTTCAAAACCAATACGACTATTTCGGTGAAAAGAGAATTTTTAAGGTTTGGTGAGAGAGTACATTCTAAAGAACTTGTTGATACTGTTGTTGAAGAAATCAGAAAATTAAGCGACGGTGTAACACTTAATATTTTTTCAACGACGAATCCTAAAAATACATTTGAAATTGTAAAAAAAGCTATATTTCTTGCGGAAAGAGGTAATGTTAAACATGTTAATGTATTTCAACAAAATAGTGATGGAGAAAGAATTTTTTCTAATAAACCTCATAGAGTTATGTAGGTGTTTTCAACATAAAGTTCATACTTGTAATATGCTTGCAAACATCCGATAAACAGAAATAAAATGGATAATAAGGATAAATCTGATAATAAAAACTTTGACTTTATGCTATTTATACAAAATGATATCAATGGACATATCGAGTGGGAATAAAAATAAACATAGTGAAAGCCAGCAGAATTTAGGATCTGGTGGCTTTTTTTATTTCAAGAAAAGCATGATTAAGCCAATGATTGTCTTAAATTATTGTCATTATACCTTAAAATACGTTATAATGTATTGATATGTATAAGTATAATTTTTTGTTCAATTATACATCTTCAGACTTTCAATCTGTTTTGATGTATCAATTTGATGGTAGGAGATAATATGGACAAAGTATATGCAGTAGCTATGAGCGGTGGCGTAGATAGTTCTTTAACCGCTTCAATGTTATTAGAACAAGGATATAAAGTATTTGGTATTACCTTGCGTTTATGGGTCAGCGATACAGAGGAAGATGAGATTCCTCAAGCTGTCATTGATGCGAAGAAGATGTGCGATTTTCTTGGTATTGAACACCACGTGGTGGATGCGAAAGATATTTTCAAAGATAATGTAGTAGATTACTTTATCACGGAATATTCCAATGGTCGTACACCGAATCCGTGCGTGTTCTGTAATCGCAATATTAAATTCGATTTGCTATTACAAAGGGCTCTATCCTTAGGGGCTACGCACATGGTGACAGGTCACTATGCACAGGTGATGTACAATGAAGCAGCACAGCGTTATGAGTTGCACAAAGGGGAAGATCCAACAAAGGATCAAAGTTATGTACTATACACGTTGACGCAAGATATTCTAAAACATCTTGTATTCCCTCTAGGGCATCAACCCAAAACGAAAACTCGCGAAATGGCTCATGAAAAAGAGTTGCCAGTATGGGACAAGCCAGATAGTTTAGATATCTGTTTCTTACCGAATCATAATTACCAAGGGTTCATTGAAAAAACATCGAAATCGAAACCTAAATCAGGGCGCATTGTCCATGAAAATGGTGAGGTCTTAGGCACGCATAATGGATTATACAATTATACAATTGGACAACGTAAGGGGCTTGGCATTGCCTATGCATACCCTCTATATGTTGTGAAATTAGATGGCGAAACGAATGAGGTTATCGTAGGTCCTAATGAAAGTTTATTCTCTCGCACGATGTTGTGTAAAAACTATAACTTCCTAGATGGAGTTGTACCTACAACATTACAAGCGGAAGGTAAAATTCGGTATGCTGCGAAACCATCACCATGTACTGTTACTTTCACAGAGGACGGTACTATGAAAGTTGAATTTACGGAACCACAACGCGCCATTACACCGGGGCAATCCGTCGTATTTTACGAAGGGAGTCGAGTTCTCGGTGGTGGTGTAATAGATATTGTTTGTTAGAAAGGGAAGTCATGAGTACATCACATATTCGTAACTTTTGTATCATTGCTCATATTGACCATGGTAAGTCTACCCTAGCGGATCGATTAATCGAAGAAACAGGTTCTTTGACAAAACGAGAAATGCAAGCTCAAGTGTTAGACTCCATGGACTTAGAACGGGAACGAGGCATTACGATTAAAGCACAATCCGTTCGTTTATTGCACACCGCAAAGGATGGCCAAGAGTACACATTAAATTTAATCGACACACCGGGCCACGTGGATTTCAGCTATGAAGTATCCCGTTCCTTGGCAGCTTGCGAAGGAGCTCTGTTAGTGGTTGATGCTGCACAAGGCGTAGAGGCGCAAACCTTGGCCAATGTGTATTTAGCATTGGAACATGATTTGGAAATCATTCCTGTCATTAATAAAATTGACTTGCCAAGTGCTGACCCAGAGCGTGTGAAACGTGAAATCGAAGATGTTATCGGCTTAGATGCATCCGACGCTATTTTGGCGAGTGCCAAGTCTGGCATTGGTATTCAGGATATCTTAGAAGCGATTGTAGAGAAAATTCCTGCACCACCAGACCATTCTGATAAACCAGCTCGTGCATTGATTTTCGACTCTCGTTTCGATTCCTATAAAGGTGCTATTGCATACGTGCGTGTACAAGAAGGTTCTTTGAAAGTAAAAGATACCATTCGTATGATGCACAGTTCCAAGGATTTTGAGGTCACTGAATTAGGCGTATTTACACCGCATTTATTACCAGTACAAGAATTGCCATGTGGCTCTGTAGGCTGTGTGGCGGCAAGTATTAAAAACGTTCGTGACTGTCGTGTAGGGGATACGATCACAAAAGCAGATAATCCAGCTGAAGAACCATTACCAGGATACCGCAAAGCCGTGTCCATGGTATATTGTGGTCTATACCCAACAGATTCCAAAGATTATGAAAACTTACGTGATGCCTTAGAAAAACTAAACCTAAACGATGCTGCTTTAGAATACGAAGCAGAAACATCCTTAGCACTAGGTTTTGGATTCCGTTGCGGTTTCCTTGGATTGTTACACATGGATGTCATCCAAGAACGATTGGAACGGGAGTATAACCTATCCTTGATTACGACTGCTCCAAGCGTAAACTATAAGGTATACAAAACAAATGGGGAAGTCATCGAAGTTGATAACCCTGCTAAATTACCGCCACCAACTGAAATTGACTATGTAGAAGAGCCATATGTAAAGGCTACCACTATCGTGCCTAAAGATTATGTGGGGGCCATTATGGAACTTTCACAGGACAAACGTGGGGAATATATCAGCATGGAATATATTGATGAAAGCCGTGTATCCATCGTATACCACTTGCCGCTAGGGGAGATTATTTACGATTATTTCGATAAATTGAAATCTGCTACGAAAGGCTATGCATCCTTGGACTATGAATTGATTGGATACCAACAATCTCCAATGGTGAAAATGGATATTCTGTTAAATGGAGATCCTGTGGATGCCTTGAGTATTATCGTTCACAAAGATCGGGCTCAATTGCGAGGCCGTGCCCTAGCTGAAAAATTGAAAGAATTGATTCCTCGTCAAAACTTTGAAATTCCGATCCAAGCAGCAGTAGGTACAAAAATTGTAGCTCGTGAAACGGTAAAAGCATGGCGTAAAGACGTATTGGCAAAATGTTACGGCGGTGATATTTCCCGTAAACGCAAATTGCTAGAAAAACAAAAAGAAGGTAAAAAACGCATGAAAGCCGTAGGATCTGTAGAGATTCCACAAGAGGCATTCATGGCAATTTTGAAAGTAGAAAACTAATGGATAGATCTCCTATTCCTGTAGGCGAACGGGGGATGTACATTCACATTCCCTTTTGCCGTCAAAAGTGTACTTACTGTGATTTCCCATCCTATCAAGGATTAGAAGACTATTTTGATGTGTACGTCTATGCATTGCGACAAGAAATGGAGTTTAGTCAATCCCTGTTAGGAACCGAGCCTTTTGATACGATTTACTTCGGTGGTGGCACACCGACGGTGTTGTCCATCAAAGAACTAGGTCGTATGTTAGACACGGTGTACAAACATTACAACATCAACAGGGATGTAGAAATTACTATAGAAGCTAACCCAGGTGAGGTGGACGAACAATATTTACAGCACTTATATGAGCTAGGCATCAACCGCATTAGCTTTGGTGTCCAAACGTTCCGTGATTACCATTTACGTGTATTACATCGAACTCATACGGCAAAGATGGCACAGCAAGCTGTTTTAGATGCCTATGAGGTAGGGTTCCGCAATATTAGCATTGATCAGATTTATGGATTACCACAGCAATCACTGGATGATATTTCTTATAATCTAGAGGTCATTCAGTCTTTACCGATTAATCACATTTCTATCTATGGTTTACAGGTGGAACCTAGCACTTTATTACATCGTCAAGTCATGGACCATTCGGTCATATTACCGTCTGAAGATATATGCGAACAGATGT
>CAURQH010000008.1:0-90446 GCA_963526885.1 uncultured Veillonella sp. | reverse complement strand
GCTACTGTGAAAGTGCCTTTCTAGTTCTATATTACTCAATACCAAAACAGCGCTTGCCATTCTCTAAAGCAATAGCAGCTAGTTCTTCTACATCCATACCACGCAATTGGGCAATTTCCTGTGCCACAAATTGTGTTTTAGATGGGTCATTACGACGTCCTCTAAATGGAGGTGGCGTCAAATAAGGGGAATCTGTTTCGATGAGCAAACGATCCAAAGGAATGTGTTTTGCTACTTCTTTTAGATTCGTAGATTTTGGGAACACTACAGGTCCAGCAAAGGAAATGTAATAGCCCATTTTAATAAATTCTTTTGCCATATCTAAGCTTGTAGAGAAACAATGAAAAACCCCATAATTGCCTTTTCCATATTCCACTAACATATCTCGAATGGCTCCGTGTGCATCACGATCGTGGATAATGATTGGTAAATCCACTTCTCTTGCAATGGCTAGTTGACGTTTGAAAGACTCTGCCTGCACATCTCGATCAGAAAAATCATAGTAATAATCTAAACCGATTTCACCAATGGCTTTGACTTTAGGATGGGATGCCATTTGTTTGAACCATTCGTAGTCTTCTTCTGTGGCATCTTTAGATTCGTGTGGATGTACCCCTACAGCGGCATAGACACGGTCATACTGTTCAGCCAAGGCAATGGCGGATTCTGCTGTTTTACGGTCAACGGCAGGGCACATAATGTACTCTACACCTTGGTCAAAGCAGTCTTGTATCATTTGTTCCCGATCATTATCAAATCGTTCATCATTGATATGCGCATGTGTATCAAACAATCGCATTATCTCACCACACTTCCTGGAGTTAAGGATTCAATATTCGTTACTTCTAATTGATCATCTTCATTAGAGGCCGATAAAATCATACCTTCTGACATATGACCCATGATTTTTTTCGGCGCTAAGTTTGCCAAATAAATCACTTTTTTACCAATTAATTCTTCTGGTTTGTAAAATTGAGAGATACCGCTTACCACAGTACGTGTTTCAATTCCTAAATCTAATGTAAATAGCAATAATTTTTTAGATTTTTTCACCACTTCACAAGTCAATACTTTCGCTACCCGTAAATCTAATTTTGCAAAATCATCGTATTCGATAGCCTCTTTGATAGGAGGAATATTGCTAGTATCAACAGATTCCTCAACTACTTCTTCAGTAGTTTCTGGCACTACATCCACCATTTCAGGAATTTCAAAACGTGGGTAGATTGGATCTCCTTTCACCACTTTTGTACCTGTAGGAAGTGCCCCAAATATGCGTACATCATCTAGCATAGCTTGTGCAAACCCTTGTAAGCCAAGTTGTTCCCAAATTTTAGGAGCTCCTGTTGGAATCACTGGGTCCACTAATACAGCGATGATACGCAAGGATTCTGCCAAATGATACATCACCGCTTCTAAACGCTCAGCATCGCCTTCATTAGCACCTTTTGCCAGTACCCAAGGCATCGTTTCATCAATGTATTTGTTCGTACGACCGATGAAGGCCCATACAGCTTTGAAAGCTTTGTTGTACTGCATATCTTCCATCAATTGTTCGTAGTCTTTTACCGTTTGCTCTGCTAAGGCAATTAAATCCTTATCAACCTCTTCTGTCGGCTCATGTTTTGTGATAATACCACCATGATATTTTTCAATCATCGCTACGGTACGATTCAACAAGTTACCAAGATCATTAGACAAGTCAGCATTGATTTTCGTAATGAAATTAGGCAAGCTGAAATTACCATCATTGCCTAAATGTACTTCGTTCACCAAGAAATAGCGCAATGCATCAGAACCATAGGTATCAATCAATGGAATTGGGTCGATCACATTACCCAAAGATTTACTCATTTTTGTGCCATCTACTACAAGCCAGCCGTGACCATATACTTTTTTCGGTAATGGCAAGCCAAGGCTCATGAGCATGATCGGCCAAATAATCGTATGGAAACGGACAATTTCTTTTCCTACTAAATGCAAATCTGCAGGCCAGTAGGTTTCAAATAAATCACTGTTTTCATCCAATGGGTTTAAAGCAGACATATAGTTAATCAACGCATCAAACCATACATACATAACATGTTTTGGATCAAATGGCACTGGAATCCCC
Source organism: uncultured Veillonella sp. (assembly GCA_963526885.1). Taxonomy (GTDB): domain Bacteria; phylum Bacillota; class Negativicutes; order Veillonellales; family Veillonellaceae; genus F0422. The sequence goes on along the minus strand of CAURQH010000008.1, from coordinate 88,333 downwards.
CAGTTAAAGCTAGTACGAGACACTGCCAAATCTTCCAGCCCTTGTTTTACGAATTGAATCATCTCATTACGACGAGATTCTGGTTGAATAAAATCAGGATTTTCTTCGATAAATTTGAACCATTGGTCAGCGTATTTGTTCATGCGGAAGAAATAACTTTCTTCTTGTACTACTTCTAATGGACGCCCGCAATCAGGACATGTTTTTTCTGGACCTAATTTAGATTCTGGCCAGAATGTTTCACAGGGTACGCAATACAAACCTTCGTAAGAAGATTTGTAAATATCTCCATTGTCGAAGGCCTTTTGGAATAAATGTTGGCAATATTTAATATGTCTTTCATCCGTAGTTCTAATAAAATCATCATGAGAAATGTTCAATTTTTCCCACAAATATTTAAATCCATCTACGATTTGCGTCGTATATTCTAATGGAGTAATACCCATCGATTCTGCCATACGTTGGATTTTTTGTCCATGTTCATCAGAACCTGTCAAAAATCGCACATCATAGCCCGCTCTACGTTTAAAACGAGCAATTGTATCAGCAATGGACGTACAGTATGTATGCCCAATATGTAATTTCGCACTTGGATAATAAATTGGTGTCGTAATATAATACGGTTTCTTAGTCATCTGTTCTCTCCTTACTATACAATTCAATTTCATTATATACATCGCGCCGTGAAAGGCCACGTTCTTTTGCGATTTGACGAGCTGCCTCTTTTTTAGGCACTCCCTCTTCAATTAAGGCTAAGGCTGCCTCTAATGGTGAAAACACCACTTCTTCTAGCACTGCTTCATCTGTTACCGTCTCACTACCACCTACTAAGAGGACAAATTCCCCTTTTTCTACGATTTGACTAAAATCATTTTGTAACTCTAGCAAAGTGGTTCGTGTGAAAGTTTCGAACTTTTTCGTCAGTTCACGACCTACTGTAATAGGACGATTTCCTAAGCCTTCATATAAGCTTTGGATCGTTTCTTCTATACGATGAGGCGCTTCATAAAAAATAAGAGTTCCTTCATAAGTAGCAATCCGTGATAACACCTCTTTTACATTCTGCTTTCGCTTCGGTAAAAATCCGATGAAGTGAAACTCCTTCGTATTTTGCCCTGATGCAATGAGCGCCGTTAAACCTGCATTCGCCCCTGGTAATGGAACAATAGGGATTCCTACTTCGAGAGCTTCTTTCACCAAGTCTTCACCAGGATCGGAAATAGCTGGCATACCCGCATCGCTGACCAAACCAATGGATTGACCATCTAGTAAACGCTGGATGAGCTCAGCCCCCTTCTCCGTTTTATTGTGTTCATGATAGGAAATCATAGGCTTAGCAATATTAAAATGTTGTAATAACACTCCCGTATGACGCGTATCTTCCGCTGCTACCACATCTACTTCTTGTAATGTACGCACAGCTCGATACGTCATATCTTCTAAGTTCCCAATGGGTGTGGGAATTAAAAATAATGTCCCTTTATGACTACTCATAATATGCATATACCTCATCTGAATAGGAACCATCTACTTCATAAATATATAAGGGTGGTTCAACAATCATACCTTGCTTCCCACCATATTTTAACTCTAGTAATACAAGCTTGCTCACTTTTTCTTGATTTCCATGAACAAAACGCATTCGTTTTACCCTAAATTGGGTTTCTTCAATAGCACTTATTAAAGATTCTAATCGTGGGCTTGTATAAATCATCCATAATGTGCCGCCAAATTTCAAATACCGTTGGGCTTGTAGCAATCTATCTTTCATGGAATATTCCTGCTCATGTAAAGCTAATGCCACGTTTTCTACGGTTGAAAGTAAACCACTATTGGTTTCAAAGTAAGGCGGATTTATGTAGATACCATCAAACTGACCATAGTAAACTTTACCTGCATCGGTCATGTAGTTTAGCTCCACCATAGATACTGCATCTGCAATATCATTATGAATAACGCTTTTCTGCGCTAACTCAATGACATAAGAATTACAATCTACCCCCACCACATGACGGGCTCCACGATGGTACAGCACATGAGGAATCACTCCTGTGCCTGTACCTAGTTCTAAATAGCGCCTATTCCCTTTCGCCTCTCCAAAATGAGCGAGTAAAATAGCATCAATGGAAAACTTAAATTCTTCTTCATCTTGAAACAGCTGAAACCCACTTAGTAATAATTCTGTGATTGTAATATTACTCTTCATCCGGCAATGCCACTTCCGACCAATGTAAGTCGATCGTTCGTCCCGCTTCTAATTGCACTTTTACAGTCTTTTTCATGTTATTAATTTTTAAGACTTTACCTAAACCTTCATCGGTCACTACTTCTTTACCAATTCCAGGTGGTTCTACCACAGTAGGTACTTGTTTCACTTTTTGTGAGTACAAGTCACCTCCTTTTAGGTAGGAGTCATTTTCATAATTCAAACAACACATTAAGCGGCCACAGATACCAGAAATTTTGGTAGGGTTGAGGCTTAAATTTTGGTCCTTTGCCATACGAATGGACACCGAGGCAAAATCCCCTAAAAAGGTAGCGCAACACAATGGACGACCACAGGCACCGATTCCATTTAATACTTTTGCCTCATCACGAACCCCTACTTGGCGTAATTCAATGCGCGTACGGAATACATTGGCCAAATCTTTTACAAGTTCACGGAAGTCAATACGACCTTCTGCGGTAAAGAAAAAGACTATTTTATTCATATCAAATGTATATTCCACATTGATTAATTTCATTGGTAATCCACGATAGGCGATTTTTTCTAAGCCAATTTCAAACGCTTTTTCTTCTCGTTCTCTATTTTTCTCTACTTGTTTATAATCTTTCGGTGTTGCTTTGCGCGTCACTTCTTTCAGCGGTTGCACCACGCTATCTTCCGACACTTTTCGTGGACCAATTACGACTTCCCCAAATTCCAAACCACGAGAGGTTTCTACTATAACACCATCTCCCGTCGTTAGGGTGATAAACCCAGGGCTAAAGTAGTAGATTTTGCCTGCTTTTTTAAAGCGTACTCCTACTATAGTAACCACTATATATCCTCCTTCACAGCCTCCCTTAAGGCTAATATAACTCCATCTATGACAAGGCCTAAGCGCACATTAAGGCGCAGTGCCTGTTCTGCTTCTAATGTAATGGGCACAATTCGTTGCAAAGATTTTGATGACCATCGTGGTAAAATCATTTGCATGCGGAATCGATACTCATTTAGTATCATCTTTTCACTCTCTGTACCATATCGCAAAGCTAACATGTCTCTTGCTAACACACGTAACCAGCTCAATATATCGAGTACTACTTCTTTTGAAAGTCCCTCAAAGGATAAGGCTAAGGTAGTAAAAAAATGACTTCTTTCAACCACAGATTCTAGCACTTCCATTGCCTTTTCTAAACGTTCAATACCACTAGCCTGCGCCCACTGACGAGCTAATGTGGGATTTCCACGAGCACTTCGCACAGCACGTCGAATATCTCCTGTATAGCCTTCCTTGGTTAAAGCTTTCACTAATTCCTCTTCTGGAACTGGTAGCATGCCAATGAGCATGCATCGTGACACGATAGTGGGTAGAACGTTATCGATATTGGTAGTGACAATGATAAAATACATATTTCTCGGTGGTTCTTCAATCGTTTTCAGCATCGCATTCGCTAAGACAGTATTGGCCGTCTGAAAGCCTTCCACGATAACCACCCGTGGTGTATCACTAGATACATTGATATACTTTTCTAATAAGGTATACCATTGTTCCACACTGAGCTGTGTTTTCATAGGGCGAATCCAAAAAGCTTGACCTTGATCAATATAGATAGGCAATCCTTTATCTTTGACTGCGCTCTCGCTTTCACCAGACTCAATGCGTTGTTGCTCTATTGTGGATAAAAAGGTTCTCCCCTCATCAGGAGAAAAAATCTGCCGTCCCACTATTAATGACCCTATGGCTATAGCCATAGAGGTAGATTCTAAACCTGTTTCTCCGTAAAGCAGTAAGCTATGGGGTAAAGCAGAATCATGGATTAATGTAGTAATTTGCTCTTTCACTTGGTGTTGACCAAGTACAGTTTCAAAAAATGACATACACCCTCCTTTACCTCATAAGACTACCCTTTATTATACGACATCTTGCCAACCCTTTACAATAATCTATCAAAATACGCCAAAATATAACATTGGCCAATATTTTATACTTCGATTTTTATTACTTAACTACCAATATATGACAATTCCTTTTTGCCGTTTTTCTGCCGTAACTAGATCCAACAACGACTATTTTTATCGTTTTTATTGTTTATATTATAGCATAAAAAGCCTACCAACTTTATAGCTGATAGGCTCTATATTGTATCTAATTCACGAATATTGTATAATAGCATTGTAATAGCTATTAACAAAATAGGTGAATAATTGATTTTATTGTATTAATGATAGATTCCATGTGCTGTAACACAAGGTCTACTATCTTTAATAGTTTGAGGAATTTTATCAAGGTTTCACCCCCTTTCAAAAAGAGGACATCTAGTGCTGATAACACTTCGGATGTCCTCTTTTTGTTATTCAATTTTTATAATTTTTTGATTTCTTTTTCGATGTTAGCAACGATTGCCCCTGCACTTTGTTGGATCACATTGATGTACATACGGTTTCGTAACTTCACCCACCATGATTTGGTAGTTTTGATTTCATCCTCTAACGGCTGTGTTACTCGCTCCAATTCATGAGCCACCCATTCCTCAATGGCCTTTGTATCCATACCTTTCAATGCCAATTCTGCATGTGCTTTTGCTAATTCTACGCCTTTATCAAAGATTGTTTTATCAATTCTCATAGTATCCTCCTATTGGTCGTCCCAATCCGCTCTGTAATCTCTAACATCAACGTGTACGAACCCTTGATTATAATATCGACCTACACCCATCGCACCACATTCAATGGCAATGTCTGCCAATTCATCAACACCCATACCATCCACGTAAATATCGCTAGCAGTTCCCAACGTATGCTGAGAGTTTGGCACTCCCCCTACGTCTGCATTATGTTCAGGGCAACGATAGCCACTAGTAATATGTACTGGTCGTCCTACTGTTTCTCGGATGTTGTCTAATACATCAACCAATCGCTTATCAATAACATGGTCTAATACGTTGTGACCATCCACCACATTATGCCTATCGCAACTGCAAGCGAACTCATAATCATCAAAATACTTGCCTACTTTCATTTGTATAATCCTCCTTTTGCCACTGCACCGCCGATGTAACCAATCAACCCGCTAGCAATGTTAGTGGCCAATTCGTTCATGCGGAAATAAATAGCCATAAATAACGCAACAGTTAACCCTGTTGCCACCACCATGTCAGTATTCCTACTCACTACATCTGCACCCCCTATCGTTGATTTCGGTAATCCGTTTGTGTGCAGATTTTACCGATTCTTTAATGCTTGCCTGCTCCTTGGATAAGTCCACCAATCGCTCCTGTGTCTCTTTCAACGTTTCTTTCAATTCTCCGATGGATTCTGTCAGATGTTGCATAGCTAATGTGTTCATGCGTACCGTATGCTCTGCATTGTGTGTCTGCACCTCTAGCCGTGTTTGTAACTCATCTTGCTTGAGCAAGAATTCGTTTTTGAGTTTTTGCAGTTCGCCCTCTCGCTCGGTTGATACTTTGCTGTCGTATAACCATACCACCATTTTGGTGATAGCGAATATACCACTGACTAGAGTTACAAGTTCCAAAATAGTGTAATTCATCTTTTACCTCGTTTTATAAAAGCACCCTATGAAGTTCATAAGGTGCTTTCTGTATTTCTATAGTGTTTCTAACGGATTCGTTTTTAGCCACTCTTCAAGGCTGTCTCTACTGATTCCTGTATATCTTTTAAAACTTCCATTTTCTGAATCAAATCGTGCAATGTAAGTATTTGCATTAGCTTTCCCCTTAACTGGTGTATTAGAAACAACCCCTTGTTTACCGTTAACTTCTAATAAACGACCACGTACATTTATCCCATAAACGGATAGATACTTAGGGCTGTTTTTAAAATAAAATAAGTCACTATACCCAGCTTTACCCTTAATACCGACTTTAGGCTCTAATCGACTGTTCAGTAAATGAAATCTAAATACTTTAATATTGCCATTAATCTCTATGGGCTCATTTAAGAAATTAATATCAGTAGTGCTATATTCCTTATTTGGAAATTGAGTATTGAACTGCTTCTCAATAGCAGCGACGTACATCCCGTGATTTGTCAAGTCGAAAACATCATAATCGTTACTGTCAATAATTTTGGAGATAACCACTGAACCGTTTGCTTCTTCTTTCATCTCCACCGTCACATTGTTGTGTTTCTCCAATTCACCTAAGTATACTGTGTATGGTTCAGATTCAATCACATCCTCATTTTTGAAGATAAAATATTTACATTCGGCAGGGTCGATTACAGTAAACTCTTTGTCAGTAATGGCCTCTGTAACTTCACCGTTTTTTGTGTAGACAACTTTTAATTTATAGCCTTTTTGCACCAATTCATCTGTCAACCTTATTACAACAGAAATTTGATTATCTTTTAGTGTTACGAATGTTCTGCCATAAAAATCACTTGCCGTATTTTTAATACTTACATTTTTAGCTATAAAATCTACAAATTTATTGAAATTCCCCTCATTAATCTCCTTGAATGGAATATTTGCATTACTGCCAATCGCTTCTACAATAGCCCTAGATAATAAAGACTCTTTGAACTGTAAATTTACTTCTGATTTACGGATTACACTAGTGAGCCCGTCCAATAATGCTAACGCCTTGTCAACATCTTCCTTGCTCGCTTGTTGTTCTCGTAAAGCCTTAATGTCCGTGCCGATTGTTGTTGCCAGCTGTTTTATCTCTTCGATAATCCCCATATGCCACTCCTTATCCGTTTACTGCTGTGTTATATGCCGTTACAAAATCCGTATCAGTAAAGCCTAATGCACCTAATACATTTGCTTGTTCTTGCTCAGATAATGTTTGCTGTTCATCAATGCGTAATCGCTTATTGATACTTTCCGCCATTGCAGACGCTCCTGTTTTGTCTTGCTCGATGTAATCTGCAATCTCTTTCAACGTGTTGAAAGCGTCTGGTGCACCGTCTACTACTTTGGCAATTTCTGCATTGATGGTAGGTGTTACCAACGTAGGCAACTCACCTTTTAATGCGGTAATTTGTTCAGTAACTTTGTTCGTTACCACTGTTTCATCAACTGTGCCAGTTCCTGTATTGCTCTCCAACGTCAATACACGGCTTTTCAATGCCTTAATATCTTTACCGATTTCTTTAACAACTGCTGTAATTCGTTCTACCAATTTCATATTATTTACCTCGCTCTAAAATGTATAATGTCAAAAAATCTCTATCTTCTAATGTGGGATTGGATTCAGATCCAGTTCCCCCATCTTCCTCGTTAATCAATTCCACCTCATCATCACGTGGATTGACAATGACCCTATAGGGCTTGTTGTATCGTATCGTTACCCTGTTCATCGAATACCACCCCTTACATAGGCACGACCAAAGGCAATACCATTAGTTTGTCCATCGACCTCTTGCACGATATCGTAATACAGTACTGCTCCATGTGATGGTATGCGACCTACTGCTTTCATTTGCTCTGCGGTTAACGACAACACTACCACATTACCAGTAGCCGTCATGCTAGCCGTCAATACTGGCGTTCTATCGTCAACGTGTCGCTTAAATACTGCCGTGAATGTACCTCCATCAAATTTAACCGCACTTGTACCATCGTCTAGTGTCAATTCAACCACGTTATCAATGCCTGTATAGAGTTCAATATTTGCTCGTACTAATCCGCTGTACATTGATTACCTCTTTCTTTGTACGATAAAAGGTCGACAACTTGTGCCGACCTCTATCATCATTCCTTATTGTTCTTCTTCTACTCGTTTAGCAATCCATTCTGCTACTGCCTCGATATAAGCAACTGGAATTACCTTTTGACCCTCTTTGCGGTCTTTTTTTGTTAATGCATATTTTCCTGCGGATACCAAATAACCATAAACTGGAATCATAAATTCTTGTACTTTCATTGTAATCTTTCCTTTCACATAATCATAAATCGCTCTGCCATTATTCATGTTTGCCCTCGCTTTCTTCCTCGCTCGGAGGAACTACGCTTGCTAACAGCTCATATAATCCTGCCACACTTTCCGCTAAATCCTCTACAGACGGTGGTAATGTAACATCCTCATTTCTCTCAGTAAGTTCCTGTGGATGTTCTTCTGTAGGTTCTTCTTTTGGCTCTTGCGTGACGATTGCACCATCTACTAGCCGTATTTCCCATGGGTTATATACTTCTGTGCTTTCAACGGCTGAATAACCCTCGATTGGTTCTATGGGTGTTTGAGATGTGATAACGCAAGAGCCTGTACTGTCGAATATATAATGCATGGTTTATTCTCCTTGTTATTTCTTAAAAGCTATACAAATAACGTCTGCATAACCAGTGTAGTAGTGGATTGTATTGTATGAGCCATTTTTCCCGCTATGACTCACTATTGAACGCCTTTTCGCAATTAATATATAATCTTTACTTACACCGACTCTTTGGTCCATCTCCTCTTTCCCAAGGTTTCCAACTGAATCTAAATGCATACTTGATACGCCGACAAACTTCATATCTTCTATATTAGGAAAAAATTTGTCAAATTCTTTCATCTCTTTGGTTTTATTATAAGAGTATCGATACGACCCTATACTTTTGAGGTTTTTAATTGACAAAACTATGTATATACAATCTTCTCTTTTGTATCCTTCTGGACATGGAACAGAAGCACCATCTGCTAACGTGTATACTTCTTGCTTAACAGCCGAAATCTCAAATCCTGACTTCCTAAACGATTGAGCGTCTATCGTTGCCCCTTTGATTACACCCTCGCTTGATACACTAAATGTGCCACTGGCGTTCTGAATAGTAGTACCTACGATTGTACTACCTGTAATCGTGCCACCTGTCAGCGTGCCTACATTGGCAGTGATAGAACTCAATGAATCTACCTTGATTTTATCTGCCGTAACAGCACTAGCCTGTAACATCTTACTTGTTATGATATTATCATCAAATAATGCTCGACCTGTTACATGGAGTAATTTGCCGTCAATTCGTGTACCCTCTGACGATAAATTGATACGACTAACAAGTGTATCGCCACTGATAGAATTAATACCATTTTGAACTTTCAAGTCAATACTATTGGTTAATTGCGTTATTTGTGAATTAACGTTGTTATTCACATCTTGTACTTTCTGATTGATTAAGTTATCTAAGGCGGTAATACGGCTACTCATTCCAGTTACTTCATTTGTCACTGTCTGAACTACCTTGTTATCAATGGCTTGTACTGCCTTATCTAATTCTTTCGTCCTTGCATCGATATTAGCTATTGCGTCATTCTGTGCTTTCATCAATTCGGGTGGTATTTCAGCTTTGACTATAGCCAATTGCTCGTCACTTGTATCACCCTCGCCGAATATATCTACATAAGCGACTTTGACCTTATGAACGCCTGCCTCTATCGGTATAAAGATAGTATTCGCTGTGGATTGGTATCGTTGTTCATTCACATAAATATTGGCATGATGTGACCCACTAGGAATAGGAGAGTATGTAACGACTAACCCATTCATGGTAGTTTTAACCGTTACATCTGTAGGTGTTATCGGCTTAGGCACGTTGTATTCCAATATAGCAGGAGCGGAATAACCTTTGACTGGATTATGTGCATATAAGTACACCGCGCCTTGCCTATTTTGTAACAAACTAGAGGCTGTGGTATTGCTACTCTTAGCAAGTAATCCATCATCGTTACCTGTTGCGGTATTCAATCGGACTTCGTAAAAGTCTACATCTGCATTCGTGACCTCTCGCCAATTATAAATCGCTTGTTCAGCAAATCGAATAGTGAACCCATCGGGCGTATTCGGTTTATCACTCTTTAATGCAATCTGCAACGATTTTACGATACCCTCGGAATAGTTCCCATTGATATCTTTAACTTGCAATTTCACATCATACGTTTTACCTACTTCACATTGACTAATGACAATTTGACCATTGCCATCTCCGCCATAAATCCATTCGCTTGTACCTTGCTCTCTATACCATGCCACCACCGTGGATAGTGTTTTAAGGTTAGGTGGAATAAACTTGGCGACTAAATCATACGCAATCGCTTTACCACCTAATTGGCGGTATTTGTTAGATAGAGTAAACTCGCTAACCTCTGGGATAAAATACTCTTGGATGGTGTACTCGTATTGCTTAACTCGTGAAATATCCTCTTGTTGGCCACCTAGATTATTAAGCGATGTAAACTTCGCATAAATCTTCTTACCTACATCTTGCTTGCGGTATGGAATACGCATAAAAGCCTCATCAAGACGGCTTAGCTTATCCCCTGCACTATGACTACCTATAGGCGTATTGAACTGCCCTCTAACAAGGTTATTCAACGTTACAGTGCCATCTATATTAAGTGTTGCCGTTTCGTACGATAAGCACTCGCCATTAATATAACAAACGGTATTCCCTCGTTCTGCGTCAATATGTGTGCCACTCTTTAATATGCCATTGACCATGCGAACAATACACGAATTGCTATCAGCAGATAATGGGCTTACTAGCTTACCTATTCGTGCAGTAGTATTCAACATGCCCATAGATTGGAAGTTAGCTGTCGGATCATCACTCATCCATACCTCGCACCCTCCCCACTCTTGTGGCGTGGATACTCCAACCCATAGCTCTTGCCCCTGTCCTACCACATCAGCAGGTGGTTGAATAAACGTGGCATCCAGTATTGATTGAGCAGGCTTATTATAATCGACAAACGGTCGTTCATTCTCATGCACATCATATTTCGTTGGTGCATACATGCCAGGTGGCTTACCAATCGCCGTAATTTGTAATTCGCCGTCTTGTGCCTCTTGAACATCAGTAATCACCACGATTTGCTTGTGCAATCCGCATGTACTTTCAGTCAACGTCACTAAGTCGCCCGGCTCTAATCGACAAAACGCCCAATCCAATTTGAACGAATATTGATTACGTTCATATAGTCGTTTCATGGCTAATTGTTCCGCCAAATACATTGCCCTTGCTTTCGTGTAGATGTAATGAGCCGAATAACTCGGAGCAGGTTTCATGCCATTTCGTTGAACATCTGCCAATACCTCGAATGTAACGGCCTCTTTCTCGTAGGAATTAGCACGGTTAATGAACTCAACAGTAGCCGTATTATAACTTTCACTGTTCGATTTACGTTTATACTCAACTAGTCGCCCATCGCTACCGCTTAGGAAATCATCTTCTGTTAGATCATATTGAATTTGTGACCGTGGCTCCCATGTTTTAATTGGCTTGTCTGCCAATGGTACGATTTTAAGCCTATCATTCGACCAAAACAGATAGCAATTACAGATGTCAGCAATATCTGATACGATTTGCTGTGCTTTCTGCGTATTGGTTTCGGGTGGCGAACTAATCAGAATATCTGCTTGCTTGCAGTACTCTCTGAAATTCTCAATGCCATCTATCGCCGTTTCTTCAATCCCTACAGATTTAAGCACATGAACGATATAATCAGCAGGATTGACATCAATGCCATCACCAGTTTCTAACAACTGCCCTTGGATTTCAAAGTTGAATGTAGGCAAGCTAGCACGTTCACCCATATCAACAACACCTGCCATATAACATAATCCACTATACGGCAATGCTTTATCGGGATGTTTACTCACTACATACGGCCACGGTGCTTGACCTACTTCGCCCAAATAAGCCGTTAAACCTATCTTATCGTTAGGGTATTGATATGTTTCTTTATCGAGCCATACCTTACCTATTCGTTTTATCGGACCCTCGCATAAGCCAATAGCTACCGCCACGGTATAGGTATATGAAATGCTTGTAGCTTTCTTCTTGCCACCCTTACCCACACGTTGTGATGTACGGTGTTCATGTGCGGTGAAATCTTCCCACTGGATGATGTTACCACTTAATCGCGTAGTACCTAACACTACAGGAACGACCTCGCCATAACTTGCACTATTAATTTGAAAGTCTGAAATTCTGTCCGTTCTTGTAGTAATTCCACCACCACGACCAAATAACCCGCCCATTATTCACGCTCCTTATATCTGTAAACCTTGCGTATACGGCTATTGCCCTTGCTATCGTAGAATATAACATCATCTAAATTAGAGATAATCACACCCATTTCTACATATGCATGCACTACCATGTTATCGCCTATATAGATAGCACCATGACTAATGCAACGGCCATATTGAAATAGAATGAAATCGCCTACTTGTAAATCATTAATGTCAACCTCATAAGCGATTAGATCCATATACTTCAAAAACTTATCTTCCGAACGGTGTAAATGCCACTCATTGGAATAGTGTTCAATATGCATATCGCCCTCGCCTATCAAATTGGAATCAATCAATACTCCCAATATTAAATGGGCACAATCAACCCCATGACCCTTTGCCATGGAGTTATCAACATGTGGAGTGCCTAACCAATTCATGGCCTCTCTTGCTATTGCTAAACCTGTCATCGTACTGTCTCCTTTAACGGAACATAAGGCGTTGCCCTATTTCTACTGAAATTATTGAACTTATTCTTGCAAGTGGCAGGTGTTTTATCGCAACCTGGATAGATGTATGCCTCATCCCCTACAGATGGTTGAGCCTCTGATGGAGTTATAAAATAAATTCTCGATCCATCATCTTTCATTACCTGCGTTGTCTGTCCTACCAATGCACCGCTTACCCATTCTATGCCACCTGCTGTGTAATAGCCATTATCATGGGTAATATTCAACACCACGGTGTTATGGTCTGGCACTTGTGTTACTACAGCACGTTTGCGGTACTCTTTAATATTGACCCCACATTCACCATCATATAGAGTGTACGGACATTGAGGGTAATATCTACGGTTTGGCCACTCTGTATTGAGCTTTTGTACTACAGATTTAACCTCTAATTGTAGGGTTAACCCTCCGCCACTCTTTACTTCGGCTTGTCCTTGAAATAGATTCAAGCCACCAATAACCGCGCCACCATCGCCAAAGAATACACGAATAAGGCGAACTGTAGCACCATCAAAGCCACCATTGTGAGCTACTGTCATAATTGGTACTCCGCCTATGGTGTCATTCGGTGCAGAGTGGATGGTTAACGTCAATTTGTCTACACTCACTTTGGAACTAGTCTTGATTTGAGTTCTTGTGATAATTGGCCCATCAACTCGGTACACTTTACCACCGTAGGCAACATCTTTGTCTGTGTCTGCGTAGTAATACGATACACCACTTTTAAGCCGTATATCATACAAATCACATGACATGAAATGCTTTTCTGTATTCAAATGTGTCTCTAAAACATTACTAACTTCTTTCATCGTACCGTCACCAATTTCATTTCCTTAGATTTCATAATGTTCTTGTAGACTAATTCAGCAGTGAATGTATCCCCTGAAAGTCGTACTTTCCAATAATAAGAATAATCAGCCGTTATCGTTGCATCTTGCGGTATTTCATCGCCTGCATGTAGTCGAATTAAGCCATTATCTACCTCGCATGAGTGTTCTACGCCATTCACATACAGCTTGACGTCTTTGATGTGGTAGATAGGTTCAATATAATCGCCCCATATTCGTATAGCTTGCCATTCTCTAGTTGCTCCAGTTCCTAACTTAACGCCTTTTTCTTTGTTATCTTCGGGATCTAACCAAAGAAATGGCTCGTGTCCACCCTTAACAGTCGCAAAGAATCCCATGACTTGCTTATACTGCTCTTCCGTCAAGTGAGCAAAGGATGTCGTGATTATCCATTGTGGTAATTGCCATGTAGTCATTGACCGTCCCTTGCCACTGCCTGATGTTTTGAGTACTGTATTCCACTTTTGCCCTTTTGTCGATTTCCACGCCAACGACATAATTTGAGGGAATATCTTCAATTTCTCCATCACCATACCCCAACTTCTGTACCAAATTCACGTTCAGTATTAGCCGTGAATTGTCTTAACACTTTACCACCTGTATGTTCTAACCAACTACCGAATGAGTGAGCATCAATAGCACTTACATTCAATGTGATATTGCTACCTCCGCCGTTTTCACGAATGCCCTCGCCTAATCGACTGAATACAGTATCAGATAATGGCAATACGGCCTCGGGATACTGCCCCTCGCCAATTTCCGCAAAAGTTCGACCATAAGCAAGCCCACCTGTCGCCATCTTCATTTTTGGTTGAATCTGTCCGCCGCTAAAATCCAAGCGACCACTAAAGATACTGCCACCACCGAATGAACTCATGCCCGCCATTCCTGCGGATGCCGTTGTATAAGCTGTCATGCCTGCCGTAGCACTAGCACCAAACGTAGCCATCGACATTTGTTGTGCTAACTTTGACCATATTGGTATTTGAGATTGAGCAGACGCAATACTTGCCGTTGCTTGTTGTGCTTGCAATGACTTCCCTAGAATCATTTGTTTTAATTGAGCAGATGCCCATTGTGTTACATAATCCATTACGGATTTAATCATTGCCTTGCCTAAATTTTGCAACGCTTGCGTTAATGTCATTGTGCCTTGCAATAATCCGCCTATGCTATCTTTCAATGTGCCAACACCTGCCATGAGCGAATTATTCACCAATTCATCAAGGGAGAAATACGATTCTTTCACCGCCTCTACATATTGGTTCATTAGTTCTTTCTTCATCTCATATGCGTTTTGATGTGCCACATAATCATCAGTGAGTGCTGTTTGTAATGCCTCAAAGTTTTGAGTACGCAAAGCCTCTTGAATCGCATATTCTGTTTCAGCACCAGTACGCAACAATTCTTCACGTTTCTTGTTGAATAACTCTAATTGAGCCAATTCCTCTTGGCGAACTCGTTCAGAATATGTAATTTTGCCATCTTCAGATAATTCAAAAGCTACATTTCGTTCTTTCAACGAATCAAGATACGTTTTCTTGTCCCTATCGTTCATTTCTGCGAACTCGTCACTCATCTTTTGGTAGCGGTCTGTAATCTCTCGCATTGCCTCAGCGTGTTCTTGGTTTAATTTCTCAAATGGTGATACGGATCCAGTGGAATCAGTAGTAGCAATTTTAATATTGAAAGCCACATCCATATCACGAATACTATTTTTGATTTCTCGAACTCGTTTAGCCTCTTCATGCAATGCTTGCTCTCGCTTATTGGCATACATCTCATTGAGCATTTGCAAATCTTCGTTATAATTCGCATTTTGCTCTTTCGATTTGTCTAGTTCCTCAAGTTCTTTCTTTCGCCACGCCTCGACTTCATCTACTTTAGTTCCAAACATTTGGCGGTATGAATCCGTCATTTGTTCGTGGGCTCGTTTAGCCTCCTCGATGGCTTGTTGTAATGAATTATCAGAACCGCCTCCACCGCCTGCGTGTCCTCCGCTACCGCCTCCACCGCTCTCTGTTGCGGTTTCTGCAGTAGTAGTGTCACCACCTCCAGTGAATGCACTTGCCATACCTCCGAATACTTCTTGAGTCTTGTTAGCAAATCCCTCGGCATCGTCTGCGGATATTTCGCTAATCTCTCCAATTTTACCAATGTCTACATTGAGTACTTTGCTAATGACTCCGCCAACACTATTCAATGCACTTGTTAGCATATTGATGAATCGTATAATCTGATTAATCGCCCATGTTACAGTATGCACAATGCTATTCCAAATAGAACTCATTGTTGCCCCTAATCCTTCGGTGGCAATCTTTGGACCTATAAAAGCGGCCGCTAAAGCACTCAACAATGCAACTACAATACCTATTGGATTTGCCTTTAATACCATATTGAAAGCCTTTTGAGCAATTGTTGTTAAGCTGATACTACCACGCAACGCCATCATCACACCACGTGCAAATGCCATAGCTGTAGATGCTGTACCTGTTGCAATTGCTCCAGCAATTACTCTTGCTCTAAAAGCTGTCATGACTGTATTACACAATGCAACGGCTCCTTGATATGCCCTAGTAACAGCAGTAACTGCCATCGTTGCGACTTTCTGCACCGTCAAACTAGAAGCAAATGCCATTGACGCAATTCGTACGCCGACGAAATACCCCATCAATCCTACTACCAATACCCCATAAGTTCTAATAGCAATCGATGGTGCTGTAAATATGCCTCCCCAAATTTTGGCTGATGTTGTTATTACTGAGGCAAGCCCACTAATTGCTATCTTGACCCCATTAAAAGCAACTTTCAATAAAGCAATCGCTCCACTAGCAACAACTGCCATTCCTTGTATCGCAATCCCTATGCCATCTATCGCCGTTTTGAAATCTTCGCTAGCAGTCATTGATGATAATTCTTCCATAACTGGTTGGAAAGCTTGAAACATCGCATTGGATAATTGTTGTCCTACTTCTTGGAATGTCATTGGCATTTCATTAAACTTGGCTTGCGTTTCATCTGCACTATTGAATAATGCATTCTTGATAACCTCAGCAGTAATTGCACCCTCTGACCCTAACTGTTTCAACTGACCAATAGGGACGCCCATTTCTTGTGAGATAGCTTGAGCCAACATCGGAGCATTCTCCATGATGGAATTGAACTCATCACCTTGTAATCGACCTGCTGCCATCGCTTGCGTTAACTGTGTCATAGCAGATGATACTTCGCCTACACTAGCACCCGACAATTTGAACTGCATATTCAACTGTTCAACGAATCGTATCGCCTCATCATTGGATGAAAAACTATCTTTCGCCAACATATTCAGCTTGGCCACACTGTCCAACATGTCAGTATATGAACCCCTCGACCGTTCGGAGGCTTGGTATACCTTATCCATAATGCTAGCCGTAGACTGTGAGCCATCATTGATTAAATCAATACGTGCCTTGATGGATGCGAACTTGTCACTAACAGCAGTGGCCTTTGCACCTAGATCTAGCACCTCTTGGCCAACCAATGCAACACCTGCGACCATGCCCGCCATTGGTAACGCACTAAAGGCTTTTGAGACTATCGACCCCATGCGTTTTCCTAGTACACTTTCTGCCTTATTGCCAACCTCTGCAATCGCTTGTTGTGCTCCCTCGCTATTACCACCAATTATGACCTTTATTTCTTCACGCATTAAATCTCACCTCCTGCGGTTGTCCATTCTTCAATGAATCGCTGTTCTTCTCGTTTCCTGTCTATTCGTGTTACTGGATGGAACGTTTCCACCACATCTTGAACCTTGATATGCTTACCTTTTACAATTTGTACATTGGTAATCATGCACGCATAATAGGCATCTTTTACGTCTTGCGTCTTAGTCGCCATCTTATGTGCCTCGACTAGATCCACGAAATCAAAGGGAACTAGTTCATCTAGTTCCCTCGGTGTCATTCGTAAATATCCGTAACAAATTGGCTTAACTCGTTCTATCCATTCAAATATAGATAGGGGAGCATTATCTCCCCCCTCTAGTTTTTTGTTTCTTCCTCTTCCTCAGCGATTTTCTTTTCAACTGTAGGCGTTACCTCGTTAGGGAATGCACTATAGTATGCTTTTTTACCAAACACACCACTGGCAAGCAATACTTTTACAGCCGTTTGAATAAAGTCAGTTAACTCATATTCTTCTGAATCAAGCAATTCTTGTATTTTTTCTTCATAAAAATCTTGTGTACGTCTGCCATTGTCGATGTGTTGCATCCCAATGGTGTATACCTGAATCATATCGAATAGAGATAGATTGCCTGTTGCCATCATACTCATGATAGGCTTGTTAATCGCCGTTTCTAACTCTGCCAATCGCTTAACGTTGAAATAGATTGTTTCATTGTTGCCAAAATAATTACAAGATAATACTTTCATTCAAATTCTCCTATGCTTGTTTCAAATCAGATAATGGACCCACACCATTCAATGAGCCTTTATAGGTCGCCACGTCATCATGTGGAGCCTCTAAGGATAATTCTGTAATAGACGCCCATCCAGTCACATAGGACTTATCGGGATACTCAAACTTCAAATTGATTTGTTGGTCATCAAGGAATGCTTGATTGATTACTTGCAATCCCTCATCGTTTGGCATAACTAATGTATCCAAATCAATTGACCATTCTTTTAAACCTTGCAATGTGGATTTCCAACCGCCACTGCCTTTGTGAGATGCGTCAATAGAATCCGCCTTACGTGACAATGTGCCACCACGTTGGCCACCAACTAATAACCATTCTGCCCCAGTCGTTTCATTAGTGCCTGTATTTACATAAATAAAATAATTCTTACCTACCGTTGGCATGACTTGTGCCTTAGTAGGTGCTAATGCTTTTTTCTTTGGTGTTACTCCTGTTACTGCTGTTACTGTTTCATCAGCCATGTTATTCTCCTTTATTTAATTACCAAATATCTAAATCATCAATTAATGAATATAGCTTGCACCGTATCGTGTATTGACTGCCTACATGTGGTCGTATACTGTCAGCATCGCCAATTCTTCTTTCAACGACTAGATCCATCAATTGATATTTGTCATCCAACACACAATAGTGTTCATCTAGTTTCGTTACTCGCTCCCGTAAATAAGTGAGTGCCTTATCTATCGTTATTTCTAACTCCGATAAACTCGCATAACCATATTCTAACTTCGGACTATCTTCACGAACCCATGCTTCTAAATACACCGTCACATCAAGTGTTTTGGTATCCTTAGCATTACCCAACGCCTCATCACCACGCATAAGGACGACATGTCCACCAATTCCCACATCTAAATGTTTCGGTGGAATTGCTCCAAGGCTTACTTCAACATTTGAATTAACCTCGTTTATTGCCCCTTTAAGGGCTTTCAATGTTTCGTACCACATGTTACCCCCTAAATAGTTGAATCGTGCGGTAATTTGACCGTTTTCCGCTTGTATTATCGCCTGTTAAATCTTCGGCAGTGAGTTTTGACTCTAACTGCTTAATGCGTGCGTCATATGTTTTGGATTTGTTCGTGTAATGGTCATCTCCACTTTGACCTCGGTACGGTGTTCCGATTGCTCCGTATCCTTTCTTCAAGCAAACCTCACGATACGCATACATAGCCAACAATTCACGCACAATAAAGGAGTAGGCGATATCCTCTCGCTCTACTCCTAATTTGCTCGCAAAATAGATTAACCACTCATAGGCTTTCGTCATAATGTCCTCGGAGACTTCACGCCCTACTAACTCATCGCCTAGTCGTATGCTTTCGTATATTTCCTTATCTAAAGTTAATGGTGTAGTGTTGTTCTCCTTTGAGTTCATCTTCGATTACCTCTTTCAATGCAGTTTTCGTATACTTCGCAAAGATATTGCGTATATCATCCTTTTTATTCTTCAACGCATTAAATAAGAATGGATCAGATTTAGTGCCAGGATGATGTACTGCCCTTGCAAATTGAAAGGTACCGCCACCTTGCGATACCCATCTCAATGCTTTTTTGTTTTTAGGAAATATCTCATGCGGAGATGTTCCCTCATGGACAAACGGCCCGTGCGGTGCTGATTGTGAATCAATATAAACGATACCGCTATTTTCATTAAACTTTACATCAATAGAACGCTCTAATTGCCCTGTACGACTGATAAACCTATGATGGGTTTGTGCCTCATCTTGTACCTCGATTGTACTAGCCTTTATTGCTTGACGTAACCGTTTTTGAAATATTGCGTTTCCGTTACTCATTGTCCTCAGCTACTTCTTCGACTACATCTTCCGCACCTTTCTTCGCGCGTTTTGGATTTTCTTCACGTTCTACTGTGTAACCTTTTTCCTCGAACCACTCTAACAAGTTTTTGTTGTCTGTTTCACCAACGCCATTAACAAACTCTACAGACGCAGAAATGCCGTTGTAATCTTTTAGTGGTGCATATACTTTAGCCATGGTTTACCTCCTACTTAACTTTGATGTTACGTAACACACCAGCAGATTTTGTAGCTTTCAATACAACCCCTGCAACCATCTCAACCTCGCCACGTTTTACCGCCCCTGCTGTTTTGAAGTCTGGTGCGAACACTTTAACGGGTGCTTGGCCTGCCATAGAGATAGCATGGAATCCATCTAAGCCAAAACGTACCGCATATAAAGATGTTGTGCCATCTCCTGCTTTGGTAGCGACTACATCATCATTAGTACCCGCTTTTGCTCCTAAGTCTACAAGCGGAATACCATCATATGTAGATACTTGGCGACCAAATGCATCAGCAGTTTGCGTATACATAGATGTACGACGTGCTACTGCTTTAATTTTGTTAATTAATTTAGAGTTGCCCATTAATGCACCAGGGCGACCATCTAAAGAAGATAAGAACTCATCTAACATATCCAAGAATTGAACCGCATTCTCTGTCACTTTGTCGGCTGTAGATAAATCAATAGCTTGCCCTGTAGCATTGATTTCTGTGGAAGATCCTTTCAATGCTTTCTCTAAGCCGTCAAACGCATGTGTACCTAATGCAGAATCACCATTGATTACTGTGTCATTAAATAATGCGGATGCTGCCTTAATTTTTTGTTGCGTTTGAAATTGCACTTCATCAAGAATACCGCCCATATTAGCAATAATACGGTCAACTTCGAATGCTCCACCGAATACTGCTAAATCCGTAGTATAACGTTGACGTTCTACTTCTTGCGGTGTGTACTCATGATTGATTTCACGGAAAGACGCCGTTGGTTGCGTTAATAATCGTGTGTATGCATACGTCAATGTCGCTCCACCACCAGTAGGGGATACCACATCGTCAAACGTTAATGCGTCCCATAAAAAATTAGATTTTCTGTACTCATCAATAATGCCCAATTGTAATGCGTCTTGGACATTCTTTTTTGCCTCAGCTAATGTTACTGCCATGTTTGTTCTCCTTTAATTAATTACTCTTGCAAACCCATTGCCTCTGCAAAGGCTTGTCTTAACGTCACAGGTTGGCCACCGTCATTATTTCCTCGATTGTGACCACTACCTGCTTTTTGCGTACTTTTAACGGCCCACGCATTGCCGTCAAGCCATGCTTTTGCACCGTCAGCGATAGAATGTGCATTACCTTTGTCATCCATATAAGAATATGCCCCATCTTCCCCTACGGTTACTTTTGGAATTAATAACTGAGCTAGTGTATTCGGATCCACTGCGTTATGTTTACTCAAGGCATCGACTACTTGCGTTGTAATCTCGGATTGCACACGTTTGTTCAATTCTTCCTGTCTTGCTTTCTCCGCATTCTCGTACTGTTCTTGCAACTTCTTCAAATCCTTTTGTAATTTGTCGATATCTGCGCCACTTGTAGCACCTGCGGATGTAAAGCCATCTAATTTAACTTTTAAATCGTTCTGCATTTCCGTTAATTCTTCGACTTTCTTCTTTTCGTCTTTCAACGATTGTAATTGAGCATTGAATTGTGGTTTACTCACGTAATTCTTGCCATAATCTGCAACCACTGCCTCCACTTGTTCATCCGTTAATCCTAGTGCTTTCAATTCTTCTTTTGTCATGTCTTGACTCCTTTCTAAAATTCACGATTCGCTTGTTTTTCGTGAGCCACACCTCACGCCTAGTGTCTTGTTGTTTTTCGCCTAACAATACCAAAACGGCAATATAAAAGCACCCATAGGCTATTGCCTAGAGTGCTAATTACCGATTATATTTTTTTAATTTGTTGATTATCTGTTCATGTGAGTATCGACAATCTTCTTGACGTTGCTTGACCTCTGCTCGTGTTTCTTTCCACTCAATAACACAAGCATATAGCAACAACAATAAGGCTATCAATGCTACACCCCATGTGATATATAGCATGAATGCAATGTATCCCATCATTTCTTAACCTCATTCACTATTTTACACACTACACCACACACCACGCATATCAACGCAAATACTCCAATCGCTAACCCTATATAGAGCGGTGCAAACAATATATAATATGGCATTTCTGTATATCCACCGTTTTGTAAACATATGAACAGTATTTGTGCAAGTAATAATCTTGTCATTGTTCCTCCTTAAAATTACGCATGAAAAAACCACCTACCTATGTAAGTGGTTAGTATCCCAAACTTTTGAATAAGTTTTCTGTGTATTCTTTTAACTCTTCATCTGCATCAACACGTTTTCGTAGTTCCTCAATCCCTTTGTGGTACAAATGAACTGTTTCTAATGTATAAAATGGTGTCGAATCATTTTCCCAATCGTCCAAAATATCATAAAGTTCGTGATTCAGCTTTTCTTGCAACATACGTTAGCACACCCCGCTTATGCATAATTTCTAATACCATTTGGCAAATTCTAGATGGTGTATCATCTATATATTTACTGATGTATTTATTATATAAACTATCATAAGTTAAGGCAAGCTTTTTTCTATCACCTTTGAAGTTGCCTAAAAAATAAATATCCCCGCTACCGGTTCCTACCACTCCACTATGTATCGCTTTATTAGAAATTAATACATTTACATCTTGTCTAGAAAAACCAGTGTTATTAGGATGATTATGAATCACTATTAATGAATTATTATTTCTTTTGTCCCATATTTTTTTGGGGATAGTCACACGATTTTCATTTTCTTTGCCTAACTTTTGATATAAAGTTTTGCTGTTGTTTTTGTCAATAATAGCAATTCGTTCTTGATTCTTTCCGTTTGTTTTCTCTAAACAATTTAACAATTCACCAATTACAGCTTTTTTAGTTTCATATGTGTAAGGTAATTTATTTATTCTATCAAGATACCTTTTTGAATTTATCTCTCTTCTGTCTACTAAAAACTCTGGGTTAACAGTAATTTTTTTAGGTGGTTTAAAATTGCGCCTATCATTTTTAGAGATATTTTGTTCTAATATATCCTCGTTTGGGTTTCTAACCTTAAATACATCTTTAGCATCCCACCCTCGTAGGTGGTCTTGCCATCGTGCCTTGCCATCAAGTACTGCTACTCGACCATGTACACCTAATAGCCGTTCTTGTTCTTTTACTGATAAGCTTTTGATTAGATCCATACCACCATCATTGATATTCTCCTTAGGTGTAGAGTTATCAATCATGCCATCAACGATAGGCTTAAGCCTACACATACAATGCGGATGTGCTGGCAACGTTGGTACTTTGTCTTTAGGGAATACACCCTTACCCATCCCATAGAGGTCTGCATTTGCGTAAAAGTCGCAAATATCAAATACTGGATGCCTAGTGCCTAATTTCCATTGAAACGCCACTATGTCATCATCATCTTTGTACCTAGATACTCGACCATCTGCATACGCCCTTGCGGTCTCTGTACGTGCTATCCTCTCAGCATGGTATCGTGTCTTTTCTTCCGTGGCAACCTCAATAGCTTTCGCTAGCTTGTTTTCATTGTCACTCTCTACCGCCTTAATGACTTCGCTATATCCTGCTCTCAATCCTGCGGTTGTTCGCTTGCTTACTTGCCTTTGTACTTTGCGTAATAGCTTTCGTTTTTCCTCTGCACTAGTATCTATAGGGAGTTTTGCTACTTGCTCCATGAATTGTGGCAAGTCAGCCGTATCAATCACACCTCGGTTGAATAATTCGCTAGCTATCTTCTTGTTAGTGTTACCCTTGCCAATAGTAACCTTGAGTATATCCCCTACCTCTTTTCTTACGGCACTACCTCTTGAGTGTAGCCGTGTAGATAGGTTCAAATTATCTTTCGCCCACGCCTTTTGCATAGCGGTAGATATGGATTCACTAGTATATGGAATGCTACCAGTATCGACTCCTACCGCCACACCTGCGTTGACATAACCACTTGTAAAAGCTTTCACCATATCATCAACGATTGACTCTTTCATGCCATCCATAACTGGATATAGCTTGTATGCCTCGTCTATCGCACTATTCACATCGAATCCTTGTGTCAGCAGATACGCAACAACGCTCTTGAACCCACTAATTAAGGTGTCTATTTTCTGACTCGTCTTGTCCATCGCCCTCGTCATCTCCGCCTAATGCTTGTGCCATGCTCGCATGACTTAACAATGTATTGTACTCTTTGTCTTGCTTAGCTTGTGCCGTAGTTTCCTCAACCTCTTTCACGATTGTATCGTATATATCGGGTTCAATATTAGGCATATATGCTTCTAATACTTTCTTGGCAACTTCTACAGTAAAAGCATTGGATCCAAGGTTCAAATCGATAGCAGATTGTGCCTGTCCTAGTGATTCAGTAACATCATTAATGCTAAAATCTCTCGGATACTCACATGTGAAATCAGTTGTCTCACCAGTCCATAGTTCAAATAATTGCACTATCTTGCGTTCAGCACTCTCACATTGTACGGCAAAGTCTGCCAATCGTTGGTTGATTCGTTGAAAATCCCACTGTTTAGCAACACCACTTTTTGCGGTCTGAACCCCCACCACACTATCCATGCCACTCATTCGATAAATTTCTTGAATATGTCTATCCATTTGGTCAGTTAGCATATTAGCAGGTGAGGCATCAGGAGAAATAAAAGCAGGTGCTTTTGAACTCTCAGCAGGATATGCCAATAAATTATCTGTACCTATCGTCAAATTATCCGTCATATTCCCATCATCGGGGAATGTCAGAATACTAAATGCTTGGTCTACTAGTAATTGCGTATGCCATGAGCACAATTGATAGAGTGAATAATTCGTTTGTGCAATGCTAATGAACTCGCTCGGAGGTTTCATCACATTCGGAGGTGTAGCACGTCCGAACCACTGCACGATAGGTACTACACCTAACCCATGCACGCCTTGATGTATCACATCGTCATTATTCATGGTTTCCGTCTTATGGGTTGACCATGTTTCTCTATCCCATCTATGGTAGATGTACTGTTTACCCGCCTCTGTAAACTCTCCGACTTGTCGGAACACAAATTCAATGATTAATCCGTTCTCATCCAACTTCCATGACATCACATCATTAGGTAATATCTCTGTAACGAATGGATAGTTCTCATTTACAATATTCCCTTGTAAGGTCGTAGCCACATCCTCTGTGTTATTCACTAACACATACACAACGCCATACAGCTTAGCCATAACCGCAACACGTCTCATATACTCCTGTAACCGTGTTCCTGCATGGTCTGCATTCTCTAAGAATAAATTGAATAACACATTATCCTTGTACTCTCGTTTGATTTCATCCTTGAATATCGGGTCTACAGTAGCATCGACAACTGGTCTTGTATAATTCCAATAATACGCCAAAGATTGACGTTTAATATAATTATCTATACTCTCCCTTGCATGCTGTTGTATGCCTTTGCCATAGCTGAATATACCATTCCCATGATAGGCATCTCGGAGTAGTGTATATTCATCTATTTTAACTGATTGCTCGTTTACTCTATCTGCCATTGTCTCACCCCTTAATATAAGTTCACTCGACCACTACGCAATGTAGGTGCGTTGATTTTCTCCGCAACCCCTGTCAATGCGTCTGGTGCGTCATCATTTTCGTTCTTGCCCTCTCGTTGAAATCGCAATATCGCTTTCGCAAAGTCTTTCCATCTCTCTTGCCAATCTGTAGGCATGTAGATGTGATCCATAACCCATGTAGCCTGTGATAGGATTCTACTTTCTTTATTCTTCGATTGATGAAAGGCAACTATCTTTGTACGATTACTGTTGTATTCTTTCTCCAATATTCGCCTTATGCTTCTAGAAAATCCACGACCACCGCCATTGCTTTCGATATCAGCTATCGCTACATTGTACTCGTAGATTGTCATTGCCACCTGTGGCTCGGTAATCTCCATCGATTCTTTGGTATAAATCACATCAAGTATGTATCCCTCATTCTTATACACGCCATAAGTGATACTACATAAGTAATCCGCCCCTTGGTCTGCGGTATCAGTATAACTTTTAATGCTCTCAAATGGTGGTAATGTATCGTATGTTTTAAACCCACTATACAAGCACCCCTTGAGGTCGATAGGTATCTGTTGATAGTTCGCACTGGCTATATCTTCACCCATAGCCGACACCTTATCTCGATACGATTCACGGCTTAATACTTCATCACATAACATCGTGCCATCGTCCTGCAAGGCTTTCATCGTAATCACCTTGGCGCGTTCTCCAAAGTGTTCCATCGCTCGCCCTGCTAAGTCATCGCTCGCCCATCGTGTCATGATGATAATGATTTTACCGCCCTCTTCTAACCGAGATAACATCGTATTAGTGAACCAATCCCAATGCTTAGCCTTTACATTTTCATTGTACGCTTCTTCTGCGTTCTTTATGATGTCATCTAGTATCAGCAGACTAGCACCGAACCCTGTAGCAGTACCACTCGGAGATGTTGCGAGGTAACTATTATAACCGCCCTCTAGGCTCCACATGTCCATACTGCCATCACCACGTTTAATGCGTGTATTGGGGAAGATATCACTGTATACGATTACATCTTTGTCTGCCTTAATCATCTGAATGTCATTTCTAACATTCTTCGCAAAAGTTGTCGATAGGGTGGTATTGTAACTCCCTGTCATAATCTTTTCGTGCGGATGTGTTCCTAGTATCCACTTAACCAACATCTGAGCACTCCGACTTTTTCCATGACGGGGAGGCATATTCATGATTAATACTTTTGCTTGCTTATCTTCATAGAACTGTTGTAACTCGTGGCATAGATCCACAAGGTACTGTCTATCTTTTTTGTAAAAGTCGCCTGCCATAAGGTTGCAGAAATAAAAGAAATCACGTCTAGCCAATTCTAAACGTGCTTGATGTAATATATTCGCCTTATTCATCGCCTATCAACTTCTTAATATCCTCGGTACTCACCCCATCAAATGGGTTGTTGATGTCAGCCTTTACCTCGACCTCGCTATAATCTCGTTGTCCTAATAGCTGTTTGCCTAAGAATATCGCCATGGCAGCACTTTTTTCCGCCAACTTCATTTGATAACGGCGTAGTGCAATTTTGCCTTGCTGTGAATGCGTTTTATATGTCTCCGCAAAAGTCATTTTATACGTTCGACGACACCATCTTTGAATAGTATCCTCACTACAATTAAAGAAGCCAGCAATCTCTACAAGGGTACACTGCAATCCGCATAACTTTTCAAAGTTATCTTTATCAATTTTAATTGTAGGTCTCCCTGTTCTTGCCATATCAACCTCTCATGAACTCATTAAATGTATCAGCTTGATTGAACTTTCCATATTTTGTAATCGTTGTTGTTTTGCTTTCTCTTGCTTTAATGCCTCGGCTAGTCATACATGAGTGGTTTGCTTTAATCACAACAATTACATCATTTGTTCCTGTCGTTAATTTAATAACCTCCGCAATATCTTCGCCAATTCGTTCCTGTAACTGTAACCGTTTACAACACATTTCCGCAATTCTTGGTAACTTTGATAAGCCTAACACTTTACCATTAGGAATATAACCAATATCAATAGTCATGTCATACATTAATGCTAAGTGATGTTCACAGTAAGAAAAAGACTGAATCCCTTTTACTGCTACCAGTCCGCTTGTATCCACTTCAAATGACTTGCCAAACATCTTCGCTATTTCTTCATTTGAATAGTTCATTCCCTCTAATACTTCATCATACATTTTAGCTACTCTCATTGGAGTATCTTTAAGTCCCTCTGAATGAATATCAGCACCTAGGCCAATAAGTAAATCTCTTACCGCCTGCTCTACTTTGTTTTTATCCATTTATACCCCTCTTTCGTTTACATCCCATATATACTTATGGATCTGTAATTGTACTCGTACATCTTGCATATTGTTATCTTTCATAAACTCTACAATCTCTCTTGCTGTTATTTCTTGGTAGCTAGGAGATAAGTATATATGAGCTTGTATATCGTGAGTTTTAATAAATTCATATGTACGTTGCAAGTCCTCAATGCTACCTACAACGAACTTTACTACATCATTCTTGTGTAGATTTAAAAACGCCTCTTCTTTCATCTTTGTTTCTTCATTAGATGTAGGGCATTTATAATCTACGGTATAAAATACGTTTTCAGCTCTGTATGTAGGAATTACACTACCATTTGTTTCAATATTAAACTCGTAATCTTCACCTAACAGCTTTATTAACTCAATAACTTGTGGCTCTTGCAATAATGGCTCTCCACCTGTGATTGTTACATACTTATTCCCAATTGCTCGTACTGTTTCTGCTACTTCTTTTACATCAATAACTGTATACTCTCCGCCCTCATAGCTATATGGAGTATCACAATACGAGCAACGCAGGTTACATCCGTATAGTCTTACAAATGTACACAAATAACCTTGTCTTGTTCCCTCGCCCTCAATGGAGCTAAATATTTCAATCACGTTCATATGTTGCTATATTCCCCTCTGACTCTTGAACTTCTACCTTGTAGCACATTTCGCCCAATTTATCACAAATCCATTTAGACATATTCTCTGCCGTTGGGTTTACTTCTACAATATCGTTTATATGTTGGTGGTCTAGTACATCATGAATTTGTTTCTTGATGTGAGTAAAATCCATCAACATTCCATTGTGGTTTAGTGACTCACCTTTTAGAAATACGGTCACTATCCAATTATGCCCATGTAAATTTTGGCATTTACTTTCATAATCTAAATTTAATTTATGAGATCCTGCAATCTCCATTCTTTTTGATACGTAATACATATTTTTTACTCCTTCATAGTAGGATCTTTAAGTCCATTAATTTTAAAAGCGTTAATTCTATCAATACAAGTACCACATTTACCACAAGGTCTTTCTTCGCCCTTATAACAACTCCATGTGAGTTCATAAGGAACACCAAGAGATAGTCCTTTTTCTACAATTTGTGATTTATTAAAATTTACAAACGGACTTTTGATTTCAACTTTATTGTAGGTACCAAGTTTAATCGCCTCGCCTATAGCTGTTACAAACTGCATAGAGCAATCTGCATAAGCGTTACCAGCTGCATCATCCGCATGGTTTCCTAGATAAATGTAGACTTTATCATCTTCTGCTACGCTCATTCCAATAGTAGCCGCAATAGACAATAATAAGCCATTTCTAAAAGGAACATACGTTTCTAAAATATCATCTTCCTTTTTAGCTTTTAACTGTTCGTCATAACTTCCCTCTTTAACTTCTTTTGTGGAGCGAGTTAAAAGAGAGCAATTTGAATAAGCCAGGAATTGCTTAATATCAAATACTTTATGATTTACACCGTAATAATTAGCCACATTCTCCGCAGCTTTCAATTCTTTATCATGTTTTTGACCATAAAAAAATGATAAAGACAAAACATTATCTTTACCAAATTCTTTTACAGCCAATGCAAGAGCAGTTGTGCTATCAACACCACCGCTCGATAAAACTATGGCTTTATTCATATATTCTCCTTATAGATGTATATCTGCATACTTTTGAAACTGTATCCAAGCCTGTAAGTTAATTTTATCTACCGCCATGTAGTCCTTAACTCGTTTACCTTCAGGGCTTTTTTTAGAAATAATTTTCTTACCATCGAAATGATGTACCTGTCCAAAACGTCGACCACTTTTAAACGATGTGCTATCAACGCTAAAGAATGGTAGTTTATCTATGTATTTCATGCTTGTAAAACCCAAGCCATGTACTTTTACATTGTGATATCTGGCATAGTCTAAAAGCTGTTTAACCTTAGCAAATTCAGGTTTCTTAATCTCTTTTGTAACGAACCCACCAATCGCTATATAGTCATATTCTTTGCACAATTTCTTATAGCAATCAATACCTCTTGATTTGTGCCATACCGGTATACAACGTTTCCCAGTACCAGCTTCTAGTTTTTTTCTCATTTCAAGAACTTTATCTATACCGTGTACGCTATCCGTATCTAGTTCAAAGAAATATTGAACATCATATTTATTTATGAAGTCTATGTAATTGTTTAGATACTCATCAACATTAAATGCTTTATCTTTTTTTGCGTTCATAAAAGTAAAAGCACCACTATCCAACAGGAACATATCAACCTCTTTCATTAATTGAAGCTGAATAGGTTTCTTTAAGTAGTAATAGCTTTCAAGATAATATTTAGGCTTTCTTTCCTCTATAACAAAATCAGGTTCGACGTTCGCTAAAAATACTTTCATTATTCCACCGTAAACGCATGACCACATTCAGGGCATACAACAGTTTTAGGTTCTTTCGTTTTGCTTTCATGGTCTTCTAAAAAGTCTGTTATATCAGGCTCTTTCATAGCTCCTATAAAGCCAAAATCTTCCATGTTACAGTCTAAAAAATCTAATTCAAGTTGCAGTTTGTTTAAATCCCATGTCGCAATCTCTGACACTTTATTATCAGCCAAACGGAATGCCTTAATCTGTTCCTCGGTCAAATCATCCGCCACAATACATGGTACTGTTTCAAGCCCTAACTTTTTGCTTGCCATATATCTTGTATGCCCTGCGACAATCACATTATTTGTATCTACCACGATAGGCACTTTGAATCCGAATTTCTCGATACTATTTGCCACATACTCCACGGCCTCAATATTATTTCTTGGATTATTCTCATACGGCACTAGATCATGAATGCTTAACTCTACAATATTCATCGTAATACCTGCCCTTTCTTAGATTTAATCTTTCCATGTACACGGTGCACCATATGCACATCTGCACGCATGCTGTCGTTTGGTGTTGTGAAAGTCTGACAACGACCATCATATATGATATAGCTAGCAGTACATACACCGTGCCTATTATTCAAGCATTGTTTCTTGCTACATGCTATTTTTGTCAAACCCTCACCACCTTTCATGCAATACAAAAGGACGCCCATTTATAAGCGTCCTTGTACGTTATTTCATTTCTTCTTGTAACTCTTCTAGCTTTTGCTTTGCCTTGTTTATATCTTTCTTTACCAATGTAGAAAAGGCTTTCACTACTTGCCATTCATCTTCATGTAATCGCAATTGGTGCCCTTGTCTAGCCTCGCTATACCCTTTACGCCATCCGACCTTACGACCTGCACCTTCTCGTGCTCCACCTCTAGGCATTCTTATCACCTAACCACATTTTATAAAGGTAACCAATGAACGCACCATTAATCCATGAACTCCAATTCATCCCCGAATAAAGATTAGATACAAATGAAACAATAGCCAATGCCAACAATAATAATTTTTTCGTTCTTGTTTTCATACTGTTTGACGTGATACAATTGAGATACATTGGGGGATTGCTCCCCCTCTGTATACCCTCTATAGGTTATTTGCGTTTGTGGCGTTTATTCCTTTTAGAGGGTTTTTTATTTTTCAAAATTTGCTTTAATTTCTTATACCCTTGATATGCTCCAGTTAGTACTGCAATCATATTAGCAAGGAATGAAACTATTTCAAACAATGAATCATAAAACTCTTTCACATCTTCACCTCCTTTCTATACTTATATTATAACACTTTATGATTAAAATGTAAAGATAAATAAAGAAAAAAGGTACAAAAATAGCACTATCCCAGCTAATGGATAATGCTACTTTTGCTTTTGTATGTTATTAGAGGAAGTGTAAAATGAGTTCCAACTGTTCCCACTTATCACATTATATATTATATCACAGTCAATAGGTGTATTTAGGTGTATTTAGGTGTATTTAGGTGTATTTAGGTGTATTTGCGGGGGAAATTTCATGAGATTTTACATAAAATTGAACCAACGCCTCAGAATGCCACTGCTTAACAGTATCATACGATTTCGTTATGCTTTTATACATATGTCTCAATCGTTGCCCGCTAATGTATACACGTTTCAATATCACTCTTAATATACCGTCATCAATTTTATCAATAATTCGTAATGTCTGCAACTCTAATTCTATCGACCGTTGTTTATACTCTTCTAATTGGTCGTATAATTCCTGTAATTTATTTAGTTGTTCTATTGTCGGTACTTGGAATCCTCCACCACCCTCTCCGCTTAGGCTAGATCCATTTAGTTCTTTCGGTCCCATCTCTCGTTCTAATTTTTTAATCTGATAACTCGCCCATTTGCCTTCCTCTCGTATCTCCCATAATTTCCCTAATTCTGCCTTTGCCCACTCTCGTTGTTCTTTTTTGCTTAATTCCATGTACTGCTCCTTTACCATAACACGCACGAATACCACCCCATCATCAGATAGGGTGGTTTTGTTTTACTACATCACTAATTATTAAAATGGTAATTCCTCTCGTGGTTTAGTATTGGCCATCATATCAAAATTGCCTTGCCCCTGTGTCTGTGGTGCTTTTGCATAGCCTGTACAGAAATCCGCAACTACCTCAGTAACATATCGTTTAGTACCGTCCTGTGCCTCATAAGAACGTGTTTGTAATCTTCCTTGAACAAATACCCTATCGCCCTTTTGGAATTGGCTAAAATACTCTGCTTGCTGTCCCCATGCTACGCAATTTACAAATGCTGTAAACTCTTTGGCCTCGCCATTCTGTTCTTTGTATGTATTTGTGGCGGCCACTGTGAATGTTGCTACCTGTCTACCACTTGCCGTATATCTTAACTCTACATCTTTTGCCAAATGACCCATTAATTGAACACTATTCATCGTCTATTTCCTCCCATGATACTTCAACATAATCTAAATTTGGTTTCTTTACATCACGATAGATATAATCTTTTAAATGCCTAACACATTTCGGATTGTCATTTTCTAGTACGCCTGCTTTAACCATACCATCAAGCACATATTTCTTTGCAAAGGCTATGTTGTCACTGTCATGCCTACCCTTTACATGCCATCGAAACGTCATATCTACCTTGTGTTTTGGCTTATTACAATTCGCATATAAACACTGTTTTATGACTATATTCGTTAATTTCTTCTTAATGCTAGAGGCAATTATTCTGTTGGTACGTTCACTGTCTATATAATCGTTCAGATATACGAAATCGCAATCTATCCGTAGTGCATTCTTCATGTCTGCACCTTATACGGGTAACACTCTGAACACTCATCATATACTGGCATCCCTACGTGTATCAGTGCCGTTCTTAGATCATATTTCTTGAAATCTTCTCTATCACAATTAGTACATGCACCACCTATGGCATATTCTGCGAATGTGTTTAAATATCTACGTTTCACCTATAAACCCCCATATAATCGCCTGCTCGTACATTTCATATAACTTTTCATACTCATCCTCATTGAGCACAGGCTTCAACTGTTTAAGCAGTGGCCACGTCTTACATTGTATATCCCAAAACTTTTCATCGTTATTACATGGCCAATATTCCATCGTCATAATTAAATCTAAAACTTCTGCTTTCAGTTCTTCTACTTCATATTCTGTCATATCTAAACCCCTGTACTACCAAATCCACCCTCGCCACGTTCAGTAGGTGATAACTCTTCTACCTCTTCAAATTCCACTTTCGGAACAGGTACGATAATCCCTTGTGCTATTCTTTGTCCAATTAAAATAGTATCGCCACCAAGTACATTTTCATATAACGCATGAATTGTACCTCGGTAGTCACTATCTATGACCCCTACACTATTTGCCATTCTTAGCCATGTCTTCTTTCCAATGCTAGAACGTGGGAATAACAACATTACATGCCCTTGTGGTATCTCCATTGCTACACCTAAATTGATAGCACGCACTTCCGTTTCTGAAATAAATACATCTTCGGCACTGTAGAAATCGAATGCACCAGATCCATCTGTTGCATATGTTGGAATCTTTCCGTTTGGATGTGTTTTTTTAATTTTTATTTTCATAGTTACTCCCACTCCTCAAATAGTTCCGTTTCAAAATTATCTAAAATGTATTTCATTTTATCAAATGCAACCCACATTTCATCCGAATATTTGCAAGCATTCAACACTGCTACATGGTATTGCTCCTTATCATTACACATACTGCTTAATATTTGTCGCAAAGAATAATATTTTATTATAGTGTAATAATCTATTTCACATGTATTTACTGGAAATGCATCATAAATTTCTGCACAAATCTTATATACTGCATATGCTTTTCCTTTGTTATTCATTTCAAAACTGCTACTCTTTACCGCTACTTCAAATGTTCTCTTTGATACATATAATGCACTTCTGCTTAATTCTTTTAATTCTGATTTATTAATCCGCATTTTCCCTCCTTCTTGTTTAACTGATCTTTATTTGAAACCCTCTAACCATTAATTTATACGCCTTAACAACACCAACACGCCTTGCTTTTGGCTCTTTGAAAAAATCTACATAGTCATAAATTCTATGGATTGTTTTTGCTAAATATAGTGCTTTATCGCCATTATAATAATTAAGCGGTTCTATTCCGTCCATTTCATCACTTTCCTTTATTCTTTCTAATTAATCCCATCACAACCAAATCAACCGCCTTATCTATTCCGACAATTCGTTTTTTAGTCCATTTACTTCTTAAATATCCTGCCCATCTTCCTGTGCAATCAAACAATAATTTTTTATGTAATCCTGTCAATTTTAATATCATGGTGGATGTTACATTCACATTATCACCCCCATAAATTATTAATATGATGTCTTACCATCTCACGGATATACTTCAACTGCATTATAAACACTCTTGAACACGGTTCAATATCCACATTATGATCCAACTGATTAATGCAACATGTCAATAAACTTTCAACTAGCATTAGCCGTCTCACTGTTTTCTTGTGACCCCAAGCATATTGTGTACTTTGAATATAAAAGATGATTTGGCTTGCTAACTGTAAATTTGCTGTTATAGATTCTTCCACTAAATCCGAATATACTATTGGCGGTCTTTCTTCCTCATCATTTTCTTTGGCTTGCTCTTTTGCTTCTTCTATATCTAATTCAAAAATCGTCTTAGGAATGTATTTGTAGACATTGTCTAACATATCATTTAATTCTGTAACACATTCGCCAATGATTCTGTCATGCTCTTGTACTATGTCATTTCTCATATTTCTACTCCTTAAAATAACGGTTCTTGCCACTCATTAACGGCTAACATCTCATTTACTGCCTTGTTATAAAATTCTTTCGATACTTCAAAACCATAACTGCTACGTCCTAATTCTCTAGCACATCGGAGTGTAACACCACTCCCTGCGACTGGATCTATCACCACATCGCCCTCGTCCGTAAATAACTCAATCAATCGCTTAATTACATTTGTAGGCTTTTGAGTAGGGTGTACTTTTGGCACATCTTTCTTGTTATCTCGTTTCCACTCCATCCAATCAAACTGCATTTTCTTGTTGTTATTAAACTTCGGCAATTTGTCACGGTAGAGTATCAATGCATATTCTGTCGCCCCTACTGGTCGCATGTTAGCCTTTAATACTTGCGATGAATAATTTTTGATGAAGAATAACGGAATGTAGTTTTTAAATCCATGTTTTTTGGCATATTCAATAATCATCGGCATCTGTTGAAAGCTACAAAATATAATCATGCATGGTGCTTTCTTCTTTTCTTTTGGCTCTTTCTTCAATAACCGATTACAGAAATGGAAGTACTCGGCAATATTGAAATTGTGGTCTGTATTGAAGAATGCCTTACCTGCTAATTTGCTTTCGCCATTCTTGTTATCTCCACCGTTGTACCACATCGGATTACTCGCATACGCATTATTACCTAAATTGTAGGGAATATCTGCAATCACTAATTGTGCCTTTGGGATCCCATACCGTTTGTAATTTTGAAAGTTATCGCAATATAATTCTGTCTTGATTTTACGTTCTGTGTTCACTGATTCGCCTCCAGTACTTGCTATCGAATGTCTTATACATGAGCCTGCATGCTCTGTGCTTGTTTACGTGCCACCGCTTTTGCATATCTGTTCTTTCTCCTGCATCTCTCACTACAAACTACCGAATTGCGAGTATTATTACCGAACTTTCTGCCACACCATACACATGTATGGGTGAATGGGTAATAACCTATCCGTACTCGTTCTTCTTCAATCTTCCGTTCCATACTTTCCAAGATAAGCACTTGTCCAATCGTCAAATCCTGTTTGCGATGGATCATTTCGCATTCATGGCACCGCTCGATATGGTCATACTTAGGCAAGAACTTTTTGCCACAATCTACGCATGTTTTCTTCTTCATATTTCTGCTCCTTTTGTTTTAAAAGACTCCAGCGTCTTTCATTTCTTGTTTTAAATAACGTGCTTTTTCGATTAATCGTGGGTCTCTTAATAAATTGATGCAATCCAATAAACAATAAAACCAATTTAAGCAATCTTGTTTTGTTTTTTCTGTTTTATGTTTGTTGTGTTTATCAATGAAATGTACCAACATCTCTTCTCTGAATTTATATTGTCTATCTAAATACTCTTTTTGCTCCCATGTGAGTGATTGTATAAATTCTTCGGCTCCCATCCCTGTTTCAGATTCAATGGTTGTCCCACTTAAAAGCCTAATCTTCCGTTCCAAAAATGCCACCGCCTTTTGCAAATCCTCGACCTCTTTCATTGGGTCTTTAAACCCCGCTCTCGCAATATACTTGACCGCATTTCCTGTATGGTAATCTAATCCTTGGTCTTCGATAAATTCCCATACTTCAATCTTTCCTCGGTTGTAATATGATGGATTCTTTACATTATCACTCATTACCGTTCTCCTTTCGCTTTTAATCGTCTGTAATCTTCGCCTTTTAGCTGGATGATTTTGCACATCTCCAACACCCTTGATGTAATTCGTTTGCCTTGTTCCCCTAGCCGTTCCTTTACTTCTTGCAAAGTACAATTGCTAGTTATGATTGTCATTCGATTACTCAAATATCGTTGGTTGATTACAAGGTACAACCGTTCTGCTACCCATTCCGTCGCTTTCTCTGCCCCTAGATCATCCAGTACTAAGCAATCAACATTGTACAGTGCTTGGAGTATCTCAAAATCATCACCATTATCTCGGAGACATCTCCGCAGGCTTTCCATTAGTTCGGGTACTACCACAAATACACCTGTTTTGCCTTGCTCCATCTTCTTCCTAAGTAATCCAATAGCAAGATGTGTTTTGCCTAATCCACTAGCGCCGAATATGTACGCTCCTTGCGTGCTTTCATCATTGGCTAGTGTAATCATATAGGCATGTGCTTTCTCGCCCTCTACGGTACGTTTTTCGTAGTTTTCTAGGGTGGTTTCTACATAGGCTCTAGGAATGTTTGCTCGCAAGGTCACTTTCTCTAAATCCTTTTGATTCCGCCACGCCCCATATAAACCACATTTCAGCACATATAATTCGCCATCTTCATGCATGCGTGTCATTATGCCTTTGGTTCGACAACCCTCACCACCAGTGCATTTACTACACATTCGCTTGCTTTCGATGTACTGGTTTGCCCTTATATCGAATAGAGGTCTATCCTTTGCGCCCTCTACTAACTCCACCTTGTCACCATGTAGATAAGTTCTGAGTTCTAACTCATCATAGATAGAGGTCGGCATATTCATCTTGCTTAGGTTCAGCCGTTCTATTAAAGCTTGCACGTTGATTAGATCCACCTCCTTTGTCAAAGCTGTTCCTGCTCCAGTTCCTCGCAGTCGCTTTCCAATCTTTCATCGGATTCTTTCCGACTTTCCAACCATTGCCCTCGTAGTAATCAAAGAATCGTTCTACATCTACATTCAATTGATGTTCATCAACGTAGGTTTGAATTTCCAACGGAGTAGGTTTGACAAATACTTTCCTCGTTGCTTTCTTCTTTTCTACTTTTGGTTTGTCTTTTGGTTGTTTCACATATACTACTTCGTTAGAAGTAGTATTTATGTCTTTAGTCTTATGTCTTTCTATGTGATACACTTGTTGATACTGTTGTTGTTCCACTTGTTGATACTGTTGTTGTTCCACTTGTTGATACGTTTGTTGGTACTCAGTAACAACAAGTGATGTAATTGTATACTCAGCAGATTGTTGGCCACTTCTTGATTTCCAATCAATCAACCCATATTGTTTCAACTGATTTCTCGCTTTTTGAACACCTGAAATTGATAAGCCTGTCTTGAATGCAAGGCGTGATAAAGATACTGTAAAAGGTTGAATCCATCTAGCCTTGTTACACCTTTGCAATAATTGAATGTAAAGCAAACGTGCTGTAGGTGATAAACTCTCGTTTTCATCGACCCAATCATCAAATGCATTAAGTTCCGCCATATAATTCATAAAGGTACCCTGTTTATTCTTCTGTATCTTCGTTATCTTTGCTTTTCAGCAACATTTCCATGAATTGATCCAATGAGATTGCTTGCATATCATCTTCTTCTAATCGTGCTAATCCATCGATAATATCAATTACTTCTTGTAATTCTTTGACTCTATATTCATATCCATATGCTTGTATTGATTCATACATTTTAATCCGTTGTGCAATCATGAATTTAATTAATTGGTCTCTTTTCATTTGATTCGCTCCTTTAATGTTTCGTATACTTCCTCATGATAACTACCATGTGCCATGTTGTGGCATTCTCTACATAGGCATGCTAGATTAGATAATCTACTATCACCACCTCTAGATCTAAACAAGATATGATGTACTTCCGTAGCAGGTGCTTTACATAATACGCATAGCCCCTCATCTCGTTCTATCGCCCATTTCCTCGTTCTTTTATATAATCGTTCGTCATCCGCTTTGCTCTTATTCATCCATCGCCTCCCAATCTTCTAATAGGCTGTTCACTTCCTCTTGTGTCTTTGTTTCTATTCCTAATTGAGTAGCCTCAGATACTAAACAATCAATAAGCCTTGCCATCTCTTTGGTATCGTAGGTACTACTACCCATATAAACATGAACAATTCTATATCCTTTATGTTTTCTACTAGGCCCCATATCTTCTATTACCCAACCAATACCCTTTGACCTCCACGCTTTAATAAATCGTTCTAAATCTTCATCTTTAATTGGTAATGGTGTAAAAGTTTGGGAATC
The DNA here is from genome assembly GCA_963526885.1 of uncultured Veillonella sp. Lineage (GTDB taxonomy): Bacteria > Bacillota > Negativicutes > Veillonellales > Veillonellaceae > F0422. Next base: position 49,362 of record CAURQH010000008.1, on the reverse strand, counting down.
CTTAATAGCTTGTTTATATACATCTTCACGACTTGTATATATCCCATCCTTTGAAAGCTCATCAGCTATCTTTTGGCATAACACCCAACAATAGCTATTAGCCGTCAATGACCGTTTTTCACGATATAGCTTGAGTTCTATGTTATATTTCTTGTCCTGCTGTATGTGGTTTAATACCTCAACCCCTGCGGGTACCATCAACATGGCACCCACTGGAGTTTTGACAATCTGCAAGCAATCAACTTGCCACTTCATAAGCAACTACCCAATCATATAAGGCTTTCAATTCATCTTCGGTTAACTCATTGGATGTTTTCTTGTTGAAAGTCTTGTTAATGTGTTCTGATATTAATTTAGGGTTGATTTGCTTAATACCCATCTGTTGAGTAATCTTCTGTAAATACCCTTGCTTAGCTTCCTTTTCCTTCACGCTATTTGTTTTATGTGCTTGAGTTTTAGATTTTGTTTGCGTTGTTTTAGCAACGTATTCATCTGTATCTGCGTCTTTGTTATCATCTATGCAGAATAACCCATTCAATGCGTATTTTCTTGCATATGAGGATGTAGCCCCTGTTATTTGTGATGGATCCATTCCCTTTTTGTCCAAAGGCTCTTTCGCAAAGGCACTATTGGCTACCGCTCCACCATCAGCACCATACAACGTAGCTGTTGCCTTGATATAATTATGGTCTCCGATTGTCACAATATCATCACTAATCACAAGGCATGTATTGGTTTCTTTCAAGTGAGGTTTGACCCCCTCCAAAATATCCTCGCAACTGCGGTAATGGTATTTACCAAATGAATTGAATTGCCCTTTTGGGGCTTTCAAATTCGATTGAATATAATTCAACGATTGATAGATGTTCATTGTCTGCATTATTTATCATCCTTTCCAATAGTTACCTTTAGGCTTGTAGTATCAACCAGTCTTGCACCAGTTACTTCGATACCCTCTTGTAATGCTTTTTTGATGGCTGTTTTATCTGCCTCTACCTTTGTTTTCAAGAACTCAATAGGCAAGGCATTTACATCAGTTACCTCTGTAGATACGCCTTTGCGGTATGTCAATTTATGTGGACCATATAACATAGTACTTTTGAGGTTTCCCGTTTTTTGCAACTGTTCTTGCAAGTAGGCTTCTAACCATGTAGCCTTATTGTCATAACCTCGTGCGACTTCATCAAGACGTTTCTTTTCAGCTTTGACCATTTCCACGTTGTACTTGTATTCTTTTACTAAAGCACAGATATTCTGCACCTTTACATCAAACTCACCATCGATGGCCTCCAATGTGTCTTGGATCGTTTGCCAATCCTCCGACCCCATCTCGACCTGCTCCATCATTGTGGCAACTTCCTTGTAATTTTCTGCTAATTCGTATAACTTCATGCATTTCCTCCCTAGTGTAATCACTTAATATGTGCTATAATGACTGTAGTCATATTTCTGCTCCTTATTTAGGAGCGGTAGCCCTCATTTTTGAGGGCTTTTTTTATTCCTCCGTTACAAAATCGATTTTACAATTTTCGGCATCACAATCATATTTGCGTGTCAATTCCTCGATTGCATTCTCTTGGATTTCTTCATCATTTCGACCTCGTACTGCAATATTGAATGGGATCTTGACATAGCCTTCTACGGCATACCATTTTTTCATATTTTCACCTCCTTTCACTGCTATTCTAATTTTCCGAATGTTCTAAAAGCTATCTTGTCGATTTCGACATCTAACTTCTTATGTACTTTCGCCCTAATCTTTTTACAAGCCTCTTCTGTATCATCTGCCCGCACTTTAATCATCATAGGTACGCAAGCAATCACATTGGCAACGTATTTATGTTTTCCTTTCATGTTTCACCTCATTTACTTTTTAAATTTATAGATTCTCTAAAAAAACAATTCATCAATAGTTAATTCCATATTTAAACGGCTATTTATTTCATTTCTAATTGCTTTCATTTCATCAGCTGTAAAATGTGTTTTACCATTTTCTTTCGCTCCATAGGCTTGTGCTGATTTTAAATTGATTATTTTGGCCATATCCATTTGAGTCATTCCACACATATTGCGATATCCAATTAATTTGTTGTACTTCAATGTTTCACCGCCTTTACTTTCAACGTCATACCGGGTTGAATATTCCCATCCTTTAAACTGTTTTCAGTCATAATGTCTCGGATACTATTCCGAACATCTACCTTTTCCCCTACGGCGTCTTTAGCAATATCCCATAGAGTATCGCCTTGTTTTACAATTACTGTTGTATCTTCATATTGAATTGGTTCTTGTGCTACTGCAAAATATATACCTACTAGCACTACTGGAATCATAGCCACTGCTATAACCCTATCCCATCGGATATGGGTTCTTTTTTTACGTCTTTTCACTTCATAACCTCCTTTAATTTATTCATATATACCCTAGCTATAGGGCATTGATTGGTTAGGTGATATAGCACCATAGAATGTACGTTAAACTCTTCTACAGCTTTTGCTATCACATCACATGGTGGATATAACTCACCATATAGATATTTCAGAAATGCCCTCTTGCTAATACATAATCGTTCTGCGAATTGGTCTTGCGTTAGAATTATGCCCCTTAGCGAACTTTCAAACTCGCTCCGTGGCTTGTTTGTACTTCCGTTCATTTCAATCACCTCTTGATTTCTATATACTGTTGTTAGTAGGCAAGCTGTTCTAATAAATCCCCTGCCTCGACTGTGATAACATTTTGAACTTTGAAGAACTTCGCTTTCAATCTGCGGTTTTCTTCTCGTAGTCGATTGTTCTCACGTTTTAAATTTTCAAATTCCCAAGGGGTGAACTCTTCACCCCCATCAATGAAAGCCTGTACATTCTTGGCACTGTATACCATAGGCTTTACACCTTTAATTGGTAGCAGTACACCTCTATATTTGTAATTCATCAATGTACTTTTGGTGCAGTGGAGCATTCCCATGACTTCCTCCGCCGTGTATGTTCTTTTCTCCATGATTATTCTCCATAATACTCAAGAAATTTGTCTTTTTGGTCTAACATCTCTTGCTCAGCTACATCACAAAAATCCGCTACAACCAAATCAGGCAATTTTTCAAGTCGTTCCAAATCTCCAACAAATCCACCATCAAACCGATAGAAGATTTTGGCGAATTTCCAACTGTACGACCAATCATATTCATTAACCTCAACTCTTGGGTACGCATATACAGTTACCAATTCACCTGTAGGGGAGAACTCTCCCCACCAGCCTTTATGGAATGTAAATCCATCTACTACTTTCCGTTCTTCAAACTTTACTAATTTATTCATATTTCTACTCCTTATCAAATCTCAAAAGCTCAAAAGTTGCATCTATTGAATACTCATAAGCTTTTTTACTTAAATCGTTTGCTTCACTTCCCGATAAGAATCTAAACCAATTTGCCGCATAATATTTTTTCTCGAACCCAACTAATTCTATTAAATTATTTTGAACATACTTATAACGCTCAAAATGCTTAATCGCCTCTTCTAACTGTTTTTCATAGTGTTTTTCTAAATATTCTCGCTGTTCTTTTGTTAATGTTCTTACGAAGTCTTCATTTATCATAATCATATTTCTGCTCCTTATTACTACTCATAGAAGTTTGGGTGTTTCTCGAAATTTCCTAAATCAAAATAAACTTTTGCAGTTGTATAAGCGACCAAACCTAACCGCTTAAAACCGTCATCATCTAACTCATTTGCAATCAATGATAATCTTTCGCAATCATTCATTGCATCCATGTGCATTTTCTTTAATTGTTCGTTCTGTTCTTCGGTTAAATTGATTAGTTTCATGTTTCTGCCCCTTATTTGTAATCTTTTTGTTAACTTCTAAGCTAAAAAAATATCTTGCATGTTAATTCGTTTATCTTTTTTATTGAAATATTGGTATATTTTCATCATCTCTTTTTGTTTAAACGCCCTCTTTCCATTTTCTTTCATATTGTAATTAACTCTTGAGATTCCTATCACCTTGGCAATTTGCTCTTGTGTGATATTATATTTTTTTCTTAGTTCTGTAATCTTAGTCATGTTCACCTCCTTGTAATCTTTTTGTTACCTTATGATTACATTATAAAGTAATCTTTATGTTACGTCAAGCATTTTTGTTAACATTTTGTAACTTTTTTTAATGTAAACTATTTGTTACTATATTAATATAAGGAGTAACTGTTATGAGTACAATAGGTCAACGTATAAAAGAACTAAGACTTGGCCACAATATGACTGGCTCTGAATTAGGATTAAAATTAAATATCACTAGAAATGCAGTATCTCAATGGGAGACTGATAAGCGTGTACCAACATCTTCAATGCTTGCTCAAATAGCAAAGTTATTCAACGTTACTACAGATTATCTGCTCGGCAGGGAGCCAATCCCTAATGATACAAAATCTGAAATAAATTATGCTATTCCACTTACTAGCGGTGTTCGCATTCCTGTATTAGGTTCTATCGTTGCTGGCATTCCAAATACGGCTGTCGCTGAATACGATGAATGTATAGAGATTTCACAATCACTAGCCATGCGTGGTGAATATTTCGCACTACGTATCAAAGGTGACTCAATGGAGCCTACCCTGTTTGATAGTGATATTGTTGTGATTAGGCAACAACCCGATGTTGAAGATGGAGAAATCGCAGCCGTTTCTATTGCAGGCAATGAAGCAACCATCAAACGCATATACCACCGCTCGGATGGTATAGATATTGTAGGTGATAATGTGAGGGCATTCCCTAGAATGTTCTATAGCAATCACGATATAGCGACTTTACCAGTTAGGATTATGGGTAAAGCAATAGAAGTTCGTAGAGATTTGTAGGAGGAATTGATATGTTTTGTATGAATTGCGGTAACCAATTGCCAGACGGTGCAAAGTTTTGCATGCATTGTGGTGCATCTTTAAACGGATCTAGTCAAGCACAAGCTGTTACGCCAGTAACGCCTGTTGTTGAATCAATTCCTAATTTCCCTATGGAACTAAATGGCGTTACTTATAACGTTGTTGAACTTTGCGATAGAATTGAATTACTTAAAATAGATGGTATGTTTTCTCGTGCGAATTCTTGTGGTAAACTATGTGACATTACTGGGATTGGTAATTCTAAATCAACTACTCTAGTAATGGAATGGGAACGTAACGAAGAATTAAAAAACATGGTTCGTAAATATCAAGGCATGCAAACACCTGCGGACGATATACCTCGTTGCCCTAAATGTAATTCACCACATATTGAAATCGACAAAAAGGGGTTTAGCGGAGGTAAAGCAATTGTTGGCGGTCTGCTAACTGGTGGCATTGGTTTAGCAGCTGGATTCATGGGTAAAAATGATAGAGTCGGTACATGTTTAAAATGTGGCCACAAATGGAAGCTTGGTAAATAAAAAATCCCCCTCTTAATGAGGGGGCATATTTTTACATTTAATTAAGAACATACGTTTTATAATTCAACTATTGGAAGATTTCCAATACATGGTACTTGCACATTCTGCAACAACCATAGAAAGGAGCAATCATGGCTAGTTATTCTATATCTACACGACAAAAGGATAAAGGTTGGCAGGTTATTGTTAGCTACAAAGACCGATACGGCAAATGGCGACAAAAAAGCAAGCAAGGATTCGCCACTAAACGGCAAGCGAAAGACTACGGCGATGTGATTGTGAAAGACATCAAAGAAAAATTGCTGTTCATTAATAGTCAAGAATTTTCAGATATAACGTTCATCGAATTTGCTCGCCTATACTTTGATGATGTAAAAAATAATCTACGAGTCAATACGTTATTGGCATATGATAATAATGTAAAACATCTACACCAGATCCATGATATGAAGTTGCAATCTATAACACCCCAAATAATCCATAAAATCGCCTCTGAGATGCCTCTGTCGGAAAGCACTAAGCATTATGTATTCTCTATGCTTAAAACGATGTTTACGCACGCAATAAAGCGGTATAATTTAATGGTGAATAATCCTGTTGTCATTAATTTAAAAAAAGACGCAAGAAAAAGAAAAAGAATTAGAATTATATCGGATCAAGAATTATCTGATTACTTCAAATCAGCAGATACATCCTCACACTATTTTATAGCAGTAAAAATATTGCATTATACTGGCATGCGTGTTGGTGAGTTATTAGGCTTAACATGGGATAACATCAATTTCGACAATCTGACAATCACCATTAATAAGCAATGGGTACGTTTGAATGAAAATAGAACGCACGGACTCGGACCACTAAAAACGAAAAATAGTTATCGTACAATCCCTATACCGCCATCATTGTCAGATGTTTTGTTGGAGTATAAAGCACGTTGTACTACCGATAGGCTTATTCCTATATATTCACCTACCCTTGTACACGAATATACAAAACGCCACATTAACAAACATACGACTCATGATTTTAGGCACACATACGCAACTAAACTACTAGCAAACGGCGTAGACATTAAAACAGTTGCGTCTTTGTTAGGCGATACAGTAAATACTGTTATAAAAACGTACATCCACTACTCGGATGAAATGAGAGAGAATGCTCGCACTCAAATATGCCAAATTTTCGACTAATTTTATTATTTTTTGACGTTTATATGACGAATAAAAAAAGAACCGCATAAGAATGCGGTTTCTTTTATTATATGAGATTTTCCTTTATTATAGCATGTTATGGCAATAAATACACGAATAAAAGAAGAAACACCACATGGTTTCGGCAAAATATTTGCATTCCATGTGGTGTTTCTATCATATCCTTTTTTAACGTGTATCGTACCATAACAGACTATCCATGATACTATACTATTCACACTAGTGAATAGGTACGACACATTTTATTAGCTAGGGACTAGTCTTTACATATATATTGTTTTACAATACCATAGACTTCCTCATGAATGTCATCAATAGTACGCAACTGATTGCTTTCATTCTCGCAGTGCACACGGTGCCAATCATAGGTATTCACCAACATATCATAAGCCTCATGAACTGCCGTTAAGTGAGAGGCATCTTGTTCATGAATATCTCCCGTATTGCCACCTGTCTTGCCTGTGCGTTCTGCTAACAAAGCCTTGGACAAAGACAGAGGCATGTCTAATAGGATCACTGCATCTGGTCTTGGCAAGCCATATAAATCGTATTCCAACTGGTCAAGCCACTGTAAAAATGATTGACGCTCTTTCGTATCGGTGTATTTTATCATTTGATGCACCATATTAGATGTGGTATACCGATCGGCAATGATAATGCCACCTTCTTCATAAAAAGTTTGCCAATCTTGGCGATACGATGCAAATCGGTCTATCGCATAGAGTGTGCTAGCCACATAGGCATTCACAGAGTTCGCTTCTTTCCCAAAGTCACCACGTAAGTACATTTTGATGGGTTCCGCTGCTGGACTATCGTAATTAGGAAAACTTACAGACCGCACGGGATATCCTTCTGCTTGTAGTCGTTCCAACAACTTAGCCGTCTGCGTGGCCTTACCACTGCCGTCGCCACCCTCAATAATAATTAATTGTCCCATATGTATCTCCTTATGACATCATACATCTTTCGTCGACTCTACATGTTTATCTTTGCATCTTTGTCTCAACATCTTTACACACAAGGATTGTCTGTAACCGACGATCCCTAGCACCATTTGGCACATATCCATCGTGCTGTTTTTGTTTCACATATGCCAATACTTCTTCCGTTATGACCTCACCTACACCTAAACAAGGGATTCCTGGTGGGTAATAGGTAATCGTTTCTCCACTAATTCGTCCTAAGGCTTGTTCTACAGGGATTTCTTCCATCTCTGTATAAAATGCTTGCCGCGGTGAAAGTGCCACTACTGGTGTCGGTAATGTTTCCATTGCACTTGTATCTACATCATTATAATCTGTAGCACAGGCATCATCTACGCCATCTATGATACGATTCTTTGTACTATTCATTGCATTAGAAGCCGCAGCATTGATTTTGTTAAATAAAATTGTATTGTGATGTTGCTCATACCCTCTACCATTCTCTGTGGTAACTTGCAACTTATGTCTGTACATATCCGAAATATCTTGTACAGCATCTATCACCTGTTGTATAGATGCTTCTGTATCACCTATGGTAATCAACAGCAAGACATGGTAAGCTTTCATCAGTTCCACTTCGATATGGCGTATTCGCAACTCTCGTTCTAGCTCCTGTGCAGTGATCCCAAGCCCCTTCGCATCAATGATAATCTTAGTTTCATCAAAACTGAAAGCCCCTTCTATATCCTCAAGCCCAGGACAAGCAATGCCAGGAGTCTCATTCAGAGCTCGTCTCAATGTACGTGCTAATTCCAAGGTTTGCTTCATAAGGGACTGCCCCTCTGTAGCCCATTGATGACGCGCCATGTCCAAAGATGCTAAGAAAATATAATTCGGACTAGTGCTCATCAAAATTTGTTGCAATCGTTGAATGCGGTCTACATCAATATGAGGCCCTTGCCCATGTAACATCGAGGTCTGTGTCAACGAGCCTAATAATTTATGCGTACTTTGAGCAACTAAGTCTGCACCACTTTCTAAAGCAGGCACTGGCATGCCTAATGATGTCATAAGATGTGGTCCATGCGCTTCATCTACTAACACAATCATGTGTCGTTTGTGTGCGGCTTCTACAATTCGTTTTACATCCACACCGATTCCATAATAATTAGGATGAACCAGTAAGATGGCCTTTGCCTCTGGATGAGCATCCATCGTAGCAATAGCCTCTTCGGTAGTCACACCTACAGGGATACCCCAACGTTGATGAAAACGCCCTTTCATATAAATTGGTTTAGCTCCACACAATACCAAGCTATTATGAACAGAACAATGAGCCTCTCTAGGGATAATGATTGATTCTCCCTCTTTTACAACGCTCATAATCATCATTTGAATGGCTCCAGATGTACCGTTAATAGAAAACCATGTATATTCTGCTCCAAAGGCATCTGCAGCTAACCGCTGTGCTTCCAACAATTCACGCTCTGGTTCATGATAATCATCAATGGCATACATCAGTCCCAAATCATAAGGTAAGGCAGAACCCATCCACTCTGTGAGCAATGTAGGCGCTCCCACACCAATTTTATGACCCGGCGTATGAAAGGGCACCATATGTTGTTCTTTATATCGTTCTAAAGACTCCACAAAAGGAAGTCTGTGTTGATTTATATTTTGTTTCATATATTTATTATTGATTCTTTCACAATATCATTAAGCTCATAGTTATAAATACTCTATCTAGTATTCTACCCTACTCTGTACATCCATTCAAGCCATTCTATCACGACTAATATATATCCCTATATTCTGTTCATACTGTGTATCGTTGTAAATATACCTTCTACCTTTCATTGGCATACTGCATCATAGTTCAAAATCATAAAAAAACTGCTACAATTTGTAATTTCTTACAAACTGTAACAGTTTCTGATTATTTACTATATTCCGCAACGTATTGGGCACCTGCTTTTACATAGTGTTCCATTGTGTTTGCCACATGGTGTAAATCTTGACCAGTCAACGCATTAATGTCTTGACCGCCCGTTGCACTATTGATAATTTGTGTAATTTCGTAACCACTATATCCTAGCACAGACAAGCGGTTGGATAAACTTTTAATTAAGCTCATTGCTAACCTCCATTTGTGTAGTAATTATTTGAATTCATTTCCAAAATTGGATCCTTCTGTGGTCGGGTTGAACCACCATAGCTCATAAACCGTCATAAGAGTGTATACTGTAAGCATCCATTCGTATACCATACTTATCCTAGCATCAGACTATATTGCTATGTTAGATAGTATTATAACGATAAATTTCGATATTGTCAAGCAAGTTCTATAGAATTTAAAAAAATCGACCCCAAAAGGAGTCGATTTTCCATACTAACTTGTAATCAAAAGCGCTTAGCTAATTAAACTCAGTAGTATTAAGAACGTACAACTATTTTTTATTTTTAGTTGCTAATGTAGCTAACATAGCTTCCTCAGTACGACGCCGTACTGCATCCACTAATGGTTTGACTTCTAAGAATTCAGCATCAGTCAAACGGAAAGTACGTCCTTTACGTTCAAATAAGGATTTTTTGCGACCTGCACCAGCCCGCTTGCCGCCCCAATTATTACCTTTCATGATAATGCCTCCCTCACAATAAGTAAAAATAAAGACGATTCACATTAAATACTAATTATACTGCTCTAAACCTAGTATATACTTTTATTTTCATAATTTCAAGATGAAAAGACATATATAGTGAATTTATTTGATTGAATTCGCATAACAATCCAAAAGTAATTCACTAATTGATCAAAACCACCCTGATATACACGATATATGCATAATAAAAACCAAAATAGAACAGGTGCTCTATTTTGGTTTTTTACTATCCTTAACGAGGACGACCTTTTTTAGGATTGTATAAGTTCATTCCTTTATCAATACCTACTTCTACACAGCCAAGGACTGCTTTTACCATAGCTTTAATCCCCTTTTGTACTGTATCTTGTTGGTCTTCAGGGAATCGTGATAATACATGGTCTACCACTGTCCACTCTGGCAAAGGCCTACCAATGCCAAAGCGAAAATGTGGAAATCCATCCGTTCCTAAATGACTAATCATCGACTTAATGCCATTATGACCACCTGCACTGCCATTTGGTCGAATCCGTAATTTACCTACAGGCAAATCCATGTCATCATATATGACATACACATCTTCAGGTGTGAGCTTATAATATCGCATCAATGGTCCCACTGATTCACCACTAAGGTTCATAAATGTTTGTGGCTTCACCAATAACACTTTTTCGCCCTCTATAGTACAGGAGCAAATTTCTGCTTTATAATCTTCTCTCCACGGTGTATGACTTACCCCATCGGCTATGGCATCTACTACCATAAATCCGATATTATGACGAGTTCCCTCATAGTCCCTACCTGGATTTCCAAGTCCAACGATTAATTTCATCTTATTTATCGAACAAAGAGCTTACAGACTCTTCTTGAAAAATACGTAAAATCGCTTCTCCTAATAATGGAGCCACGGACAATACTGTAATATTTGGTAAGCGACGTTCTTCAGGAATATCGATTGTATTTGTGACAATCAACTCTTTAATATTGGAGTTTGCAATGCGTTCACAAGCTGGATCTGTTAACACGGCATGTGTTACACAAGCAGTTACAGATTTTGCACCAAATTCTTGCAATGCTTTCGCCCCTTCTACAAGAGATCCTGCAGTATCTACGATATCGTCAATGATGATACAATTTTTACCTTTTACATCACCGATCAAGTTCATCACTTTTGCTACGCCTGGTTGTGGACGTTTTTTCTCGATAATAGCAATTGGTGCGCCAATACGGTCCGCTAAATCACGAGCACGTGTTACGCCACCAAGGTCTGGAGAGACAACGATGACATCTTCCATTTTCTTTTCATTGATATAATTTGCAATAATGGAAGCACCCATTAAATGGTCTACTGGCACATCAAAGAAACCTTGAATTTGACCTGCATGAAGGTCTACCGTTACAAGGCGAGTCACACCAGCAGTTTGTAATAAATCTGCCATTAATTTTGCTGTAATTGGTTCTCTACCACGAGTTTTTCTATCTTGGCGAGCATACCCATAATATGGTACAACGGCTGTGATATGACGAGCGGATGCACGTTTTAATGCATCTGCCATGATGAACAATTCAACTACATTATCATTCACTGGATAGCTAGTTGGTTGCACGATAAATACGTCTTTACCACGTACACTTTCATCAATCATAACTTGTACTTCCCCATTGTTAAAACGTCCTACAAACGCTTCACCTAATGGAAGGTCCAAATAATCACAAATTTCTTTGGCTAATGCTGGATTTGCATTACCTGTAAAAACTTTGAGTCGTTTACCATCTTCTAATGCCATGTCATTACTCCTCTAAAACAATTGACTTACAATTTGATGCACAAAGGCTCTATCTATATTGTACTTCATTTTCTCAATTTTGTGTAAACAATTTTATGGAAATTTCAATCCATTTTTATTTTTTGAAAGTATCCTCAGTTACCCAGTTTTCTTTTACCACTTGGCGAGCCCGTCCAAATGCTAACGCACGGCTTGGCACATCCTTCGTTATGGTAGAGCCGGCTGCTACATAACTTTCACTACCAATTGTAACAGGTGCTACTAAATTGGAATTACAGCCCACAAATACGCCATCTTCAATGGTTGTACGATGTTTCTTTTTACCATCATAGTTCACTGTGATAGTACCACAACCAATATTCACCTTGGATCCTACATCACTGTCGCCAATATAGGACAAGTGAGGAAGTTTCGTACCTGCTCCAACCACGCTATTTTTCACTTCTACAAAGTTGCCGATTTTTACTTTATCAGATAAGACTGTATCTGGGCGCAAATGAACGAATGGTCCTATCACCGTATCATTCTTGATTTCACAATCATGTGCGTATGAATCATGGATATGGTTATTATCGCCTACTATTACATTGGACAACCGTGTGTTAGGTCCCAACATATTATTCGTACCTACTACTGTGTTACCTTCTAATGTCGTATTGGGATAGATGATTGTATCTGGTCCCACCACCACTTCTGGAGCAATGTATGTGCTATGTGGATCCACCAATGTAACACCGGCTTCCATTAATGCTAGATTTGTGCGATTTCGCAAAATCAATTCTGCTTGTGCCAATTGTAAACGGCTATTAACCCCTAGGGATTCATCGCTGTCCATAGTCATGTATGCGCTCACCGTTTTGCCCGCTTGTACAAGGATGCTCACCACGTCTGTAATGTATAACTCACCTTGTGCATTGTCATCTGAAAGTTGTTCTAAACAAGGCCATAATTCTTTGGAATCAAAAATGTACATCCCAGTGTTCACTTCGTGCACTTTTAATTCATCCAATGTGCCATCTTTTTCTTCTACAATGCGTTCTACGGATTTAGTTTCATTGCGAATGATTCGACCATACCCATATGGATTATCCATGTAAGCCGTTAACACTGTAGCTGCTGCCCCTGTTTCTTTGTGGTGCGCCAACAATTGTTCCAATGTTTGTTGTGTTACCAATGGTGTATCACCACACAACAACAAGATAAGTCCTTCATGGTTACCCAATACAGATTCTGCTTGTTGTACCGCATGACCAGTCCCTTTTTGTTCTAATTGTGTCACGTATTCTGCACGGTCCCCTAAGTAAGCTTTCACATGATCCCCACCAAAACCAACGATGACCACATTACGCTCTGCCCCTACAGATTGAGCCGCTTCTAATACACGTTCCACCATAGCTTTACCAGCTACTTTATGCAATACCTTTGGAAGTTTAGATTTCATGCGTGTCCCTTTACCGGCCGCTAGAATCAAACCTACTAATTCATTCATATGCATCCACCTTTATTGTTGACATAGTAATAGTATATATAAATTAGCATACCATATTGTGGGAGATTTTTCGACTGTTAATTATAGTATGTATCTCCTAGCATGTGATTATGATACACACTAGGATGGTGTACATTGGTCCCGCCCTATACGATTAACTCACCTTGTCATCTTACGATGGTATGTCTAATAACCATTCTAATACATTTCTCTGTTGAATCCCATTATAGCTCGCATTCTTATTAATCACATCAAAGGTTAATAAGAACTTAGGATAATGATCTTGTATTTGTTCTAACGGTTTAAGTTCTCGTTCTAACGTATGAGAATCTAATACACTTTGACTTACTTGGTAATACTCTATGGTACCGTGCTTTTGTGCGATAAAGTCGATTTCACCTTTTTGTAGATGACCTACATACACCTTGTATCCTCGACGGATCAATTCTAAAAACACGATGTTTTCTAAGATATGGCCTGTATCTTCGCCACTATTTGGTAACAAAAACTGTTTTAACGCTACATCAGCTGCATAGTACTTAGCGTTTAGTTGTAATACTTCTTTTCCTCGGACATCATAGCGATTCACTTGGTACATGAGCAATGCATCTTTTAGACCACTCAAATAGCGTTCAATGGTTCTACCATCCACTTTACGTCCTGCACTGATTAGAGAGTTCTTAATCTTTGTAGGATTGATAAGACTCCCAATATTGGCAAATAAATATCTAGCCACACTTTCCAATAATTGAGGGTCTCCAATTTTACTGCGAGTAATGATGTCTTTCAACACAATGGTATTAAATATACCTTGTAAATAGTCTAAGATCATCGGCAGATTGTCGCCTAAACGCAAGGTGCCCGGAAAGGAACTATATTGTATGTAACATTGATATAGTTCTTCCAATGACTGACGGTCATCCTCACGATGAGCTTCACAAAATTCTTTGAATGAAAGTGGCAACATATCTATCTGTACATAGCGCCCCGACAATAAGGTAGCCATTTCAGAAGACATAAAATACGCATTAGATCCAGTGATGTATACCTTCACCTTATCTTTGATGTACAAACTGTCCACCACTTTTTCAAAATTAGGTACATGTTGTATTTCATCAAGAAATATATACATCTCTTGATTCGGTATAAGCCGTTCTAGAATGTATTCATACAGTGTCCGATACTCTTGCAAATACTCATATTCTAAATCTTCAAAATTAATACTTACAATCTGCTCTGGCTGAACACCTTGGGCTAACAACTCTTCCTTATACAACTGAAAGAGCGTAGACTTGCCACAACGGCGAATACCAGATACTACAACAATGGCATCTGTGTACCGATGATTGCGTAAGAACTCTAAATACTGCTTGCGCTCAATTAATTTCATCCTGTTCCCTCCTTATATTATGGATTTTTATGGTTTTATGGATTCTGCAACATATTATAATCTTTATTTTATTATTTTATGGGTTCTATAACATTTTTTTACATCCATTTATTCATTTTATGGATTCAAATGTAATTTTTTTATTTATTTTACCATTTTCATGGAGCTCATGACAAATTTTATCCATTCTTATAATACTGTATGTTATAGAACATCATTTTATACTGGTATCATCTATAACATAAGTCTATGTGCTTTCATATTGTGCATACTCAAATTATCAATCCACTATTATAAATACAACAAAGGAAAGCCTCCTACTGAGGCTTTCCTTTGTAACTTTCACTAGCATATTCTACTAGTGCCTATTCTTTTATCAGTATTGTCTCATCTGTCTAGGCTTTATCAGCAGCCGCATAGATTTTTTGTACCCCTCTGTTAGATAAGTAACAAGAGAACATACAAAGAACTACGCCCACTAATAATGTGTAGAAGCCCATGTCCCAGCCCCAATGGTCTACAACAAAACCAAAGAGTGTTGTTCCTAAGGAACTACCCACTAAGTAACTCATGAATCCACGCAAGCCTACGGCAGATCCTAAGGCAAATGTTGGAATGACTTCCATGGCTTGTACTGGAATCATAGATTGTGGAATGTAAATCAAGCATCCAGTAATACAAGCAAATACAGTAGCCCATAAAATACTATCTGAG
Source organism: uncultured Veillonella sp. (assembly GCA_963526885.1). Taxonomy (GTDB): domain Bacteria; phylum Bacillota; class Negativicutes; order Veillonellales; family Veillonellaceae; genus F0422. The sequence goes on along the minus strand of CAURQH010000008.1, from coordinate 33,794 downwards.
TTCATATATCCAATAACGCAAGCAAAGATGACCACTAAGCAATAGATTGGTAATTGCATGATGCGTCCTTTAAAGTATTTATCTACCAAATAGCCTGCCAAGATAGTAGATGGAATAGCAGCCCATTCAAACAACATGTACGCTACACTCATCTCTGTTTTCGTAAAACCTTTTACTTTCAGTAAGTATAAAGGAATCCAAGTAATCATGCCAAAGCGTACCATGTATACGAATACGTCGATTAATACCAAATACCAAGAGTTTGGATTTTTAAATACAAAGTTGTAGAACACTTGGAATGCGTTCATGTTCTCTGGTTTACCTGCTGCCATTTTAGCAGATTTTTGTCCTGCTGCTTCCTCTTGGAATACTTCCTCTACCGTTGGCAATCCTTCTTCAGTTGGACGTTTACGAACAAAATACAAGACTAATAGCACGCAAATGGCAGCTAATATTGCTGGTACTGCAAATGTACCGAGGCGCCAATGCTCTGTTCCTAAATAGCCAATTGCTACACCCACGATAGGTGCTACAATGCCACCACCTAAGTTGTGGGACATATTCCAAATTGTACTAGCACGACCACGTTGTGATCTAGGGAACCAATACCCTACTGTAATAATTGACGGTCCTACGCCCATTCCTTGGAATAAACCTAATAAAATAACGAGTCCGATGAATAAGGAATAATGTGTTGTGAATCCCATCAATACATTTAAGATGACGCATAAAGTCAAACCGATAGCCATAAAATACTTCGGATTTGCTTTATCTGCCAACACTGACATAAACCCTTTGCTAAGTCCGTATGTAATCAATAAGCAGCTAGATAATAAGCCTAATTGCGTTTTACTTAAATCTAGTTCACCAGATAAATAAGGCAATGCTAAATTAAAGTTACTGCGCACTAAGTAGTAAGCTGCATATCCAATCCATACACCAATCAGAGAATTCATTTGCAAGCGTAAAAAACGACTTTTTATCTCTTGACTAACTTGTTCCATTCTAATGCCTCCTTTATATTGTACACTATGGCATAGTATATACCTTTTTTAGATGATAGGCTAGTAGTTTATTTCTGAAAGAAATTTATCTCTTCTTAGGAAAACCTATATATCTTTCTTATACGAATACACAAAAGCACCATACAATTCTTGTTGACATAGAATAATTTTTTAACTGCATTCTATGATATACTTCTAAATTCTGTTTAATCTGTAGTAAAATAGTATATAAACTGCTAATATGAAGTTATATATAGATAAAATCATTCAAATGGAGGTATCTATGCAACAAACTAATAAAAAAGGTCTCATCACCGCTTTAAGTTGCTATTTTATTTGGGGACTTTTACCCATCTACTGGGGACTTCTCCACCATATATCAGCCTATAGTGTACTGGCACACCGCATCATATGGTCTGCTCTTTTTATGTCCTTTGTCGCTATTGGACTTAATTACCAACAATTTAAAAAAGACTGCATTCATTTAAAACATAATATATCCCAATTGGGTTTATTGATTCTGGCCTCTATTTTCGTATCTAGTAATTGGGGATTATACATTTGGGCCATCTCCAACAATCGTGTAATGGATACTAGCTTTGGGTATTATATTAACCCTTTACTCAACGTTGTATTAGGAGTATTTATTTTCAAAGAAAAGCTAACATTTCCACAGTGGTGTAGTGTGGTCTTAGCTACCATCGGCATCATCTTCATTTCTTTGCAAATGGGAAGCACTCCTGATCTAGCACTCGCCATTGCCTTAACCTTCGGTCTTTATGGTCTAGTGAAAAAAAAACTATTGATTCATCCCTTTACAAGTATCGCCTTTGAAGCTTGGCTCGTAGCACCCCTAGCACTAGCGTACACAACGTACGTCGACGCTAGCTCTTGGACAGCTTTTCAAAACGATTCCTATACAGCTGCATTATTCGTGATCTCTGGTCTAACCACATCAGCACCGCTCGTGCTATTCACCTATGGTGCACGATTATTACCACTCAATCTATTAGGATTCCTGCAATATCTATCCCCTACCATTGCTTTACTTATCGCCATCTTCTATTTCGGTGAAAGCTTCGATACCAATAAAATGATTTCCTTTTCTTTCATTTGGGCAGCCCTTGGAATCTATACAGCCTCCAATTACACTAAATAAACACAAAATAGCCTATGCATTCATCGCATAGGCTGTTTTAGTATATTTTTATCATTCTTCATCTTTTTCTATGTAATACTGCAATATTTCCTAAACTTTCATATGCCTTCAGAGTATCCTCAAAGTCTATAACTTTTACATAAACATATTGTTCCTATGATTTGTCCCAATTCTTGCAAAACTTTTCAATTCTGTATCCCTAGCAACTGAAAATTATTTTTATTTACTGTATACTAAAAGCATCAAAGGGAGTAACTCCTATGAGAGAACGCTCCATATGTTTTATCACGCTAGACCCATGGTATCTACATTTGTAAGAATCTCCGCATTCTTTCAGCGGCTTTCAGTCAAAAAAATATCTGCAAATGATGGTACCATAACAATGATTATACTAATAGTAAACACAGAAAGGATACGCACATGGATACAATGAAACAGGCCCTTGGTCTTACAGGCAACGACAGAATGGAAGTTATGATTGATATTAAAGACCGCTTTCTCGGTGGCACCTTAGATTTGGAAACGGCTCGTACCTTATTGAAAGAAAAAATCGGCACTTGTACGCCTGATGAATTTGCCTATGGTGAACAACAATTAAAAGGTTCTTACACTGACGAAGAAATCACCCATCGTATGGATGATTTGTTAGAATTATTCGATGGTATTTTAATCCGTGCGAACAATGAATATCCTGAACATCATCCATTAACAGTGTACCTAAATGAAATCAACGCTATGGAACAACAGTTAACAGAAATGGAAACTTTGCTACAAGCACCTCACTTCATCCTCAATCCTTGGCTTGGCGTATATGATGCCCTCACTACTTGGCGCATCCATTTAGCTCGCAAACAAAACCAATTATATCCAGTTTTAGAGCGTTATGGTTTCGATCGTCCTACAAAAATCATGTGGACCTTCGACGACGCCGTTCGTGATGCTATTTCTGAAAGCAAACAACTACTAGAGTCAGGACAAGAATCTGAATTTTTAGCCAAACAATCGGATGTCATCGATATTATCCGTGACCTTAACAACAAAGAAAAAGAAGTATTGATTCCCACAGCTTGGAAGTTATTACAAGACAGTGACTTCATCACTATGAGCCAAGGCGATCATGAAATTGGATTTGCTTTTATCGCCCCTCCTCCATTTTATAAAGGCCGTCCTGATGCGGGACCTAAGAACCTTGGAGAGGTGTCTGCCAATGCAGGTCATGTAACAACACAACATAATCATGCTGATATGGGAAATCATGAAAACACCCAATTAGGTGTTACTGGTAACCCTACTGCTTTGTTACAAGAATTAGCACAATTAGTGGGCAAGTATGGCATTAACGGAAGCCCTGAACAAACGCATGACTTAGCTGTGGGGGCCTTAACGATTGAACAAATTAAATTAATCTTTAAATTCTTACCTGTAGATATTACTTTCGTGGATGAAAACGACTTAGTTCGTTTCTATAATGATACAAAGCACCGTATCTTCCCTCGCAGCTCTAATATCATCGGTCGCATCGTACAAAACTGCCATCCAAAGAAAAGTCTACCTTTAGTACAAGAAATTATCGATTCTTTCAAAGCTGGCAGACAAGATTACGCTGAAATGTGGATTAACAAGCCGGACCTATTCATCCACATCGAATACATCGCAGTGCGCAATGAACAAGGCCAGTTCAAAGGTATTTTAGAAATGGTTCAAGATTGCACGCATATTCGTAGCTTAAGCGGTTCTCGGAAAGAACTTATTTGGGAAGGTTCTAATTCTGCGTACCATGCCGTAGACCACATCGATTACAAACATGTACGCCAAGAGGATAGTACAACTAACTCAACTAAACAAGGTACGGTGCCAGAAAGCACACCACAACCTACTGTCTATGAAAATGATCTAGGTTTAACAGGAGATACCAAACTATTCCCTCTATTTGATATAATCCCTGGTCTAAAAGATCATATGATTCATATCAATCCAAACTTTAAAATGCTAAATTCTCCACTCGCTAAATTAATGAAACACAAAGCTACTTTATCCATGGTAGCAGAACGTGGTGAGATGACATTAGATGCATTAATCCAAGCTATTTTAGCTTTCAAGTATAAGAACCAATAGGATATTGAAGACTGTAACAACATATACATTTTTACATGTTGCTACAGCCCCACTTATTAGAAATATAAAAGTAAAGGAAAGTTGATGCTGTTTGTTCAACTTTCCTCTATTGTATTGGTAGGCTATTTTGTTACAGCCCATTGTATTCTTATACCTATTCTTATACCTATTCTTTTCAAATACCACTATACAATTCGCCGACGGACCTATGTATTGTATAAACGCAAAAAACAGACACAGTTTTATTACAAAACCATGTCTGTTTTTTTGATTACTCAATTTCTTTATTTTTAATTTTTCCCAAGAATATTTCGATTCGTTTTACCGCTTCTTTAATATTCTGCAAAGAGTTAGAATAAGCTACACGTACAAAGCCTTCTCCACAGTCGCCAAAGGCATTACCAGGAACAACGGCAATCCGTTGATCATAGAGTAGTTTTTCACAAAACTCTTCCGATGTCATGCCTGTGCTCTTAATGGACGGGAATACATAAAATGCCCCTTCTGGCTCAAATGTATGAAGTCCCATACGATTGAAAGCGCTCACCAACAAGCGACGACGCATATCGTATTCTTCACGCATGTATTGAATATCTTTATCTCCGTTTTTTAAGGCCTCGATAGCTGCATATTGAGACATAGACGGCGCACTCATAATACCATATTGATGCATCTTCGTCATCTGCGCAATAATCGGTGCTGGACCTGTGGCAAACCCAAGGCGCCAACCCGTCATGGCATAGGCTTTGGAAAATCCATTAATTAAGATTGTTCGCTCTTGCATACCTGGTATAGATACAATGGATACATGTGGTTCATCACCATAGGTAAGTTCACTGTATAACTCATCGGATAGAATGAACAAATCATGCTTGATAACCACTTCTGCAATCGCTTCCAAGTGCTCACGGCGTAATACCGCCCCTGTTGGATTATTAGGGAATGGTAATACTAACAGCTTCGTCTTTTCTGTCACAGCCGCTTCAATCGCCTCTGGAGTCAAACGAAACTCATCTTCTTCTTTCGTAATAATCTGCACTGGCTTTGCATTACACAATTCTGCTAATGGCGTATAGCACACAAAGCTCGGCACAGGAATCAACACTTCATCCCCTGGATTGAGTAAGGTACGACAGGTTAAGTCAATGGCCTCTGAGCCACCTACGGTCACAATCACTTCCGTAGTTGGGTCATAAGACACATGATACTTTCGTTCTAACCAGTTAGAAATTTCTTCCCGTAATTCCATAAAACCACGATTAGGAGAATACCAGGTTTTCCCCTTTTCTAATGTGTTAATCCCTTCTTCACGTATATGATAGGGCGTAGCAAAATCTGGTTCACCAATACTAAGGGAGATAACATTATCTAATTCGTTAGCAATTTCAAAAAAACGACGAATCCCCGATGGTTTCACAGCTTTAATTTCAGAATTTAAATAGTTGTCATAATTAATCATCGAATACATTTCTCCGATCTTCACGAACTCCACCCGTGTGGAATACAATATTGTTATCTTTATAACGTGTTAAGATAAAGTTTGTTGTAGTGGACAACACAGAATCTAATGTAGATAGACGACGAGATACAAATAAAGCGATATCACGCATGCTAGCCCCTTCCACGATAACCGTTAAGTCATAGCTACCAGACATAAGGTATACACCTTGTACTTCTGGAAATTCCATAATTCGTTCTGCCACTTTATCAAAGCCTTGATCTGGAGCTGGAGTCACACCTAATTGGATAAGAGCAGTAGATTTATTTTGGTCTACTTGTTCCCAATCAATGACTGCTTGGTACCGTTTAATAATACCAGACTCCTCGAAGGCTTGAATACGACTTGCCACATGCGCTTCTTCACTGTTAAGCATAATGGCTAGATCCGCAACCGACATGGAGGCGTCCTCATCTAATAAACGTAATAAACGATGATCCAATGTGTCTAATTGTACTGTCATAAGGGAGACTCCTTTCTTATGATTCACATCTATATCTGATAAACTATCGCATTGTACATCTATTCTCAATGCTTGTCTTTTTATTATAGTCAGTTTCTCTGAAAGTAGCAATACATTCTATGACACTCATATAAAATAAATATCAAATTTAAAAGAATAGTGATACGCCGAATTATACTGTACTATGTTTTCAATTAACAGTTATTCCGTATCTAGCTAAATTCTCACAATATGGATATGTACACTCTAAAAATTTTTTATACCTTCTTCATAGACTATCTTCCTATATATAATTGGCTGATAAATTGACATAATACGTCTATATGTGGCTTGGTCGCCCATGATTTCCAATAATTATCTTTCATTATATTGTTAACTTAGTAAATTTCTATAGAAAATATTTATATAACCTTTACAAGGTTCACAATTAGGTATATTCTATAGAACGTATTACAAAAGGAGGAGTTATCCATGAATGCCCAATCGTTACAAAATCAAGAAGAAACATTATTTAATTCTGGGTTTATCAGTATTACTATCATTAACTTTATCGTCTTTTTAGTGTACTACTGCTTTGTGGTCATCACAGCAAGCTATGCTACAAAAGAACTTCATTCTACAGTCGCCGAAGCAGGCTTTGCTACTGGTATTTATATTATAGGTACTTTATTTGCTCGCCTTATCATGGGACAGCGCTTAGAGCTCATCGGACGTAAAGAAGTACTTCGTTATGGCGCTATCTTTTATTTTCTAACTACTCTTGCCTATCTCATTGCCAAAGACATTCTAATCTTAGATGCAGTCCGTTTCTTAAATGGATTTGCCTATGGCACCGTATCCACCGCTGCCAATGCTGTGGTCACTGCTTACATTCCTAAATCAAAAGATGGAGAAGGTATCAACTATTATGGTCTTAGCACTAGCTTAGCCGCCGCTATTGGACCTTTCATCGGCATGATTTTATTACCTGCCGTAGGTTTCACTTGGATTATTTATCTCGCCGTCCTATTGTCTATAGGTGTTGCCATCGCTTGTTTGCGATTCCCTGTACAAAATTTAAGTTTATCCTCTACAGAAGCAGCCTCCATGAAATCTTGGTCTCTTAAAAACTTTATTGAACCACGTGTTTCCTTCATCGCCTTCTTAGGTTTCCTTATGGGCCTTGCTTACTCTAGTGTACTAGGATTCCTTTCTATCTTTACTCATGAAATCGGTCTCATTACAGCAGGAGCCTTCTTCTTTGTTGTCTATGCCCTTGTGATTACCGTGACTCGCCCTATTGCAGGTCGTATCTTTGATGAACGCGGGGAAAATGCTGTTATGTACCCTAGCTATGTATGTTTAACTATTGGACTTTTACTCATCGCTTATAGTTCAAATGCAGCGTTACTACTCATCGCTGGTGCCTTTGTCGGCTTAGGCTATGGCACTTTCATGTCTAATGGTCAAGCGGTTTGTTTGAAAGCCGTAGAACCTGCCAAAATTGGGGTAGCTCTTTCCACCTATTTCATCGGTTTAGATCTTGGTTTAGGAGTAGGACCTTATACATTAGGTATCTTGCATGGATTACTATCCTACAGTGGTATCTACATCGTATCTGCCATCATCCCAGTCATCGTATTGGTACTCTATGCCATCTATTATCGTCCAGTGAAAGAACAAGCTATCTACGAAGAAGAGATTTCACAACATCAATAAGTATATACACATAAAAATTGCCATATACCCTATGCTATGACATACATATGCATATCGGTATATGGCAATTTTATATTATTCTTTTGTTACAAAAACACGAATTTTATTCGTTCTATCAATTAAGTTAGTATCATTACACCAAAATTTAAGAGTATCATAACCAATATATGTGTCTATATAAACTGTCCTTTTGTTACTATAGATTATAGTGCCTAACTCATCATAACAGTTTACAATAAAATCTAAATTGCAATCAAACTTACCATCCATAATTTCAAGAAGGACATTAAACGACTGTGTACTCCCTTTATTGACTTCTTGTATTCCATAGGACTGTACATTAATTTGAAAAAACTGAAATGTTTTTTTATTAATTTCAATAGCATTATATAATCGGTCAACATCAGTAACTGTATTCATAGTCCCTCCCTAAGCACACTCATTGTATGATACTTACATTATAATCCATTTAGACATAAAAAAATAGACCAACCGAAGTTGGTCTAAGTGGTGCCGAGGACCGGAATCGAACCGGTACGGTTATCTCTAACCGACGGATTTTAAGTCCGTTGCGTCTGCCTGTTCCGCCACCCCGGCATGGGTGGAATGTTGTGGAGGCGGCACCCAGAATCGAACTGGGGAATAAAGGTTTTGCAGACCTCTGCCTTACCGCTTGGCTATGCCGCCAAAAAAGTGGAGCGGAAAACGAGATTCGAACTCGCGACCCCCGCCTTGGCAAGGCGGTGCTCTACCGCTGAGCTATTTCCGCAAATGGTGCCTCAGGGCAGAATCGAACTGCCGACACACGGATTTTCAGTCCGTTGCTCTACCGACTGAGCTACCGAGGCAAGTAGTGGCGACCCCGATCGGATTTGAACCGACGATCTTCGCCGTGACAGGGCGACATGTTAACCGCTACACCACGGGGCCAATTGACTACTTTGTTAGTATACCCTATTTCATATTTCTCGTCAACTATTTTTTATATTTTTTTATAAAGATTTTGTATTTCTTTGATATCTTGTCTAACGCATGTACAACCTACTACATGATATCATTCTTCTAAATATCTTTTTCTTTCACTCATGTGATACTAGATATGGATTAGTTGCTAATTCATACTCTAATGTAGTGCTCGATCCATGACCTGGATATACTACATAGGATGGATTAAAACTTTTTATTCGTTTTAATGTGTCTTTCATAGCCACTGGATCACCATTATAGGTATTCACCTTCCCTACGGTGCCCTTAAATAATGTATCTCCTGTAAACAAAATGTGTTTATATCCAACAAATACACTACCTGCACTATGTCCAGGCACTTCCCATACGTCCAGAGAAAAGGGGCCTATCTGTAAAGGTCCCTCTTCCACCGCAATGTATGGCGACGTAAACCGTTCTTTATACCCTGATGGCATGCGACGTTTTACCAATAATAGTTCCTCATCCTTAGCATGCATGTACACAGGAATTTGGTAGGTTTCTACCAACGTATCTACAGCACAAATATGATCTGCATGACCATGGGTCAACACAATACCTACCGGCACCACGTCTTGTAATTCTTTTATAATACGTTGACCATGAAATCCTGGATCAATAATAAGGGCGTATCCGTTTTCTTTCAGAATATAGCAATTTGTCTTATACAAGCCCTGAGGTGTTCTTATGATGTCCATCGAATCGTCTATAGCCTTTTTCTTTCTTTGTAAAATATCCACGCCAAAAACCTGGATGTATTAGCACTAATAAAGTAAACAACTCTAACCGCCCTAATAACATATCAATAATACAAACTATCTTTGCGATAGGGGCTAATATAGTAAAACTTTCAGTAGGTCCTAATGAGCCGAATGCAAGACCTACATTCCCCAAACTTCCTGCTACTAATGGCAACACATCTGCCAAGGGTAACCCTGTAGAAGAGATAATCACCGAGGAAAGGCCAAAAATTAGCATATACAAAAAAAAGAACTGTTGTGTAATTTGTAACCATTTATTAGGCAATACATACCCATTTAATCGTACTAGCTGTACCATATCAGGGTGGATAGCCTTTCGTAGATAGAGAATGCTACTTTTCACCAAGATAATAATCCGAATAATTTTAAGTCCCCCAGCAGTCGACCCACTACAACCACCAAAAAACATCCCCATAAACAAGACCATTTGTCCTAAACTAGGCCATAGATTATAGTCAGCAATAGCAAATCCAGTCCCAGTCTGTATGGAAACAAGCGTAAAAATCGCATTTCGCAAATGCTCAATTTTAGCATCTCCAGCTTCCCATATTAGTGCAAATAATACTAAACTTGATCCAATTGCTAGAGTAATGAGATAAATTCTGTATTCAAAATCTCGCCAAATCTCTTTAATACCTCGTTGCCAGACAGATTGATAGACTGCAAAATTTCCGCCCGCCAATATCATAAATACTATTAATATGATACAAACCAAATAGGAATCAGCATATTTAAATGTACTGCCAGTAATTGGGGACAATCCACCTGTAGCTACCGTAGCAAAGGTAAAATTAAGTGCTTCAAATAAACCGATCCCACTTAGCCATAATAGAAAAGTACAAGTAAATGTAAATCCCAAATAAATTCTCAGCAAGTTCCCTGCCATAGATTGGATTCTTGGTAATACAAAGCCAGGTCTTGGTACAGAAGCCTCTGCTTCAACTAAAGGAGCTACTCCAGTCCCTAAATTACGCAAGAATGCTAACACTAAGACAATCATCCCCATACCACCAATCCAATTGGTAAGCCCCCTCCACAAAATAAAGGCTCTTGGTAAAGCACTTACATCATCAATCATGCTTGCCCCTGTAGTCGTTATACCTGACACAGACTCAAATAAAGCATCTACAAATTGCTCAAGCACTCCACTAAAATAAAAGGGCAACGCCGAAAATATAGACGCTAATATCCAAGTTGCACTGACTACAAGAAATCCATCTCGTACACTATATACATTAGTATCTGTACCATAATAATATAATAGAAACCCTACTACCCCTGCTATACATGATGTAATAAGAAAAGAATAGTAAAAAACCCCTTCATCTAATATACCAAAGAAAAAGGGAACCATAATGAAAGAAGCTAATATAAGCATCACTTGTCCAACAACTCGCATAATATTTTGAATGCGCATGATTCCTTCTCCTTTCAAAATTTTTATATCATTTATTAATATATGCTAATAAAGTATTAATATTTTCTGGCAATGTAAAGATAACTATATGATCTCCTTCCAGGAGCAATGTATCCCCTTTAGGAACAATGGTTTGATGCTCTCTAACAATAGCTCCCACTAATGATTTTCCAGGCAACTTTAAGTCTTTTAAATGTTTATTTAACAATGATGTTTTTTCTGTAACTTCTATTTCCACAGCTTCAGCTTTAGATCCTTCGAAGGTAAAAATATTAATGAGATTTTCATCTTCTCGAATTAACCGTAAAATTTGTCCCGATGTTAATAATCTCGGTGAAAATGCTACGTCAATACCCACCTGCTCCATCAAAGTAATATATTCTAATCGCCCTACACGAACAAATGCTTTAGGTACCCCCATATGTTTCGCTAATAATGCCACTAATAGATTGAGTTTATCATCATCTGTTAAACAAATAATCACATCCGTATCACTAATTTCTTCTGCCCCTAATAAATCAATATCTGTTCCATCACCATGAATCACAATAGAACGGTCTACCATAGCAGCTAATTGTTCACAGCGTTCGATATCTTTTTCAATGACTTTTACATCATACCCATCTCGTTCTAAAAGCAGTGTTAAATTTCGACCAATAAGACCTGCACCAATAATAACAACACGTTGTGTAGGCCGAGTAGTTTCATGTAACCATTCCTCTACGGCATCAATACTTTCAGTAGCCCCTAGGAAGAACACATTATCCATATATTCCAACGTACTATTACCATGTGGGATAATCATTTCTCCTCCACGCATAATACCTACCACCAATACATTGGGCGGCAATTCTAGGGATCGTAAAGGAATGCCCATAATATCATGATTATTACGAATTTTAAATTCTACTAACCGCACGGCTCCGCTAGCAAATTCTTCAACATCTAATGCAGCTGGCGTTTTTAGAATTTTATAAATCTCTTGAGCCGTTACCATTTCTGGATTTATAAAAAGGTCTATTCCTAATCTCTCACGAATAAGTGCATTGGTATCATTTTCGTACTCGGTTTCTCGAACTCGAGCAATCGTCTTAGGAATACCTGCCGCTTTACCAAGCATGCAAGCTAGCATATTAACTTCATCCGAATCCGTTACAGCAATAAGCATACCAATATCTTCAATTCCTATTTCTTGCAATAAGGCGATGCTACTACCATTCCCTTGCACTAAATTTACATCTAAATTGTTTTCTAGATTTTTAATGCGATCTCCATTTTTTTCAATGACATACACATCATGTTGGTCTTGCGCCAATCGTTGTGCCAAGGAGTAGCCTACTTTACCAGCACCTACTACCACAATTTTCATGACATATCCCCCTATTTTGGTTCCTCTACTGTTGCAGATTGTTCATCTGCGTCTAGCAAAGCACGTTGTCCTGTCTCAGTTAAGAGAGTCCAACCATCCTCTTGGATGATAAAACCGGCTTTCATCAAATGACCTAAGGCCCGTTTGAAAGCTGCTTTACTAATATTGAATTTATCTTTTATGATAGGTGCTGATGTGCCATCCCCATAGGGCATACGTCCATGACGACTGCCTAAGTAGGTCATAATTTGTGCTCCATCCGAAGCGAGTGCCTCTTCTTTCACTGGGCGCATAGAAATATTGATACGTCCATCATCCCGTTTAAACGTGATGCGACCTTCAATGAGTTCCCCCACCTTTAGTTGCCTTGTCATTTCACTACGATGCATGAAAGCAATCCATCGTTCAGGAGTAATCAAAAATGCCCCTTCGCTAGTCATATTGTAAATGGCACCTTTCACCATCCCACCAATCTTAGCCTCTGTAGCCGGTTTTGAAGCACGACGCATAGCATCATCCACATCCATGGACACCGCTAAACGACCTGATTTATCACTATAGAGGCGAACCCAAACTTTTTCACCATTTTGAGGGCACCCACGCATTTCTGCATGAGGCATGAAAATCCCCCGTTCTGTTCCCACCTCTACGAAACAACCAAAGTTTGTTGTATTGATAACCTCTACATAACCGATTTGGCCTTCTTTCATGGCTGGTAAACGCATACTCGCCGTTAAACGACCCTTTGGATCTTTGTAGAGAAATACTGTCACTTCATCGCCAATCGCAACGGAACTGGTTTGTTGGTCCTTATGCAATAAAATGTCATCATTCGTATTACCTGTCTGACCATCTAAAAAAGATCCTTGATCACTTTGACGCAATACTTTGAGGGTGACAATGGTATTTTCTGATAAGCTACTAGCCATATTAGACTCCTTCAAAGGATTCTCTCGGTGCATCCTTCCATAATTCTTCTAGTCCATAGAAATGACGGTATTCACCTGTAAATACATGGGCGATTACATCACCAAAGTCTAGCAAAATCCAATCGCCTTCGCGATAGCCTTCACGATGTAACACTGTCATACCTTGTTCTGCGCCTGCATCTTCGATAGCATCTGCTACACTTTGCGTATGTTTCACATTGTTCGCTGTTACCACTAAGAAATAATCCCCTAACATCGTAAGACCTTCCATATCCATAATGGAAATATCTTCACCTTTTTTATCATACCCAGCTTGTGCTAATACCTTTACGGTTCCTAAAATATCTTGTTTCTGTTTCATTCTAACTCCTTATCTTGTTGTAGGACTTCCAGGTTCTGTTTTCTCTTTGGTGTCCTCTGTTTCCTTATCCTTAGGTTGCTTTCCAGTTCCTTTAGAAGAGTCCTTAGATCCATCTTTCGGGGAATCTCCAATCACAGGAATTACTTCTGCATCACTTGGAATATCCCCTACGGTTATCCCCACCAATTGTTGCAATTCCACTGGCTCTATATTCCAATAGTCCACATGATCTATCGTCTCTGGCGAGCCTGATAAAATATACCAACGTACTTTATCTTTTGGGAACTCAATCACTTTTGTGAGAAAACGAACACCATCCCAAGTGCTCACATTAGTACTGATATGACTCCATTGTCTCCATACACGGAAAGCCGTTCCCAAGCTCACATGATTACGCTCTCGTTCCAACATAGATTTTAATAAACGTTCTTGATGCATGGTCCGTGCTAGTGTATCCCCTTCATGATTGAGGAATCGCATATATCCATAAGCAGTATCGTTAGTCAAATCTTGGTACCCTTGATGAATATTAATATCTACTTCACCAGAGGCTGCATCTCGATGTACCATCGATTGCTCCACATATAGACTAGGGGTTCCAAAAATATTCATCATAGAGTGGAAACTATCTTGATCCACTACCGCATAATAAGGGATGACGATATGGAACATATCTTCCACGACCGCCTTCGTCAACTCAATTCCACCTTGTGCATAGATATCATTAATTCGTTGTGGAGCCTCATTATGACGATTAATAATTTTACTATTACTTGGGATACCAATAATCTGCATAGTTTTGGCATCTAAATTGAAAGCCACAACATACAGCGCATCTGCCTGTTGTGGTTGACTTTTATCGACACCTACAACTAGCATATAGGAGGTCTTAATTGAACCCATATCGATAGGCGTTGTATTCGTCACAACCGGCAAGGGATGCGATTCTTGATCAGTAGTAGGCTGTGATACGGAACTTACTGCACTACGTATACCCCACACTACCAATCCTACGATCGCTATGAGGACGATGAGGGCACCTATAATTCGACCCCAACGCAGTCCATTTCGACGTGGTTTGCGTCGTATCTTTTGTTCCATTTATACCTCCGACCTTTCTAACAATACACTATTTCTACCTTGAATGGTATCCACATGTATACTTAATCCTTGGTCTAGCAAATGACGTATCGTTCCATCATAGGCTTGAATAACAGCGGCATTCAAATCTTGAAATGCCAATACCCGTAATTCTTCCACACCTGGAAAATCACGATTCGGCTCAATATAATCTGCTAGGAAAATAATCTTATCTAGCACACTCATATGTGTACTGCCCAATGTATGGACACGAATGGCCTCACAAATTGATTCATCTTGGATATGTAACGTCAGCTTAGCATAGGCTGCTCCAGCTGGTCCATGTAATAATGCTCCATTTTTTAGCATTTCAGAATCCACTGGTATCTGTGCCTCCATCACTAGCGATTGCATCTCTTGTAAGGAGCTTTCTTTCATAGCATCATGCAATAGGGCCGCCACTTCTGCTTGCTGTACCGACGCCCCATAGTGGCTCGCTAATCGTTTTGCCATATCTACCACACCTAGTGTGTGGGCAAATCGTTTCGATGAAAGCCTTCCTTTCACAATATGTTGTAATGTTTCTATTGTCATTGTATCCTTCACTAGCCTATACCTTTCTATGGAATATTGTATCATTAACTCCATCTTCAGCAATGGTAGGTTCATGTATTGTATATCTTATGTTCCTTAATATATTGGTACACAGTTTTCGGCAACATATATCGAGTGGACAAGCCATGTCGCAATCGATAACGCAATTCCGTAGCAGATAGCTTCATTTCCGGCACTTCTAATATATGAATACGACCCCCTCGCTGTCCAAGCCATTCGACGCTTTCACCAATGTCCTTAGTCGCTCCAGGGCGAATGGCCCCGATGAACTCGCACATATCTAACAGTTCTTCTATATATTTCCAAGTTGGCAAATTCTGAATTGTATCTGTGCCCGCAATGAAGAAAAATTCTGTAGATGGTCCATACACATCATGAAAATACCGCAATGTATCAATGGTATAGGATTTTCCTTCTCGCTGCATCTCTACATCAGCAACCACAAAATTCGGATTATCCAAAACCGCGGCACGCACCATTTCTAACCGATATTTCGCATCAATCACATCTGTTTCTTTATGCGGTGGTTCCTTTGCTGGTACAAAAATGACACGATTTAAGCCAAATACTTCTGAAGCCATTTCTGCAATCATTAAATGCCCTAAATGAACAGGATTAAAGGTCCCCCCTAAAATGCCAATTCTCTTTTTCTTATTTGCCATGTAACCACGCCCCTATACACACTAGAGATACCATACCTAGTATGGCTAATACGATGCCGTAGGACTTCCATTCATAAGCGCCTTTAGGAGACCTCATATACTGGAAGTAAGCCTTTAGATATGCTATTTTCATCGCACTTGTCCATGTCCAAAAACGTAATATTTATAACTTGTTAACGCATCTAATCCCATAGGTCCTCTGGCATGGAGTTTTTGTGTACTAATGCCAATTTCTGCCCCTAAACCGAATTCAAAACCATCTGTAAAGCGCGTAGATGCATTCACATATACTGTAGACGCATCTACCAAGTTCATAAATTGTTCTGCCTGCGTCGGGTCTTCTGTAATAATCATTTCAGAATGTTTTGTACCAAACGTATTAATATGTGTAATCGCTTCATCAATAGAGGATACCACCTTAATATTCACAATATAGTCATTATATTCAGTAGACCAATTGTCCTCTGTAGCAGGCTTCACTCGAGAAGACAAGCTTTGAATGTGTAAATCCCCATAGATGGCTACGCCTTTTTCTTCTAGCATGGATACAATCTTAGGCCCTAACTCTTGTAATCTCGCTTCATGTAATAGAACCGTTTCCATCGCATTACATACAGATGGTCGTGATAACTTTGCATTTTCCAATACCTGTAATGCCATCATTTCATCAGCAGATACATCTACATAGCCATGGACAACACCACTCCCAGTTTCTATGACTGGAATTTTACTATTGTTCACAACAAATTGAATCAATCCTGCTCCACCACGTGGAATCATTACATCAATCCATTTCCGTTGTGCTAACAATTCACCTACAGCTTCACGTTCTAGAATAGATACTAATTGAACAAGCTCTTTAGGGGCACCACAATGTTCTAAGGAACCTTGCATAACGTGTACCATCGCCTCGCTCGTATGGTAGGCCTCTTTACCTCCACGAAGAATGATGGCATTCCCTGTCTTTATGGCTAGAGCAGCTGCATCCACTGTTACATTAGGGCGAGCTTCATAAATCATGCCGATAACTCCAATAGGAATTTGTCGTTTTTCGATACGCAAACCATTCTCTAATGTTCTAGTTTCTAGCACTGTACCAATTGGATCCCGTAAGTTAGCAACCTGACGAACCCCCTCACAAATACCCTCGATGCGTTCCTTCGTCAAACGAAGGCGATCCATCATTACAGAAGGGACCCCGTTCTCTCTAGCCTGGGAACAATCTATATGGTTCGCCTCCAAAATGGTTGGTATAGCCTTTTCCAAATCAGAGGCAATCTGTTCCAAGATACGGTTCTTATCTTCTGTACTTAGTACTTGTCCCGCCATAGAAGCTGAACGTGCTGCTTTGCCTAAACTTTCAAAATATGCAGTATATGGATTCATAAATTACTCCTGTCGTAAGACAACTAAGTTATCTCGATGTACCACTACATGATAGGTATCACGAACACCTAGAATACTAGGGATATCCTGCGATTTATGGCCTTTAATCTTAAGCAAATCGGATAGATTAAAATTCACAATACCACGAGCTATTTCCTCTCCATCATGAACGATAGAAATCGTATCCCCTTCTTCAAATTGCCCTTCACCAGATAGAATGCCTACTGGTAAAATACTGGATCCATTGGTGAGTAATGCATCGCGGCATCCTTTATCTACATAAATGGCACCTTGTAAACGTGTGCCAAATGCCATCCAACGTTTCTTGATTTGTGGCACATCTCGATGTGGCCAGAAATGGGTGCCTCGTTCTTCACCATTCATAATAGCTTTAATGCTATCTGGATGATCCCCAGAGGCGATAACCATATGAACCCCGGAATTCGTTGCAATATGAGCCGCTTGAATTTTCGTATACATGCCGCCTGTACCTAAGGAAGATCCGGCACCACCGGAAATCTCATAAATGTACGGTGTAAGAGCCTCTACCTCATAGATTAAGGTAGCTGTTGGATCCGTTGATGGATTCGCTGTGTATAAACCCTCGATATCCGAAAGGATAATCAATGCATCTGCATCAATAATGCTAGCAATGTTAGCAGATAATGTATCATTATCACCAATTTTAAACTCATCGATAGCCACTACATCATTTTCATTGATAATAGGAATAACTCCTAACCCAATGAGGGCCGTCAATGTATTCCGTAAATTCAAATAATGACTACGTTTCACCGTATCTTCTCGAGTTACAAGAACTTGTCCCACCGTATGTCCATATTCAGCGAATAACTTCTCATACATATGCAACAAAATCCCTTGTCCCACAGAGGCTGCGGCTTGTTTTAACGCAATATCATCAGGCCTTGACGTGAACCCCAATGAGGGAAGACCGGCGGCAGTAGCCCCAGAAGAAACTAAAATCATTTCTTTCCCTGCATTGGCTAAATTACAAATTTGGCGGACTAACACTTCCATTTTATCAATGTTAATGCGTCCATTTGCATGGGTTAGTGAACTTGTTCCTACTTTAACAATCACTCGTTTCGCCTGTCGTAACTCTTCTCTCATCGCTTCACCTCATACGGATTGATTATCTTGGCAACTCAATTTTTGGATCTTTTGCTTTTTTATACAATACACCATTATGTCCAATGATTTGTACTAGTTCTGCTCCTAACATATCTGCTAAATGAGGCAAAATTTCTTTTGGGTCCTCTAAGCAGTTGTTTAATACTTTTACTTTGATTAATTCACGCTTTGTAATAGCAGCTCGTGCACTGTCGATAACAGGATCTTCCAATCCCCCTTTACCAATCATCACCACTGCTGGCATAGTGCTTGCTAAAGCACGTAAATATCGTTTTTGTTTGCCTGTCATTCTATCTCCTAATCATGGAATGTAAAACGTTGTTCTCCGATAACGACTTCATCGCCATCTTGGATGCCACGTTTTTTCAATTCCGTATCTAAATCCATATAACGCCAAATCTTTTGGAATCTTCGCAATGCTTGTTCATCATCAAGGTTTGTCATAGCTACCAATTTTTCAATACGAGAGCCACTAATAATATAGGATGCATCATCGCCACGAGTAATGACGAAATCTGTATCAGGTTTTGCTTCATAGTATACAGTATCATCCACCACTTCTGGTTCTGGCACATAATTTTCCACATAGTACCACGCACGTTCTACTAATGCTGGCAATCCTTCCCCAGTCAATGCATTCACCGCAAATACTTCGTAATCTTGATCAGCGAAGTATTTTGTCACTCTTGGCAATGTTTCTTCATCTTGTAACAAGTCTGTTTTATTTAATACAATTAATTGTTTTTTCTTGCTCAATTTTTCGCTATATTTTGCCAGCTCTTCATTAATTTTATGAAAGTCTTCAATTGGGTCACGACCTTCTAATCCAGATACATCCAATACATGGAGCAAAATATTACTACGTTCTACATGGCGCAAGAAGGAATGTCCTAAGCCAATGCCTTCACTAGCCCCTTCAATCAAACCTGGAATATCTGCCATAACGAAGCTTTTACCTGGTGCTACAGAGACTACCCCTAATACTGGAGTTAATGTCGTAAAGTGGTAGGCTGCCACTTCTGGTTTTGCAGAAGACACTTTGCGGATGATAGAAGATTTACCCACGCTTGGGTAGCCCAATAATCCCACGTCAGCTAGCACTTTTAATTCAAGGTTTAACCAACGTTCTTCACCTGGTTCCCCTTTTTCAGCGAAAGTTGGTACACGGTTAGCACTTGTTTGAAAGCGCGCGTTACCACGGCCACCTCGACCACCTTTGGCAACCATGTAAATTTGTCCATCTTCCACTAAGTCCGCCATTAATTTACCAGACTCTTCATCTGTTACCGTTGTCCCCAAAGGAACAGAAACGATTAAATTTTCAGCACCACGACCATGCTTATTGGCACTCTGTCCAGCACCGCCTGTGTCGCCTTTAAATTGACGTTTATATCTAAAATCAACAAGTGTATTGATATTTCTGTCAGCTTTTAAAATGATGTCAGCACCTTTACCGCCATCACCACCATTCGGTCCCCCTTGTGGCACATATTTTTCTCGACGGAAACTACTCATACCGTTACCGCCATCTCCCGCTTTCACTAATATACGGGCACGATCTATAAACATAGTTTTTTCCTCTAGCCCTATAGATAGAGCGGCCGAAGCCGCTATATCATAGAGTTTTTACAATTTCAATAGCACGTTCCATTTGTACATCCTCTTCAGGATTTGTTTTGGACGGCTCCACAACTTCATCTGGTTCAATACCAATACCATCGATAACTCTATCATTTGGTGTATGATAGCGAGCAATAGTAATCTTTAAACCTTCTTCATCAAGACCTTGTACTACGCTTTGCACAGTACCTTTGCCATAACTTTTTGTACCTACAATAGTACCCGATTTTGTATCTTGCACGGCCCCAGCAATAATTTCTGAAGCACTTGCAGAATTACCATTAATCAATACAACTAAGGGAATGAGATTATGCTCTCCTTTAGACATATAGGCAGTCGTTTTCCCTCGTCTCGTTTGTACTGTTACAATTGGCCCTTTGGGCACCAAATATTGTCCTATACCATGAGCTGTGGTAATCAAACCACCTGGATTATCACGTAAGTCTAAGACTAACCGTTGCATACCTTTAGATTGAAGTTCCTCATAAGCTTTCGCAAACTCATCCACTGTTTTTTCCGCAAATTGTGTGACCCGAATATAGCCCACATCGTCTGTTAACATTTGACCTTTTACAGTCGGCATCACAATAGTTTTCCGCTCAATAGAAAATTCTTGTTCTTCTCCATTGCGAAGAATACGAAGTACCACAAAAGTGCCTTCCTCCCCTCGAATGTGATTCGCTACGTCTTCTTTTTCGATATCAGATACAGGTGTGTCATCAATGGCAAGGATTTGATCTCCTTTTTGAAGGCCTGCCGCTTCCGCTGGTTGACCTTCCATCGTAGCGCCTACTTTCAGAGTTTTTCCATCGGAAAAATCTAGTAATAGGCCAATCCCACTATAGGTAGAGGACGTGTGCATTTCTAACTCTTTCATGTCATCCTTGTCTAAATAGACAGTATGCTTATCATGGGTGCCTTTAGCTAAGCCTTTTAGCATATTCACAAAGAGTTCTTCTTTGGCAGGAGGATCCATGGCCCATTGGGTCGTGATGTAATAGGTATATCCAAATTTGGCAAGCCCTAAAGGCGATCCCGAAATATACCAGAATACACCAGTCATAACCACAAGGACCGTAAGAATCCCCCCAATAATTCCCACCATCGCAATTTTTAAGATTGACTTCCAGCTAAATGCTTCGTCATCGTCAAAACCATCATGTTTCGCATCAGTGATGAAGAAAAATTCTTTAATCTGTTTCCAGATAGTTTGTTTTTCTTTTTCTTTCATAGTCTCCTCTATAAGTATCCCATCGGATCTGTTGGTTCCCCATTAATACGCACTTCAAAGTGAAGATGCGGTCCTGTAGAACCACCAGTATTACCAGAGTAAGACACAACTTGACCTTTGGATACAGTTTGACCAGGACTGACCGCTACATCACTATTATGAGCATACAAGGTAGACATGCCATTTCCATGGTCAATGATGACAGTGTATCCATATCCGCTGACCCAACCAGCTTCTACGACAACACCTCCATCGGCAGCATGAACTGGTGTCCCTTCATCCACCCCAAAGTCTGTACCTGCATGAAGACGACGAGTACCATAAATTGGATGAATACGCCATCCAAAATTAGATGTAATAGGTGCATTAACAGGACGTGATAATTGACCTGTACCTTGCACCCATGTCACACCACCGCCACCTCCTTGGCTAGCTGCCGCAGCAGCTGCTGCACGTTCCGCTGCCCGTTGTTGTAACATAGCTGTGATGCTTGCAGAGGATGCCATTAACTCATTATACGCACGCTCTGCTGTATCTCGGTCATTCATAGCTCGTTCTAACACAGCTTGGCGTTCAGCTTTTTTCTGATTAATTAAGTTCTGCTTTTCTTGCGCCACTTTTTCTAATTCTAATACCTTAGCACGGTCCGCTTCCAACTTTGCTTTTTTACTAGCAATTTCTTCCCGTTCTGTTTTGATGGTGTTAATCAACTCCATATCAGATTGTAGAATACGTTTCAACATTTCCATACGGTTTGCAAAGTCACTAAAGTCTTTAGAACCAATCACTACATCTAAGTAACTTAAACGACCATTAATATAAATATCTCGCACTCGTTTATAAAATACTTTTTCTCTGGATTGCAAGCGTGCTTGTGCTGCTTTCAATTCCGTCTCTGTTTTTGTTATGTCTTTGTCTAATTGAATCCGATCTGCTTGCACTTGTTTTAATTCTGCAGTAGCAGTATCTAAATCACGTTGTATAGCATGTAACTGTTCATATACGGTACCAATCGTTTTTTCTGCTTCCGATTTTTTATTTGCTTCGTTTGTCATTTGCTGTTGGATATTAGACAACTGATTGGTTAAATCTTCATCTTCCGCTTGATACCAGTACGGTGTAGCCATCATGATAGAACCGCATAGTAAACTAGTTACTAGTGTTACTGTTTTTTTCTTCATCATTCCTACACTTTCATATATTGTTTTAACGAAATGGTACTACCAATAGCACCCACTACAATTCCTACCACAACTAATCCTGCGGATAATTGATAGATAAATGGCATCATTGGTACTAGTGGCATGAAAGCAAAGTTGGCAATCACTTCCACTGTAATATAACGGTAGAATTGCCACGTAGCGACGCCCGCAATAGCGCCACCGATAGCACCTAAAAACATACCTTCCAATACAAAAGGCCAACGAATAAACCAGTTTGTAGCTCCTACATATTTCATAATGCCAATTTCTTTGCGACGTGCAAATACTGTCAAACGAATCGTATTAGAAATGATAAACAAAGTAGCTCCAGCCAAGAAAGCAATAAGTACTATACCACCGATACGGATGATTTTAGTAACTTCAAAAATTTGTTCAATCACATCTTGTCCATAGTGAGCACTTTCTACTTCTGGATATTTAGACACTACTTCTGCTGTAGATTTTACTTGGTCTGGTGTATTGAAAGTCAACACATAAGACGTTGGCAATGGATTATGTCCATCTAGGGAGTCTACTAATTGCTGTTGCTCCCCTAAGCGCTCTTTAAAGCGTTTCATGGCTTCATCTTTTGTGACAAATTCAATTTCCTTCAGCTCTGGCAAGGCTTTTAATTTTTTGCCTAACTCCATAACCTGAGGTGTTGTCAAGTTATCTTTCAAATAGATACTAATCTGCACTTGGCTCTCTAAATGAGATGCTAAATTGTTAAGATTCACCACTCCACAAGCAAACACGCCTAAAATAAACAAGGACAATGTCACCGTGGAAATGGATGCTAAGGACATCAATCCATTACGGCGCATGGATTTGACGGCTTCTTTAATATAATACTTAAAGGTTCTAATTTTCATGGAATGCGGCCCCTCTCATTTGATCACTCACTACTCGACCGCCTTCTAAGGCAATCACTCGTTTGTTCAGATAGGACACCATATCCATATCATGTGTTACCATCACCACGGTTGTACCGGAGTTATTGATAGCTTTGAAAAGGTCGGAAATATCACGACTCGTTTGTGGATCCAAGTTACCTGTCGGTTCATCCGCAATTAACACCAATGGTTTGTTTACAATGGCTCTAGCGATAGCTACCCTTTGTTGCTCCCCACCACTAAGGTCCTGCGGCAAATCATTGGCTTTATCGCTTAGTCCAACCAATTCTAACACATTTAAAACTTTCTCTTTAATTACTTTCGGTTTTTCCTCGATAACTTCTAAAGCGAAAGCAATATTTTCAAATACTGTTTTTGATGGTAATAATCGGAAATCTTGGAATACAATACCTAACTTTCTACGCAAGTACGGTACTTTACTAGATTTGATACGTGTTACATCAACATCATTCACAATAACTGTTCCAGAATCTGGTGTGACTTCATGTGAAAGTAATTTAATAAATGTTGATTTACCTGCTCCAGAATGCCCACAGACTAATACGAATTCTCCTTTTTCAATATGAATCGACACATCCTCTAAAGCAACAGACCCATTGTCGTATACTTTATGGACATTTCTAAATTCTATCATTCTATCATTCCCTTCCTATTTTCGCGCTATACCTCGTTTGGTAGCTGCTACAATATCAGCTGCTGTTAATCCATATTTTGCCATCAATTCTTTCGGTGTACCAGATTCACCAAAGGTATCCTTCACTCCTACAAATTCCATTGGCACTGGACATTCTTTGACTACCACTTCTGCCACAGCACTGCCTAAACCACCAATCACATTATGCTCTTCAGCGGTAATCAATAGACCTGTTTCTTTTGCTGCTTTCACAATCGCCTCTGCATCGATAGGTTTAATGGATGCCATGTTGATGACACGCACAGAAGTACCTTCTGCATCTAACGCAGCTGCTGCTTCTACGGCAGGTCCCACTAAAGCGCCACAAGCGATAATCGTAGCATCCTTACCATCACGTAATTGTTGAGATTTTCCTGGCACAAATGTGTAACCTTCTGGTGTCACATCTTCTACACCAGCACGGCCTAATCGTACATATACAGGTCCATGATACTCTGCTGCCCAAGCGATGACAGCTTCTGTTTCTGCTGCATCGGCTGGTACTACGACCGTCATATTAGGTAATGTACGCATGCAAGAAATATCTTCTAAACTTTGATGTGTAGCACCGTCTTCACCAACAGTGATACCCGCATGAGTAGCACATACTTTTACATTTAATTTTGGATAACATACAGCATTGCGTACTTGTTCAAAAGCACGGCCTGTAGCAAACATAGCAAAGGAAGACACAAATGGTACTTTGCCTGCTGCTGCCAAACCAGCGCCTACAGAAATTAAGTTTTGCTCTGCAATCCCTACATTAAAGAATCGTTCAGGATATACTTTTTTAAATTCATCAGTTTTTGTAGATTTGGATAAATCTGCATCTAATACAACAACATCCTTATGAGTGGCCCCCACTTTAACTAAGGCTGCACCATATGCTTCACGAGTCGCTTTTCCCATGATTACACCTCCAACAATTCCGCTACAAATTTGTCACATTCTTCTTGTGATGGCGCTTTACCATGCCAGCCTGCTTGACCCTCCATAGATTGTACACCTTTACCTTTGACAGTATTCATAATCACCATAGTCGGTTTGTCTGTCGTCGCTTTTGCTTCTGTTACTGCTGCATGTAAGGCATCTAAGTCATGACCATCCACCACGATCACATGCCATCCGAAAGCTTTGAATTTTTCATCAATTGGCAATGGGCTCATAACTTTTGTGATGTCACCATCGATTTGCAATCCATTAAAATCTACAAAGGCTGTCAAGTTAGACAATTTGTAATGTGCCGCAAACATCGCTGCTTCCCATACTTGTCCTTCTTCTAATTCACCGTCACCTAGTACAGAGTATACACGGTAAGAAGCTCCATCAATTTTACCTGCCAATGCCATACCACAAGCCGCAGAAATACCTTGTCCCAAGGAGCCAGTAGACATATCTACACCTGGAATGTATTTCATGTCTGGATGACCTTGTAAGATATGGTCAATTTTACGTAAGTTTAGTAATTCTTCTGTTGGAAAGAATCCTTTTTCTGCTAACGTAGCATACAGAGCTGGTGCAGCATGTCCTTTAGATAAGACAAAACGATCGCGGTTTGGATCTTTCGGCTCATTTGGATTTACATTCATTTCTTGAAAGTACAACAAGCTCATGACATCAGCAATGGATAAGGATCCCCCTGGATGACCAGATTTTGCTGCTGTGACCGCTTTCACGATGTGTACACGAATCGCTTTTGCTTTTTCTTGTATCAATTGTTTTTGTTCAAGTGTTAACATACTATACCCTCCCGTGTTATACACAATTCTAAGGTAAATTATTTATTATGCAGCATGCCAATGGCAATGCGGGCATTCTCTAATGCATTTCTTCGCAGTTCATGGATGTTTTCTAGCACAGTTTCCGTGAAAGTCTTACGTTCCAACACTTCTACTATACGTGCCACAATAGGTTCTACTGTCAATGTATGTAAATCACCTACCGGATCTTCACCAATCATATGAAGAAAGTTTAAAATTTTAGGGTCATAGGAGATCCCTAAGCAAGGAGTTTCCATTAACGCACTAAAGACTAATGCATGGAGTCGTACACCTATCATGACATCCACGGAACCACTAAGCGCCAATAACTCGGTAGTGCTATACGAATCAGCTAGGACCGTGGACTTCGTTCTCATCTGTTTAGCTATGGTTTCTGCTTCCATCGTATCCTCCCGATGTTGCATAGGAATAAATACGATCTGTGCATCCTTATCGGTCTGAATCTGGTCGAGAGCTTTTGCCAATGTTCGTTGATACTCTGTGCAATCTTTCCAAGCACGTACGGACACTCCCACAATCGGTCGATCAAAATCAACTTCATAGGATGCCAATATATCACGACCCACCGCAGTATCCACTGGATGCATGCCCAGCACAGCATCAGCAGTTACTGTAATTGGAGCATTATCAATCCCCAGTGAAAGCAGTTCCTCTTTTGAAGCGTGATCTCGTACAGTAATCATAGATACTTGATTCAATACACGTCCCACCGTGGCACGAGCCAAAGATTTACGCAAAGGCCCAATACCTTGAGCATAAATCATCACTCGTTTTCCCAAGGTATTCGCTAAAGCGATAATACTCAAATAGTAATACAAACTGCGCGCACTTGTTACATCTTGCAACAAACTACCGCCACCACTGATGAGCATATCGCAGGAATGTATCGCTTGGTATATCTTCCACATATCAAATCGACCAATGGCTTTCACCTTGTGGGTGCTCGTAGTTTCCACAGGATTCCCCGAGATGACTGTAATTTCAGCTTGTGGTTCTCTCTCCAGTAATGCTTGCAAAATAGAACTCAATAGCGCTTCATCTCCGGCATTACCAAATCCATAATAACCGGAAATGAGTATCTTACACATGGCTTTCACCTCGTCCTTGGAACCATCGAATGCCATAACCGATGAATCGTACCGCTATAATCGATAGTAAACCGATGACGATACCTAATAGTAATCCATCGTAACCACGAGCAATGGACATATACACTGGCGTACGCAAGTGACAGAATGTTTCTACCATGGAGGCAATACCAATGACAGCCCCTACGGATAAGGCAAAATGCAATACCATTGGAATGTGGCGTCCCACAGCATAGGCAGCCAGCATAAATGCTGGATGACCGATTAAAAATTCTTTTTCACGAGGGCGAGCATACATGGTATTTTCTAAAAATCTACGTAAAGCCAGTTCCCAAGACGGTACTGGTACGCCTGCCGTATGACCACTCCGTCCTACAAAGACATAGCCTACTACAGCCAAAGCACCTAGGATTAATAAGCTATATACTTTAATATCTATTTGTACAAATTCTGTAATGAAAGATTTCACATCTTTCACAGAAGAAATAGTTCTGCCTTTCCAAATTGGAAACCGTTGTAAATAGGCGATAGCAGTCAATACTACTGGTGCCACAAAGGTTAATTTTACACCATGGAATAAAGCAAATTCCATAAAGAACTGTGTGCTACCTAACATGGCAGCAATACTAATGCCACCAACGGCTGCAATGAAGGCTGCTACCACCAAATATACTACAGACTCGATGGTACTTCTCCACGGAGACAAGCCTGCATGATTACGTTTCAACCAACAATCAAAGATCATCGTCATGGCCAATACTGGTGCCGATATAGCTGCTACCAATGCCCAAGCAGACATAATTTTTGTACCTATGGTCATCACATAGATGCCAATAGAAACAATCGTTCCCCCTGCAAAGAGCCCTAATAAATAGGATTTACGTAAACGCACAAATTGTCCTAATGTTAATGTAGCCAGGCTAATGACACCTGTCATTGTTAATACTCGTAACAAAGTGTTCGGCGTATACACCGGATAGACTGAGGCTTCCCCTGTGGTAAAGCCACGAGCTTGTAACTTATCTGTCACTTGTTTCGCTACAAACAATGTCGTTTCTAAGGCCGTTCTATTATCTACGCCTTGTTCATATAATGGGAACAAGTTGTAGCGAATGTTTCTCTCAATGTCACTAATGTAAAACCATTGTACCAATTCACCTGGTGTAAGCTTACGTACCTCTTCTTTCGATACAGTGTACAATCTGCCTACTTTATAGTGATTGGCATTAGCCATTTCTAGGAATCCTGCTTGTGGGAAATATTGCAATTGGTTTACCGCTTCAATGCCAACTACAGGAATATGGCGTGCTTCTAATTGTTCTAAAGTACGATCCACATGCAATGGATATCCCAAAGCTTCTTTCCCTACAAAGACCATACCCGTTACATTAGGGATACCCTCGATTCGTTGAAATACATGATCTACATCTTCCACGGTAACGCCTTTATAGTTCGTAGGGCGTACAATGACATGGAATCCGAGGTTTGCCACTTCTTGAGCTTGTAACTTGGAAATTCCCAAATTCATGTCTTTCATGGAATCACTTGGTAACGCTAACCCTAATATAGGCCCTAAGGATGTTTGCAACACAGTGACTTTATCCTTACCTAGACGGCGTACTAAATCTTCTTGCACCTCTTGAAAGTAGGCTTCTTTACCAGGAATCACGCCCACATAGGTCATGCCTGGCTGTGTACCTTCCACTTGTAACTGCTGTAAGTCATCGGAGCTATACATATGAATATGACCTGCATCTTTTTCTTTTTGCAGTGTTCTATCATAAATCGCTAAGGCTGTAATACCAGATTCTTTAGCCTCGACTACAGCCTCCGGTAAGGAACGTTTTTCATAGGCATTAGCACGAAGGAGCCCATCATAATCAATGATATTTTCAATCTGCTCCTGCTGCGCCTCAATATGATGACGTTCTTTCACCAATAGAAGTCCACTCACAACGCCTATACCTAGAAAGGCTAATAAAATCCATGTGTAGATAGATATTGTCTTTAATTTCATAAGCCCTCCTATTGTGCAACAGGATGTACAAATACATGAATTTCTTCACGCCCTGTTTCTACACGATCCAATCGAACGGGAATGGGAAACTTTCCAAAATCATAAAGAGGAATCGATTTTACGGCACCACTGGATAAGCGTTGTAAACTAGCTCCACCAATGGATAACTTTTCTGTGGCAAATTGCAAGGTATTTCCTTCAATTTCCAAATGACCTTGGATAGTTACTTTACCAGAAAGGAATCCGCCTACATCAATGCGACCACTCATGACAACACCACGGTCAGAAATCTCCACAGTTTCAATGGATAACCCTTTTGCACTGGAACTGGATAAATGTTGTTCAATGTATCGTTTTAAATCATCTTGATGGATAACCCCTTCAATGTGACCTTGTCCGAAACTCGTAAAACGCAATTGTTGATCAAAAAATAGTTCTTTAGGCTCAATCTGAATTTGACGTAAATCAAATGTCAAACGTTGTACTTTCAACTTACCTAAAGTAACGCCTTCTAAGTTACCATGAAAGGAGTCAATCTCACCTAAGGCCAATTTAAATCCTGGAGAGGATTCAATACGCATAGATTGTTCATCAGGGTGTAAAGCGCCTTCTAATCTTGATTCTACTTCATGACTCACAAGGGTAGGCAATAAAAAGGATGAGCCTCCTATAACGATACCCCCTAGTATCAAGACGAATAGTATTGTTTTTAAAAAGAAATTTCTCACTGCCACTCCATTATATTGTTAAATTCGCTTCTTTCTTCAAGAAACCTTCCATAAAATGATCTAAATTACCGTCCATGACAGCTTGTACATTACCTGTTTCCACGCTAGTACGATGATCTTTAACCATATTGTACGGATGGAATACGTAGGATCGAATTTGGCTTCCCCATTCAATGGCTTGGTAGGTACCACCCAATTGTTCCTTTAATTCAGCTTGCTTTTCTAACTCTAATTCAAATAATTTAGCACGCAATAGTTTTAAACATTGTTCTCTATTTTGAATTTGTGAGCGCTCACTTTGACACTGTACGACAATCCCCGTCGGAGTATGTGTCATACGCACGGCAGAGTCCGTTTTGTTGATGTGCTGTCCACCCGCACCACTGGCACGATACGTATCCACTTGTACATCTTTCATATCCAAATTGATTTCTACAGTCTCATCAATTTCAGGCATTACATCAACAGCACAGAACGAAGTATGACGGCGTGCGGCAGAATCAAAAGGAGAAATACGGACTAAACGATGTACACCTTTTTCAGATTTCATATAGCCAAATGCATTCTCACCTTTAATCAAGAACGTAGCACTTTTAATTCCAGCTTCGTCACCCACTTGTTCATCCATAAGTGAAATACCATATCCTTGTTTTTCCGCCCAACGTAAATACATACGTATCAGCATAGAACACCAGTCTTGTGCCTCTGTACCACCGGCACCAGCATGGAATGTAAGGATAGCGTTGTTCTTATCGTATTCACCACTTAACAAGAGCAATACTTCACGATGCTCTACTTCATGAGTCAACTGCTCTACCATAGTAGTCAGTTCCCCTTCCATAGAGGTATCCTCTTCATCGATGGCCATTTCTAGCATAAGTTTTGCTTCTTCCACATCGGTAACAAGCTGTTTATATCCCTCTACGGCATCTTTTAATTGTGTCGCTTCTTGGGAAATATCTCGCGCTGCCTCTGGATCATTCCAAAAATCAGGATCACTCATTTTTATATCTAATGTTAATATGCGTTCTTCTTTTTGAGCGATGTTAAAGTGAATCCCTCATTACAAAAATACGCTCCTCTAAATTGTCGATAGGACCTTTTAAGTCTTCTAACAATTTATTCACCTCTTTCTTTCAATCACTATCAAAAATGGCCGCACAGGAGGCTTGTCACCTCGCTGCGTGGCCATGAAAGTCTAGTCTACGTTTTGCGGTTCCAACACGTCTTCATGGTGGGTCTTAGCATCAGCTAGATGATCAACCGGTTCTTCTTCTGCTATTGTTTCCACATTAATTTGGATACGGTATAAATACATAATTGTTTCATCCGTAATAGCTTCTTTCATACTTTCAAACATGTCGTAGGCCTCGAATTTGTATTCTACTAATGGATTTTTTTGTCCATACGCACGTAGGCCAATTCCTTCTTTTAACATATCCATGGCATCCAAATGTTCCATCCATTTGCTGTCCACAACTTTAAGCATGATAGCTTTCTCAAGCTCGCGCATGTTAGCTTCCCCAAATAAGGATTCACGTTTTTCATACTCTTGGTGAGCAATATCGATTAGATACTCTTGTAATTCTGCACGACCATACTCTTCCATTTGCTCTACTGTCAACATACCTGGTTCTAAGAAGTAAATTTCTAAGTGTTTTAGTAAGCCTTCATAGTTCCATTCTTCCGGATATAACTTTTCATCTGCATATTGATTCATAGAGTTGATAATCAAGTTATCAACCATATGCAAAATTGTTTCACGTAAGGATTGGTTATTCAAGATCAAACGACGTTGTCCATATAATACTTCCCGCTGTTGATTCATAACATCATCATATTCCAAGATATACTTACGAATATTAAAGTTATGATTTTCTACTTTTTTCTGTGCTCGTTCAATGGATTTTGTAATCAAGGAATGCTCGATTGGCTCATCTTCTTCCATACCTAATTTATCCATCATGCCAGCAATATTATCTGCGCCAAAAATACGCATTAAATCATCTTCCAATGATAGGAAGAATTGGGAGGAACCATTGTCTCCTTGACGGCCAGAACGACCGCGCAACTGATTGTCGATACGACGACTTTCATGTCGCTCAGTACCTAAAATGTGTAAACCACCTAGTTCAGCTACGCCTTCCCCTAAAGAAATATCTGTACCACGGCCCGCCATATTAGTGGCAATTGTTACCATGCCATGCTGACCTGCATTAGCAACAATTTCCGCTTCTTGTTCATGATGTTTCGCATTCAATACATTGTGTGGTACGCCAGCCTTGGTCAACATATCACTAAGCATTTCAGATTGTGTAATGGAGGTAGTGCCCACCAAGATTGGCTGACCTGTTTTATGGCGTTCCACTACATCGCGAATAACAGCACGATATTTAGCATCTTTTGTTTTAAAGATCAAATCTGGCATATCTACACGTGCCAATACTTTATTTGGTGGAATTTCATATACTTCCAAACCGTAAATGTTGTTAAATTCTTGTTCTTCTGTTTTCGCTGTACCCGTCATACCAGATAGTTTTTCGTACATACGGAAATAGTTCTGGAATGTAATAGATGCCAACGTTTGGCTTTCACGTTCTACACGTAAGCCTTCTTTTGCCTCAATAGCTTGGTGTAAACCATCGGAATAACGACGACCGAACATCAAACGGCCCGTAAATTCGTCAACGATAACCACTTCGCCATCCTTCACAACGTAATCTTTGTCGCGCTCCATCATGGCATACGCGCGAAGAGATGCACTCAACAAGTGATTCAACTCTAGGTTAGAGGAATCGTACAAGTTTTCGATGTGTAACATTTTTTCAACTTTTGCAATCCCTTCTTCTGTAGGAGCTATGGTCTTTTGTTTTTCATCGATGGTGTAATCTTCATCTTTCACCAAGTGTGGCACTACTTTTGCCAATTCATAATAGCGTTCCGTAGATCGTTCCCCTGGCCCGGAAATAATGAGCGGTGTACGAGCTTCATCGATTAAAATAGAGTCCACTTCATCGACGATAGCATAGTTCAATGGACGTTGCACCATTTGATCTGCATGGACAACCATGTTATCACGCAAATAGTCAAAGCCGAACTCATTATTCGTACCGTATGTAATATCTGCACCATAGGATTGTTTTCGTTGGTCGTAATCTAAACCAGCGACAATTAAGCCCGTAGATAAGCCTAGAAAATTATATAAACGTCCCATCCATTCGCTGTCACGTTTTGCCAAGTAATCATTCACTGTTACAACGTGCACACCCTTACCAGATAGGGCATTTAAATACACTGGTAATGTGGCAACCAATGTTTTACCTTCACCAGTACGCATCTCTGCGATATTACCACGGTGCAATACAATGCCACCAATCATTTGCACATCGAAGTGGCGCATTCCCAATACACGTTTGGATGCTTCACGAACTACGGCAAATGCTTCTGGTAAAATATCATCTAATGTTTCACCATTTGCCAATCTTGCTTTGAACTCTTCTGTCTTTGCGCGCAAAGAAGTATCACTTAACGATAACAATTCTGGTTCCAATCCATTAATCTCTTCAACAATGGATCGAATCCGTTTAATTTCTTTTGCATTTTTATTGCCTAATAGTTTTTGTATAAAACCTAACAACTATCTCAACTCCTTATATGTGGAAAGTTTCAATTAAAGACTATGTATCTAGATTATTATAGCCTACTAGCAAGTAATAGTCAAAAAGAAGTGGGATTTTTAGAGTTATTTATAATAATCCTATCTATCAAAGCAATTATACATAGTGCTATAATTAATTTGAAAGGAACTGAACATATGGGATTATATCTTTTAGATCTTGAATTTATAATCTAAGTGCAACTAAAAAAAGATCCATAGCTTTCTGATA
>CAURQH010000007.1:0-96221 GCA_963526885.1 uncultured Veillonella sp. | reverse complement strand
AATCACTATGGATTTTTTATATTCTATTGTTCAATTTCATTATACAATTAACCAAAAGAAAATCATTGTAGCCAGCGTATTAGCAGCGTTGACAGTAAGTGCGCAAGTAGCAACAGTAGAAGCGGCAATTCAAGAAGGTACAACATCAGGTGGTGCTTCTGTAGCGCTTGCAAATAGCGCAACAGCTTCTGGTAGTGGTGCTGTAGCCGTTGGTAATAACGCATCGGCAAGCACTACGAATGCCTTGGCAGTGGGTACAAGTACTCAATCTACTGGTGATGGGTCTGTTGCGGTAGGTAGTGGCTCCAAAGCAACAGGTACATCTGCAGTAGCCGTTGGTGCTGGAGCTTATGCAAAAGAACATGGTGCGGTAGCACTTGGTAATAATGTTAACGTAGAAACAAATAAGGCCGTCGGCGTAGGTTTTGCCGTGACTGTACGTCAGGCAGGTGCTACTAATATTGGTTATTATTCTACGGTAAATACTAACCAAGCGCTCAGTGTGGGTGCTCGAAATGACGTAGATGGGGCAGCTCAATATGGTACCGCAGTAGGTTACTTCGTAAAAGTAACTGGTAAAAATGCTGTGGCTATTGGTTCTAGTAATGATAACAGAGGTAACAGCGATTCAGGTAGAACATTAGCGTCTGCAGACAGTGCGGTAGCCATCGGTACATCTGCTCATGCGGAAGCAGCACACTCTGTCGGTATGGGTACTTATGCAAGAGCGTCAGCTGAAAATGCAATCTCCTTTGGTACAAGTTCAGCTGCTAGCGGTGTGCAATCTATTGCTATCGGTGGCGCTATGAAAGGGGCAGAGGCCCCTAGCGCTTCTGGCACACAATCCATTGCTATCGGTGCAAAAACATCCGCTAATTCTGATAGTTCCATTGCTATGGGTTCAACAGCAACAGCATCTGGTGTAGCTACCACTGCTATTGGTTCGGAAGTATTAGCGAAACAACATGGTTCCACAGCGATTGGTAATCAAGTTAAGGTAGAAGGAAATAAATCAGTTGGTCTTGGTTTCCAAGTGAGTTCCAAACAAGATGGCACTACAGCCATCGGTTATATTACCAATGTATTGGGTAACCAATCTGTAGGTATTGGCTCTAATATGACTGTTGGTGAAAATGCTGGCGGTGCCGTTGCGATTGGTTACATGTCTAGTGTAACAGGTCAAAGTGGTATTGGCATTGGTTCCAATGGGACATCCGCATCTGCTGATAGCACAATTGCTCTCGGTAATACGTCAAAAGCATCTGGAACGTCAGCAATTGCAATCGGTAAAAATTCTAATGCTGCCTTAGCTCACTCCGTAGCACTAGGTGAAGGGTCTACAACAGCAGAAGCTGATGGCAACGCTACAAACGGATACTTAACAAACGATGCTGTTAATAATACAGGTAACGGCGTGATTTCCGTAGGTAATGGTGGTAGTATCCTACGTCGTATCACTAGTGTTGCGAGCGGTACAAACGATAACGATGTCATCAATGTAAAACAATTGAAAGCACTACGTAATGCATCTATTAGCACAGTATCAGTTGTGAATGGGGCGACAACAACGGACCTGGTACCTAGTACGGCAGTAGGTGATACAGATGCTAATAAAGTAAAATTGGTGGCAGGCAAAAATATCACATTAACAGCCGCAGGTAATTCTGTGACAATCGCTGCTAAGAGTGAAGTAAACTCTATCACAAGTGGTAATACTGATGCCATTTCTGTATCAACTGGTACAGATGGCAAGGTAAGTGTAACTCCAAACTTGGCATCTAACGTGAATACAGCAGGCGATGCCAATAAATTGGTAACAGCGGGTAAAGTAAAAGAAGCCTTAGCTGACAAAGTAAGCAATGATACGTTAACTACAGAATTAGCGAAAAAAGCAAATGCTGCTGATGTAACTAATCTAACAACCAATAAGTTAGACAAAACAGCTGAATTACACGTGAAAAAAGGAACATACAGCGTAGCTACTGATGGATCTGTAACATTGGACAAAGCAGATGGCACAGGTACTACTAAATCTGATGAAGCAGTAAAAATTACTGGTTTAGCAAGTAAAGCAAAATTAGATGAATTAAAAACTACTGTTGATGCTAAATCAGACAAATCTTACGTCGATACTGAACTTGGTAAAAAAGTAAGTACAACCGATATGAATACAGCCTTAGCAGATAAAGTAAGTACTGCAAAACTAACGGAAGAATTAAATAAAAAAGCAAATGCGTCTGATATTACTAATTTAACATCTGATAAAGTAAGCAAAGCCGATGAATTACATGTGAAAAAAGGTACGTTCGCTGTGAATACAGAAGGTAAAGTCACTTTGAAAAAAGTGAATGGTGCTGGAGCTGAAGCTAATGGAGAAGATGTTGTCATCGAAGGTCTTGCAAGCAAATCTGAAATTACTGCGATTAACACTGAATTAGCTAAAAAAGTAAGCAACGATACTTTCACGGCGGAGAAAAATCGTGTAAATGGTGAGCTGGCTAACAAATTAGACACTGCTACCTTTGAAACTGCGAAAGCCACATTGGCAACACATGATGATATCAATGCATTAAAAGAGGTCATTGCTAATAAACTTGATAAAGATACGGCTAATGCATTCGTTGAGGGCATGAAAAATAAGGTATCTACTGATGTTTTAAACAAAAAGTTAGAAGATGCAGATAAGGCTAATGCAGATAAATTAAAGGCAGCAAAAGATGAGTTAAATACTGCTATTACAAATGCTACCGCTGATAAAGTAAGCAAAGCTGATGAATTGCATGTTGTGGCAGATAGTTACGAAGTAGATCAAGTAGCTGGTACTGTTACATTACGCCAAGAAAATGGCTTGAACGAACCAAAGGCTGATAAAAACTTCACAATTACTGGTATCGCTACGAAACAAGATGTTACTAATTTAACAACTAAAATCGGTGAAAAAGCAGACAAATCTTATGTAGATACTGAGCTTGGTAAAAAAGCAAATGCAGCAGATGTAGCTACAGAATTAGGTAAAAAGGCAGATCAAAGTGCATTAACAGCGTTAGAGGGTAAAGTAAATGCTAAAGCGGATGCATCTGCTCTTACTACAATGGGCGAGAACAAATTAGATAAAGCCGCTGAGTTACATGTGAAAACTGGTAATCCATATACAGTTGATGCTAATGGCAATGTGACGTTAAAACAAGAAAATGGTGAAGGTACAGAAGCAGCTGGTAAAGATATTGTTATTGAAGGTATAGCATCCAAAGCAAACTTAGATACATTAAAAGGTCGTGTAGATACTGCTGATGGTAAGATTGATACATTAACAGAAAAAGTAGCAGGCCATGAAGAAAAGTTAGGAAAACTTGATGAAAAGTTAACTAATGTAAAAGCTCTCGCAGATGAAAATAAAGGCAAAGTTGATGGTTTAACAACTCGAGTTGACGGTATCGATGGTACATTAGCTGATCATACTGCAAAACTTGAAGAGGCTAAAAATGGAATTGATGGCATCAATCAAAACCTTACTAATAACTATGCAACTAATGACGCTGTAAATAAAAAATTAGATAATCTAAAAACTGAGTTAGGTACTAACACAGTACTCCACTTTGCTGGCGATAAAACTATCGATGAAAACGGTACACCAGATAATCCTGCAGATGATGACAATAGTGCGACTAAATTGGCCTTGAACCTAAAAGACCAAACGTTAAAAGTAAAAGGTACTACTGGTGAGATCGAAACCACAGCAAAAGGTGATACAATCACTCTAGCTTTATCTAAAGCTGTTAAAGATGATTTAGCTAAAGTGGCTCAACTTGGTGATACATCTGCCGATGGTCGTGATGGTGCTAATGGTACTGCAAAAGATACAGGGTTAACGGCTAAGGACGGCTTGAATGGTAAGACTTTAACGGAAAAAGTAAATGCTATACGTAATGGCGAGGCGGGTTCTGTTGTTTACACCGATGATCAAGGAAATCGTTTGACAAAAGCAAACGATGGTAAGTATTACTTGGCAGATGATGTTGGCGAAGATGGTAATAAAAAAGGGTCAGCTCAACCTGTAGAAACAGATAAATTACAAGTCAATGCAGTGAATCCACTAGATCCAACAAAAGGTGTGAAAATGTCCAACCTTGTGGATGGAAAGATTGCAGCTAATTCTAAAGATGCTGTGACTGGTAACCAAGTGTATAATACAACGAACTCCATTGCTACAGCCTTAGGCGGTGGTGCTAGTGTAAATACTGATGGAATACTTAGTGAGCCAACATATAATTTGAAAGATAAAAATGGTAATGCGGTTACCAAACATAATGTAGGAGATGCGTTAGCAACCATTAATGATCGTTTCGATTCTATTAGCTCTGCTACTAATGTAGAAGTAGATAAGTTGAAAGATATGGAAAATCTTACTGATACAGGCAAAAAAAATATTAAGAGATTGGTAGGTGAGGGAATCAATATCAAAGGTGATGGTAAGATTATTGCTACAGCTCATACTGATGAAAGTGGTAATAAAACATTCTCTTTACAATTAAGTCGTGATATGGCAACGGCAGATCAAGTTAACGAAGTACGTCAAAAAGCGGAACAAAACTCTAAACGTATCAGCGAAGTAGGCGCACACTCTGCAGCGTTAGCAGCATTAAATCCATTAAGCTACGACCCAATGAGAAAATCTCAGATCATGGCGGGTGTTGGTACATATGCAGGTAACCAAGCATTAGCATTAGGTCTTGCACACTATGCAAATGAAAACTTCATGGTAACAGCTGGACTTACAATGGGAGCTGGTAAAAGCATGGCTAATCTAGGTGCTACATACCGTTTCGGCACAGGTGAAGATGATGCTATTCCAGAACGTTACAAAGGAGGTCCAATCTCCTCCGTATATGTAATGCAAGATGAGATTACAGCGTTGAAAGCAGAAAACGCTAGAAAAGATGCAGAAAATGCAGAAATGAAGGCACAAATTAAAATGCTTATGGAACGCATGGGTTTAGCATAAAACTAAATAATAGTAGATAACACTAAATTATGCATAGCAAAAAGTGGGTACCAACGTCGAAAGACGTGGTACCCACTTTGTTTTGCTATTTTATGTAATTTAACTTGAATAACTACTTAATATTCCATTCCTTAATAGCCTCTTCAAATGGTAGGAACTTCATGGAATCTTTTTCTTGTAAATATTCGTTGACGATCGATACATCGTATTCATCTTCTATCTCTTCTAATAGTATTGTTTTTATATATTGGGAGATAGTCAATCTTTTACTTTTAACATGCTGACTAACTAGGTTGTATTCACTTTCAGAGAAATATACCGATATAGTAGGCATAGAAATCACTCCTTTTCTTGTGGTTATTGTAGAACAGTTCAGGACATTGTCAAGACTATAAAATTCAAACGTATTGTATTTGTATAGGTAGATGCCTATAAT
This sequence comes from uncultured Veillonella sp., assembly GCA_963526885.1. GTDB lineage: Bacteria > Bacillota > Negativicutes > Veillonellales > Veillonellaceae > F0422. Next base: position 90,783 of record CAURQH010000007.1, on the reverse strand, counting down.
AGTTTGTAGATGGAATGTATACGTTGATACTTTCACAGAGAGATAAGGGGCAAAATTATGGTAGATGTAATGAGCTATTATATTATCATTGATTTTGATGAAAATGCAGTAGGATATATTCATACATGTTTATCTCTAAGAGAGAAATATCATCAAGAAAATAGAAAAAATCCCTCAAAAGTGCTAGAATGAAAACAAATGATATTCTGTATTAATTATAAATTAGAAAGGAGTTTCTATGGCAATCGAGATTGGACAAGTGGGTATGGCTACGGTGGTAGTGGATGCTAATAATACGGCGGAATATATGGGTAGTGGTACGTTACCTGTGTTTGCCACACCTGCGATGGTGGCATTGATGGAGAAAGCAGCCTATACGGGGATTCAAGGTGATTTAGGTGATGGCGAAGGATCCGTGGGGATTCGCATGGAAACTAGTCATGAAGCAGCCAGTCCATTAGGTGCAACTATAACAGCGACGGCAACGGTGGTAGCTGTTGACGGTAGAAAAATAACCTTTGAAGTAGTAGCTAGAGAAGGTGAAAAAGTTATTGGTCGTGGAACACATGAGCGGTTTATCATTAATAACGAAAAGTTTATGAGCAAAATCGTCACTGGTTAAGTTATGTAGCCTGTGGCGATGAACAGAATAGGTATGACAAAGCCCGTGGCACACGTCTTCAGAAACGGTATTTCATAATGTTTCTTCAGACGTATACCACGGGCATTTTGTTATCTGATTTACCTAGTATAGAGTTCGCCACAAGGCTACTACACATAACGGGCGTTCCTTAATTAAGCATGTAAGAAAAAGCCTAACGAAATTATTTATGAGGGATGCGGCGCAAGATCGGGATTAATAGCAAGGCTACTAAGATGCCGATGCCGCTTGTTAGGAAGGAAGCTGGTAGTCTTGTGACGGCAGCGATATAGCTATCTAGCACGACCCACCAAGCTACGAAGTAACCGGCTGCTGTCCATATGGCACCTACAATCATGGCGAAGAGTAAGTGTAAGGTAGATACGGAACGAAGCGGCACGGATGGTCTCCAGCCGACTGTTAGTAAGCCCACGATTACGCCTGCTAATCCTTTGATTACGATGGAGAATACTGTGTATTGGGAGTGCCCCATGATGAGGTCAAAGATACCAGAGCTGATGGCACCAGCTAGGCCTGCATAGAATCCGCCAAATACGGAGGCAATGGAGAATAGAGCGGCAGATCCAAGGTGCACCATAGCGCCTGTTGGTAGAGGTACCTTAATGGTTGTAAATACGATACATAGAGCGGATAACAATCCGATGTAAATGATATCTTTAATGTTAGTGTTCATAGGATCTCCTTATTGTGGATTTGGAATAGAAATTAAACGATCTAATAGCAGTTCAAGGGCTAAGCCGTCACGGAGGGAACCAATTTCCTCGTGGGTGAACTTCACCGCTTCTGTAGTAAACTCACCAGCAATGCGAGATGCTTCTTCCGGTGTGTAGCCGCGTAATACAAGGGCTGTTAAGATAGCTGTGAAAGTATCCCCTGTCCCATGTGCCTTTACTTGTACTAATGGATTGGATATCCACGTGATGGTGTCCGTGCTACCACGATAGACAGCGATAAGGGCAGAGTCCTCGGAAGGTAAGCTAGAAAGAATCACATACTCTGGTCCTTGGGCGTGTAAACGGCGACACATGTCATAGATGACTTCTTCTGATTGCGGTGTAGGGTCATAGGGCATGTCCAATAGAAAACAAGCTTCTGTATAGTTAGGTTTAATCATGTATGCTTTGGTGATGAGCTTACGCATTTCTTTCACCATTTCATCGTTATAGATAGAATACAGTTTGCCGTCGTCTGCCATAGCGGGGTCTACCACAACTAATTTATCCTTGCCGAATCGTTCGATCGCATCTTCTACGAGACGAATTTGCTCTGGCGATGCCAAGAATCCACTTTGAATAGCATCGAAAGTAATGTCGTTTTTGTTCCAACAGTTGTAGAAGCTTTCAAGATGGTCGGTAATGTCTACTAATTCAAAGTTAGGATATTCTAAATGATTGCAAAGTACCGCTGTAGGTAGCGGAATCGGTTGGCATCGTAAAGCACTCACCAAAGGGATGAATACGGTTAACGAACAACGGCCGACGGAGCTCATATCTTGTATGGATAATATAGTAGGTACGTGATTCATAGGAGACTCTCCTTTTGTTTGTAATAGATACCTTCACATAACAACGCCACTATAATGCTTGTAATATATGTTTTCCCATTCTTATAGTTATGGATAACATCTTGGGGCTTGTTATCTAGTAAACAAAACCTGTACAGGCGCTCTATATGTGAAGAAGGATATTCTAAGAATGCTATTAGTATACACTTTCACGGTGTTATGCGTAAATACACAGAAATTGTAAAAATAACAGGACAGATGTGTAAAAACTAGAAATTATTGTCATGTTAACGTATAATAAAGAGATACATAACAATAGTTTGGAGAATGAGTATGAGTGTTTTAACTGTAACCAATGTAACCCATGGATTTGGGGCAAGACAAATATTAGATGATGCATCCTTTCGTTTGCTAAAAGGCGAACACGTGGGTCTCATCGGCGCCAATGGAGAAGGAAAGTCAACCTTTTTAAATATCATTACCGGCCACTTGATGCCTGATGAAGGTAAAGTGGAATGGTCCAATCAAGTGACGGTAGGCTATTTGGATCAGCATAGTGTCCTAGAAAAAGGAATGACCATTCGTGACGTGTTACGAGGGGCCTTCGATTCTCTCTATGGTATTGAACAACAATTGCAAGATGCCTATTTAGAAATGGGCGATTGTTCTGAGGATAGAATGAATGCGCTCATGGAGCTTACCGGCGAATGGCAAGAAATGTTAGAGCAACGTGGTTTTTATGAAATCGACGCTACCATTGAACGGACAGCGCAAGGCTTAGGGTTAATGGATATTGGTCTTGATCGTGATGTGATGGATTTGAGTGGTGGTCAACGGACGAAGGTATTGCTCACAAAATTGTTGTTAGAGCAACCTACAATTTTGCTATTGGACGAACCGACGAACTATTTGGACGTGGACCATATTAAATGGTTGCAAAACTATTTACAAAATTATGAAAATGCTTTTATCTTAATCTCTCATGATGTGGAGTTCTTAAATTCCGTGGTGAATGTCATTTACCACATTGAGCAAGCGCAGCTCACAAGATATACTGGCGATTATTACCAATTCTTAGCGGCCTACGAAGTAAAAAAGCAACAAGCTTTGCGTGCTTACGAGCGGCAACAGCAAGAAGTGGCAGATATGAAAGATTTCATTCAGCGCAACAAAGCCCGTGTAGCCACCCGTGGTATGGCGAACTCTAGAGCGAAGCGTTTAGAAAAAATGGAAATCCTAGAGAAGCCGCAAGAAAAGATAAAACCATCCTTTGGATTTAAAGAGGGACGTACGCCAAGTCGTTTTATCGTGGATGCCAAAGACCTTGTCTTAGGCTATGATGAGCCGTTGACACGACCTGTGGAAGTAGTCATCGAACGAGGTAAGAAAATCGCTATCCAAGGCGTGAATGGCTTAGGGAAAACGACCTTATTAAAAACATTATTAGGTATGATTCCTGCACTATCTGGACAGATAGAAAAAGGAGAGTTCTTACAAATTGGCTACTTTGCTCAAGAAGATAGCCGAGATAATTCTAAAACCGCATTGGATTACATTTGGGATGCCTATCCGTCCTTGACGAATTCTGAGGTGCGTGCAGCTCTTGCTCGTTGTGGTTTGACCAATGAGCATATTACGAGTCAAATGCGCGTCTTGTCTGGTGGGGAAAATGCCAAAGTTCGTCTCTGTAAATTGATGCAAGAGTCTTATAATGTACTTGTTTTAGACGAACCGACGAACCATTTAGATGTGGATGCAAAAGCAGAATTGGCACGGGCATTGCAGGCTTTCAAAGGGACGATTGTCCTCGTCTGCCATGAACCAGAATTTTACGAATCTTGGGTGACCGATATTTGGACCATCGAAGATTGGACTACGAAAATTATTTAGGAGATGATTATGAAAGAACAAGCTCTAGACGGTGTGCGCCAATTATTAGAAGGCCTTGGTATCGATCTTGAAGTGCAGGGAATGACAGATACGCCGAAGCGTGTGGCCGCGTTATTTGAAAGCTTGTTTTCTGGACGTGATAGCACGGGTAAAGAGGCGCTCGGCGATGTATACCCGACAGAACATACGGGTCTAGTATCGGTGAATCATATTCCGTTCTATTCCATATGCGAACATCATTTGATGCCCTTCTATGGAAAGGTGCACATTGTGTATCAACCACGGGACGGTAAAGTATTTGGTTTAGGTCGTTTGAAAGCGTTAGTAGATGTCTTTGCGAAACGACCGCAATTACAAGAGCGATTCACCCATGATATTGCTACATCTTTAGTGGAAGATGGCCATGTGTTGGGCGCTATGGTGATGGTAGAAGCCACTCATTTATGTATGCTCATGAAAGGCGAAGTATCACAAAAAACGGTGGCGAAAACCATAGTAGCTACAGGTGTGTTAGAGCCTATGGGGGTATTACGAGAGGAAGCGTTGGTGTTATTAGGAGGTAACGATCATGTTTAAGTACCGTAAGTATAATTGGCAAGATGGTAAACAATTAGAACTAAAAGATCGCACATTAATTATGGGGATTTTAAATGGCACTCCTGATTCCTTTTCAGATGGAGGGCGCTACAATACATCTGATGCAGCCGTAGCTCATGCAAAACAAATGATTGAGCATGGCGCAGATATTATCGATGTAGGTGTAGAATCTACCCGTCCAGGGCATACACAAATTTCTGTGGCTGACGAAATCGAACGGATGAAAGAAATTTTGTTGCCTGTATTAGAGGTCTCTACGGTTCCTGTATCTGTAGATACATACAGAGCAGAAACGGCTGAATTTGCCTTATCCCATGGAGCTCATATTTTGAATGATATTTGGGGCTTAAAATATGATAAAGATATGGCGGCAGTAGCGGCGAAATACGATGTGCCTGTGATTATTATGCATAATCAGAATCATACAAATTATGATGATATCATCGACGATATGAAAGCATTCTTTTTCTCCTCCGTAGATTTAGCTTTAAAAGCAGGGGTAAAACCTCAGAATATTTGGCTCGACCCAGGTATTGGTATTAGTTTTGGTAAAGATTATGCCCAAAACGTGGAAGTGATCCAACGTTTAGGAGAAATTACAGTTTATGAATATCCTGTGTTATTAGCGCCGAGTCGTAAGGGTTTTATCGGTACCATATTAAATGAATTACCAGCGGAAGAGCGTGATGAAGGGACGGTAGCGACTTGCATTACAGGTATGATTCAAGGTGTGGATATGGTGCGTGTACATAATGTAGAAATGCATAAACGGGCTATCACGGTGGCAGATGTACTATTACGAGGTGAGTAATGGACAGAATTAACTTGCGAAACATGGCATTTTACGGATACCATGGCAATTTGGCTAGTGAAAATGAATTGGGTCAACGCTTCTTTGTAGATATTTCTATGGCATTAGATGTATCCAAAGCAGGTCAGTCAGATCAATTAGAAGATTCTATTAACTATGTAGATATCTATGAGCGCACGAAAGCTATCGTGGAAGGAAAGCCTCATCGTCTGATTGAACGGGTAGGAACATTAATCGCTGAATCCATTTGGGGACACTATGAAGGGTTACAGGGACTTTCTGTGACAGTTCGTAAGCCAGAGGCTCCGATTCCTGGTGTATTGGATTATGTGGAAGTAGTTGTTACGCGAGGTCAACTATAATGTATACCTATTATATTGGAATCGGATCTAATCTCGGTGACCGGGAAGGGTATTTAGCGTTCGCTGTATCAGAATTGACGAACATAGACGGGGTTTGTAGTGTCAACCATTCTAGTTGGATTGAGACCCCTCCATGGGGCCCCGTAGAGCAAGGGCCATTTTTAAATGGTATTTTAAAAGTGGAATCTACCCTAGAACCTCTCGTTATGTTAGATACGATATTACATATTGAGCGATTAGCAGGTAGACAGCGAGAGATTCACTGGGGACCTAGAACGTTGGATTTAGATATTGTTTGGGTAGAAGATGAAGCGGGCCAATGCGTGCGTGTGGAAATCTCTAATTTAGTGGTGCCACATCCATACTTTTGGGAACGCCAATTTGTGTTGGAGCCACTACAAGAGGTATATCCAACGTTCACCTATGAAGGCGTTTCTATTGCTAGTCGCCTTGAAAAGTTGCGAGAATTGGAGTCTTAACAGTCATTACACATAGCCTATCTTAGTTGCAGCTGCCTGTTGTTATTACTATAACAGTTATATCTGCAGTATAAAATAGGAGTAGATAAAGGAGCATACTATATGGGTTCTTTTTTTAGAAAAGGATGGGTAAAATTCATTCTTCTTATGTTTATATTTACGGCTATCACAGCACCTATTGTAGTGCTATTTGGGCCTTTTGATAACATCAAACGCACGGTGGTAGGTGCTATATTGCGGTCTAGACACCCGCATTATATTACTTGGCTCTATACCCCAGAGGAAATACAAAAAATTGTAGGTACTGTGGGAACAGGTGAAAACCAAGAGCTATTTAAATTCGATGTAAAAGAAGATACATCACTCAATTTGCGTAAAATAGAGTCGAATCGATACACTGGATTTTTGCTAGAAATTCCTGATCCACGGCGGATTCAAGTGGCTACGGCACCACAGTTGAATGAAAAAGGAGAAACTACTAGTAATATTGCGCGCCTTAACGGAGCAGTAGCAGCTATTAATGGCGGTGGTTTCCACGATCCAAATGGAACGGGTACGGGTCGTTCTCCTTATGGATTCATTTTGCATGATGGTGAATATGTAATCGGTAAAGACGTAGGGCCTGATGAAGAGGTAGACTTTATCGGATTTACAAAATCTGGCAACTTAATTGCGGGTACCTATAACAAACGGGAATTGAAAGAAATGGGCGCCAAAGAAGGATTAACCTTTGGTCCACCTCTTATTGTGAATGGTAAAAAGATGATCACCGATGGTGACGGTGGTTGGGGGATTGGTCCTAGAACTGCCATTGCCCAAAAGAAAGATGGTACGGTCCTATTCTTAGTCATCGATGGTCGTCAAGCCTATTCTGCTGGGGCTACTTTGCGTGATGTGCAAGATATCCTATTCCAAGAAGGGGCTGTGATAGCAGCCAACTTAGATGGAGGTTCTAGTACAACATTGTATTATAATGGTAAAACTGTGAATAAACCTGCAGATTTGTTAGGGGAACGTATGATTCCTACTGTATTTATCGTAAAATAGGAGAGTCTATGAATACCTTTGGAAAAGTAACCACAGCCTTTTTGCTGGGCTTAGTATTACAAGGTGGGGTCTATTATTATTTAGACCAAGTATACTTAGCGCCTACCACGAACTTTCAGGTCACCAATGGGGAAGAAGTAGATAAAAACTTTCCTGATGTAAAAGAAGGGACTCGCTATTATTCCCATGACCATAAATACATGGCAGTGGTGGAACAGAATCGGGTAGATATTTACACCGCTGGCAAAGAAGCACCAGTGACGCTAGATTTAAAAGAACGAGAAGTATCTTATTTTGAATGGATGTCAGATCGTAACTTAGCTATCGTTGGTTTATTTGGTGGTAAACACAATGATGTGGTCTTAGCTCGCATTGATCCAGAAGCACCAGATCATGAAATTGATACTACCATTAATTCTGTACCGAATGGGGCACGGATTACGGATGTGGCATATTCCGCTGCAACGAATGTGGTGTATATGAAAGTCCGTGTAGGCGATGGGGCATACCGTGTGTATCGTACGGATGCAAACTATGATACCCGTCGTGTGTATATGCAAGCCTCCGATATTGGACGTATTGGTATGTTCTACAATGAAGATCGGTTCTTCTATGACAATGCACGTACTGGCGATGTATTCATGTTCAATGGGACGGAAGGTGGCTGGCGTGCTATCAATCCTCCAGGAAAATTCCGCTTAATTGGTGTGACTCAAGGACAATTGATCTACATTGTAAAAGTAGATGAAAAAAATCGTGCTTTAGAGGCTTATGAAGGAAAATTAGGTGTAGGATTTAATAAAATTCATACCTATGATAACCCAACAGAATTAACGGAAATCACAGTGGATTCTATTTTGAAAGATAAAGAATCTGCTAAAGATAGCACTTCTACCGAGAAAAAGAAGTAAAAAAATAGAAATATTTCATAACTTTCAGTAACAAAATTCACTATATTTCATAAACAGCTATAACAATTAGTCATAATAGAAACGAAAATGTGGAAGATTAGGAAAGGAGAAATTAAGAAATGGCAAAATTTAAAATCCAAAAGGGATTAAGCGATGCAGATATGATGAAAGGCTTTGTGGAAACGGAAACGTTTGAGACAGCACTGTTGAAAGATGATGCTAAGTCAGGTAACAAAATAGTAGTGAAGGCGAAAGAACAAAAAACGGATGATGATTTCTACCAAGAGTTTTTAACGGAGCGGATAAAAACAGAAATCGGCAAGTTGTTGTTAGCTATAAAAATGGATTATTTTAAAGAAGATGTAAAAGATTTCTCCATTCAGGTCAAACGAAATGGAAATAATATCTTGTTAGAAACGGCACCTAAAAAAGTAAAATAAAGATAACAGGTTGACAATAAATATCGAAAAGTATCTAATAAAATCTCTCTATATTAGTATAAAAACATGGAACTACATCGATAAAATTCATATGACTAAAAAGCATGTGTTTAGGTTGACAAAGAAAGCGTTTAGTAGTCTAATATAGGTATGTACAATGTACATGAGATAACAGTAACTCATGTATTTAATAATTCCCCTTCTATCAGGTGGTAGAGTCTTGATAGGGAAGGGTCAATGTGAAGGAGAAGGATTATGAGTGCAAAAAGAGTAAGATTAGTAGAAACAGTTCTTCGTGATGGTCATCAATCTATTTTGGCTACACGTATGCGCATGAAACACATGCTTCCAGCATTACAACAATTGGATGAAATTGGTTATGATGCTTTGGAATGCTGGGGTGGTGCTACATTCGATAGCTGTATCCGTTTCTTGGACGAAAATCCATGGGAACGTCTTCGTACATTAAAAGCAAACTTAAAAAACACACCATTGCAAATGTTGCTTCGTGGCCAAAACTTATTGGGTTACAAACATTATGCTGATGATGTGGTTGAAGCATTCGTTCGCAAAGCAAAAGAAAATGGTATGGATCGCATCCGTATTTTCGACGCATTGAACGACCCTCGCAACATGCGTGCTGCTATCGAAGCAGGTAACAAAGCTGGTGTTCATGTACAAGGTACTATGGTTTACACAATCAGCCCTGTACACACTAACGAAAGCTTCGTAAAAGTAGCTAAAGAATTGAAAGAAATGGGTATCGATTCCCTTTGCATCAAAGATATGTCCGGCTTGTTAGCTCCATACGATGCAGAATCCTTAGTAAAAGACTTGCGCAAAGAATTTGGCGAAAAATTCGATATCGATTTACACAGCCATTTCACTTGTGGTTTAGCATCTGCTACATATTTAAAAGCAGTAGAAGCTGGTGTTGATATCATCGACACTGCATTGAGCCCATTCGGTCATGCAACTAGCCAACCTGCTACTGAATCTATCGTTGAAATCTTCAAAAACACTCCATACGATACTGGTTTAGATCTTGCTAAAATGCGTGAATTAGCTACATACTTCCGTGGCGTTCGTAAAGAAATCGCTGATGAATTCGGCTTGACTCCAGCTCATGAAGTATTGCCAGAAGTTCGTCATTACCAAATCCCTGGCGGTATGTTGTCCAATACTCAAAACCAATTGAAAGAAATGGGTATGGCTGATAAATTCTTCGACGTAATGGATGAAATGCCTCGCGTTCGTGAAGATCTTGGATTCCCTCCATTGGTAACTCCAACATCCCAAATCGTTGGTACAATGGCTATGATGAACGTGTTGTTCCAATCCCAAGGATTGCCTCGTTACAACACTACACCAGCTGAAGTAAAAGACCTAGTTCGTGGTAAATACGGTCAACTTCCAGCAGCTGTAAAACCAGAAATTAAAGAATTAATCATTGGTGATGAAACTCCTATCACTCATCGTCCAGCTGATGACGTAGCTCCAGAAATGGAAAAAATGCGTGCTGATCTTGAAGCTAAAGGCTTCTCTGGCGTAACAGAAGAAGACGTATTAACATACGCTATGTTCCCAGAAGTAGCACTTCAATACTTCGAAAAACATGCAACACCTGTAACTCAAAAAGTATTGAACTACAAAGGTGAATAGTTAATCCTTACATTCACATATAAAAAGCGACCTCTTCGGGGGTCGCTTTTTATTGTATTTACTTCGTAATTATGTGGTTAGTTAGGGCTCTTTGTCAAAAGATTGGAACTTGTTTAACAACGCATTTTCTCCTATAATTCCATTTTGGCCTATCATCCAGAGATTACTCTTGTATGAGTAGCGCCAACATGTAGTATAGGGACTTAATTATTGTGAATGAAGTTTACACGGAGCTGTGGAGATATGCTATAATACAACTATATATAAAACTATACATTATCCTATATAAAAGATATAGGCAAAATAGGTAACATAGGTAACATCGGATCAATAGAAATTGGGAGTGATGACCATGGAAAATGGTAATAGAAAGCCGAGACGTCCTGTTAGGGCAAAAGCAAGTGGTACATGGAAGAAGATACGCTACGCTGTATTCGTCTTGTTTGCAATCGTATTAGTGCAGCAAGTGTATACGATTTATAGTTTGCATCAAGAAAAACAACAGTTGGAGCAACAATTACAGGAACTAAAACAAGAAAATGAAAGTTTATCTGAACAAAAGAAATTATTAGAAGATGATAAACATATCGAAGGTATAGCACGGGAAGAACTAGGTCTTGTGAAACCTGGGGAAGTTCCCTATGTTCGATAAGGGAAAGTGATACAAGTGTATCACTTTTTTTGTGTACACAATAGATAGATCACAGATTACAATTTGTATAAGTGTGAATAGAAAGTTGAGTGATATAGATGGAACAATATACAGTGCAACAAGGTAGTCGAATAGGAATTGTAGATTTAGGGTCGAACTCGTTTCGAGTATTGTTGGGAACCTATGATGGAATGCAGTGGCAGAATGAACCGAAGCAATTATGGACTACACAGTTAGGTAAACGTAGTAGTGATGGATTATTAACTAAGAAAGGTATAGAACGTGGTCTACAAGCACTCGAAGAAATCTGTGCGGTCTTAGATGCTTATGGTGCTACTATCCGGATTGGTCTTGCTACGAGTGCCATTCGGGAATCAAGGAATGGTCAGGACTTTTTAGAACAAGCTAAGGAAGTGTGTCCTATGGAATACCGTGTACTAAGTGGTGAAGAAGAGGCTACTTTTGGATTTAAAGGGGCTACGGTTTATGAAAATCCAGACTTTCACTATGCTACTATCGATGTAGGAGGAGGGAGTACTGAAATTGCCTTGGGTGATACAAACCATGTGTATTTTACGAAGTCCTATCCTGCTGGTGCTGTGCGCATGCAAGAGATGTCCGCAGAGGGGCCACAACGTGTATGGGAAGAAACTGTGCGTATGTGGGATGAATTACCTATTAAAGGGACCTTTGGTGAGTTTATTGGTATTGGTGGGACAGTTACATCGTTGGCGGCTATCGATTTGCAAATGGAAACGTATGATCCAAAATTAATACAGGGGCATCGTATGGACCGTGGTACTATCGAAGCCATGATTTTACAACTTCGTTACATGAGTCATGAGGAACGTTTGCAAGTGAAAGGCTTACAACCAGGTCGAGTAGATATTATTGTACCAGGAGCAGAGATTATTACATCACTGATGGATACGTACCAAATTGGCTCCATTGTGGTCAGCGAAGCGGATGGCTTAGAAGGGTGGCAATCGCAATATGGTGGAAGATAAAGATAGTTATTATTCTTGGGCAACCTTGGTGGAAAGCTTGTTAGATGCTTATGAAAGTCAAGGTGACTTTCGTACGGTAATTGAAGTGGAAAAGGCGAATGAAACACGGAAACATGTAGAGATGGTAGTGCCCTTGCTGACAATGGAAGAATTGGCAGAGCAAGTAGACAATAGTCGCATGGTGTTGAATCGGTTTTATGGAGAGGCTTGCATCAATCAGTACCATACCTATCGGCACCGCATGTTTCACTGTACTAGGCCGATGAATCGTAGTCAAGAAAAAGCGTTGTACGGGAATATGTGGACCACTCTGTTGCGGTTGCGACAAGCTGTGATGGAATCTATGGATGATGTGATAACAAAGGATACACCTGTATTGCTCGCTTGTTCTGGTGGAGTAGATTCCATTGCTTTGTTGCATTATCTGTACCTAGAAGGATTCACCAATGTAGGTGTGTTTACCATGGACCATGGTCTAAGACCAGAGGCATCGGAAGAAGTTACCTTGGTAGAGTGGTATGCCCTACAATTTGGTATGCCGTGTTTTACGGTGAAAGAAGATGTTATGGAAAAAGCTGAAGAAGCAGGGGGATCCTTTGAAATGATGGGTCGCCAATTGCGATATGAACATTTGCGAGACATCGCAGAGGACAAAGGGTATGAATATATTGTGACAGCCCACCACTTGGACGATCAAGGGGAAACCATTTTAGCGCATCTATTACGTGGATCTGGACTAGAGGGGTTGCAAGGCATGAAGATCCTAGCAGAAGATGTGTGGCGACCTTGTTTAACTGTGCCCAAGCAAGTATTACAAGACTATGCGAAGTGGTTACATTGTTTTTATGGAGAAGATGCATCAAATTTAGATACGACTTATGATAGAAATTGGATTCGCCAAGTATTAATACCTACTTGTGTAGAGAGGTATCCACAAACGGTACAAGCTGTGTGCCGCTTAGGAACGTTGGCGCAGTGTGATACCTCCTATTTCGAGCAAGTGGTGACACGGTTAGAAGCGGACTATGTCAGTCATACTGGAGATGGCATAGTGTTGGATAAACGAGGCTTGATGTGTGAGCATGATGCTTTAGTGAGTCGGCTGTGGAAACGAATATTAGGTCCTTATGTACGACCAGAACAGTTGAGTCAAACAGTGATGGATAGCTTGCTTTCACTGGTGAAAGGTCCAAAAGGAAAAGAATTTAAGTTTCGTCAGGTGCAAGTTTTGGCGTCATATGATACAATTAAGATTGTTCTATGTAGTGACATAGAAAAGAAATAGAGCTAACTAATAAGGAGTTACTATGATACCAGAAGTGAAAGAATTATTGCTTTCAGAAGAACAAATTCAAAAACGAGTGGCAGAATTAGGCCGTCAAATTACAGAAGATTATAAAGGTAAAGAAATTGTCCTTGTAGGCGTATTAAAAGGGGCCATTGTATTCTTTACAGATTTAGCACGTCATATTGAAGGCGATGTAAAAATGGATTTTATTTCTTGCTCCAGCTACGGTAGTAGCACGGTGAGCAGCGGTGTTGTGCGCATTCTAAAGGATTTAGACCGCCCTGTAGAAGGGAAACACGTCATCGTAGTAGAAGATATTGTAGATACAGGTACAACGTTGTCGTATTTACTAGAAAACTTACAATCTCGTAAAGCAGCAAGCGTTCGTCTTTGTTCCTTGTTGAATAAACCAGATCGTCGTAAAGTAGATGTCCATGTAGACTATGAAGGATTTGTTATCCCAGATGAGTTTGTTATCGGGTATGGTCTAGATTACGATGAAAAATATCGTCAATTGCCTTATATCGGCATTTTGAAAGAAGAAGTCTATCAATAATCGTTGATATATTCGACAAAATTTGATATGATAAATAAGTATCAATTTAGATTATAGATGAGAAAGGAGAAAAATTTGAAGCGAGGCTTAAAAAATGTACTCCTCTATTTGTTGATAATTGTGGCCGCAGTGGCAGCAATTAACTCTTTTTCTGAAGGTACTAAAAATAAATCAGAAATTACATATACATCGTTCCTACAAGAGGTACAACGAAAAAATGTAGAGAGTGTCACAATTACAGGGGATCATTCGATTACAGGTAAATTAAAATCCGGTACAGAATTTGCAACCTATGCACCGAGTGATGCAGGTATCTTTGCAAAACTGTCCGAGGGTGGTGTCGATGTGACAGCGCAACCGCCTGAGCAACCAGCTTGGTGGGTGAGCTTATTGACATCTGCCTTACCAATTGTATTGATTATTGGATTCTGGTTCTTTATGATGCAATCTACACAAGGTGGATCTGGTCGCGTCATGAACTTTGGTAAATCTCGTGCTAAAATGCAAGGAGAAGGTAAAGTAAATGTGACCTTTAAAGATGTGGCTGGCGCAGATGAAGCGAAACAAGAATTAGAAGAAGTGGTTGAATTCTTGCGTAATCCTGGAAAATTCAATGCGATTGGCGCTAAAATTCCGAAAGGAGTTTTATTATTTGGCCCTCCAGGTACAGGTAAAACCTTATTAGCTCGTGCCGTAGCAGGGGAAGCAGGGGTTCCATTCTTTACGATTAGTGGTTCTGACTTTGTAGAAATGTTCGTCGGTGTCGGTGCCTCTCGTGTGCGTGACTTATTTAGTCAAGCTAAGAAAAATGCACCAGGCATTATCTTCATCGATGAAATTGATGCGGTAGGTCGTCAACGTGGTGCCGGTCTAGGTGGCGGTCATGATGAACGAGAGCAAACCCTGAACCAATTATTGGTAGAAATGGATGGTTTCGGTGCTAACGAAGGTATTATTACCATTGCCGCTACGAACCGCCCAGACATTTTAGACCCAGCTTTATTGCGTCCAGGTCGTTTTGACCGTCAAGTGACTGTAGGTCGTCCAGATCTTCGTGGTCGTGAAGCGATTTTACAAGTCCATGCTCGTAATAAACCGTTGGATCCAGATGTAGATTTAAAAACTATTGCGAAAAAAGTGCCTGGCTTTACTGGTGCTGATTTGAGCAATTTATTAAATGAAGCAGCTTTATTGGCAGCTCGTCAAGATCGTAAAACGATTTCCATGCATGACTTAGAAGAGGCTAGTGAAAAAGTAAGTTATGGCCCTGAGCGCAGAAGTCATGTGGTAAGTGAAAAAGAACGTGAATTGACAGCTTACCATGAATCTGGTCATGCTATAGTGGCGCATTTATGGCCGAATGCTGATCCAGTTCATAAAGTAACAATCATTCCTCGTGGTAGCGCAGGTGGTTACACTATGATGCTTCCACAAGAAGAGAAAAACTATATGACTCGCTCCCAATTGTTGGCGCAAATTCGCGTCGCTTTGGGTGGCCGCTGTGCAGAGGCTATAGTGCTGAAAGAAATCAGTAGTGGCGCCTCTGGGGACTTGCAAATGGTGACGAACATTGCTCGTGAAATGATTACTCGTTTAGGTATGAGTGATGAGCTAGGACCATTGGTATTTGGTGAACATCAAGAGCAAGTCTTCCTAGGTAAAAGTTTAGGCTCTGAACGCAATTATGGCGAAGCAGTGGCTGAAAAAATTGATAATGAAATGCATCGTATCGTAGCAGAAGCATACGGGGATGTGATGAACTTGTTAACTGAAAATATTGATTTCTTACACAATATGGCAAAAGCTTTATTGGAAGAAGAAACCATTGATGCTAAACAAGTGGAAAACTTGTATCGCTATGGCACTTTACTAAGTCCAGAAGAGACACAAGTAAAAGCAGAAGAGGAAGAAAATAGTAAGAAAACTCCTCTAGAAGCAGCTGGTATCGTGATGCCAGATAAGATTGATACATTAAAAGAATAATCTGAGATGCTATTGTCAAGGTATCTTCCCCTCGGGGAAGATACCTTTTGTGCATGTAAGGGGGAATTCAACACTGTGAGTATGGGAATCTTGTTTAGTTGTACCAAATTCGCATAGCTAGGAGTAGTGAAATGCTTAGAAAAGACTTGCATTTTATGTAGGACCTCTGTACAATCGTATTGTAAACCTAGCTACAGGTAAGGAGGCGACAAGCCGTGAGAGATGAAATACTAGATTTTTTAAAAGAAAACAGAGATCAATTTGTATCAGGACAAGCTATGTCAGAGGCTTGCCATGTGTCGCGTACAGCGATTTGGAAGCATATAGAAGTGCTGCGTAAACGTGGCTATGTCATCGAATCCTTTACAAAGAAGGGATATCGATTGCTAGAGGAGCCCAATCTGATTAGTCCTGAAGAAATGGAAGGGGTACTGCAAACAAAATCCTTTGGACGCTATTATGTGTACGAAGAACGATTAGAATCTACGAATAGCATTGCGAAAGCGTTAGCCATGGATGGAGTTCCAGAAGGTACTGTAGTATGTGCAGAAGAGCAATCTTCCGGTCGTGGTCGCTTATCTAGAGGTTGGTATTCACCATATGGAAAAGGGCTTTGGTTTAGCTTAATTCTAAGACCTAAATTTTTGCCTATGGAAGCCTCAAAGTGTACGTTGATGGCAGGCGTTGCCTTGGTAAAAGCATTCCGTGAGTTGGGACTTTCAGAGGCGGGCATCAAATGGCCTAACGATATATTGGTAGGATCTCGTAAAATGGTGGGCATTCTAACAGAAATGAATGGTACCATGGAAGAGATTAACTATATTGTCTTAGGGATTGGTATTAATACGCATACTACCATCGAGGAAGTCAGTGAGGACTTGAAGGATAAGGTTATGTCCTTTGCCATAGCAGGTATAGAGGTAGATCGTAAAGAAGCCTTTGCTGTGATTTTAAAAGCCTTAGAAGAACAGTATGAAAAGGTATGTAATGAAGGTTTTGATTCTACTTTGGAAGAATGGAAACAATATAGCGTAACTTTATATAAAGAGGTGTTGGTAAAAGCGCCAGATAAAGATTACATAGGGTACGCTAAAGATTTAGATAGAGATGGAAATCTAATCGTTCAATTAGAGGATGGACGTGAGGAACGTATCATAGCAGGGGATGTGTCTATACGCTCCACTGGAGGAGGATATTAAGATGTTATTAGTTGTAGACGTAGGGAATACGAATATCGTATTAGGCGTATATGAGGGAAAAGAAATCATGGCTCATTGGCGCATTTCTACCGATCGTGGGAGAACTACCGATGAATATGGTATGTTACTAAGCAATTTATTTCTTCATGATCCCAAGGTGAATAAAGAGGATGTAGAGGCAGTGATTATTTCCTCTGTAGTACCTCCTTTGAACCCTACGTTAGAACGTGTATGCTTGCGCTATTTTCATAAGAAACCATTATTTGTAGGGCCTGGTATTAAAACGGGGATTTCTATTAAATATGAAAACCCACGTGAACTAGGAGCGGATTTAATTGTAGATGCAGTGGCTGCTTATGAAAAATATGGGGGCAACTTAATTATCATTGATTTTGGTACAGCTACGACATATTCTGCTGTATTAGATGGCGGTGTATACTTAGGCGGAGCCATTTCTCCTGGTATTGGCATCTCTGCAGAAGCCTTATTTGGTCGCACGGCAAAGTTACCAAGAATTGAAATTAAAAATCCTGGCCCTGTCATTGGTCGCAACACAGTTGGCGCCATGCAGGCAGGCGTATTATTTGGATATGTTGGACAAGTGGAAGGTATTGTGGCTCGTATGAAACGAGAAATGCCAGAAAGTACAAAAGTTGTAGCTACAGGAGGGTTAGCACCTCTTATTAGTGCAGAAACAGATGTAATTGACCACATTGATCCAATGATGACATTAGAAGGATTACGACTTATTTATGAAAGAAATCAATAATAGTTCCTGGCACATAGGACATGTCACAATTCCTGGCCGTATTGGGTTAGCGCCCATGGCTGGATTTAGCGATGTGTCCTATCGCTTATTAGCAAAAGAAATGGGGGCCTCTTTCGTATGTACGGAAATGGTCAGTGCCATGGGGATTAAATACAATAATGAACATACAAAAGAATTGCTCTATATAGAAGAGGTAGAACAGCCAGTATCCATGCAGATATTTGGGTCTGACCCAGAAGCCATTGCTATTGGGGCAAAAGTGGTAGAGGAAGCGGGCGCCCCTATAGT
Source organism: uncultured Veillonella sp. (assembly GCA_963526885.1). Lineage (GTDB taxonomy): Bacteria > Bacillota > Negativicutes > Veillonellales > Veillonellaceae > F0422. Next base: position 72,677 of record CAURQH010000007.1, on the reverse strand, counting down.
AGATATAAATATGGGCTGCCCTGTAAAGAAAGTGGTATCTTCGGGAGATGGATCTGCATTGATGAAGACCCCAGAGTTAGCGATGAAGGTAGCAGAAGCAGCTGTGAAAGCTGTACAAATTCCAGTGACTGTTAAATTGCGACTGGGGTGGGATGATACATCCATCAATGTAGTAGATATGGCACGACGTATGGAAACTGTAGGGGTCTCTGCTGTAGCTGTTCACGGTCGCACCCGTGAACAGATGTATAGTGGTCAAGCCAATTGGGATTATATTAAAGCGGTGAAGGAGGCACTAACTATTCCTGTCATCGGCAATGGTGACGTGAATTCCCCAGAAAGTGCTAAAGCCTTGCTAGAGTATACTGGTTGTGACGCCATGCTCATAGGCCGTGCAGCGCAAGGGAATCCTTGGCTATTTCAACAGATTAAAGAGTATTTAGAAACAGGAACCTACTATCCAAATCCAACGGGGGTAGAACGGATTGCTATGCTCTTACGTCATTATGATTTGCTATGTCATTATAAAGGTGTGGATTTAGCTACACGAGAAATTCGTACTCATGCTAGTTTCTATATTAAAGGTTTACCAGAAGCGGCACGTTGGAGGAATGCTTTGAATGTAGCCATGGGACGAGAATCGTTTATTTCTGTAGTAGAAGAGTACAAACAATTTTTGGATGACTATGGTAGAAGAGCAATATAGTAGGTTCCATTTATGATATATGGTCATGAAATGCTGGAATATTGAGAATAAAGAACGTTCATATCCTTGAAAACCCTTGGAAATTCAAGGTTGTACAAAGTAAGTATGTCACTTGTTATGAGAAATAGTAAATTGACAATGATGAAAAGTGTACTATAATTAAATTAGAAATACCAATTTACTTTTTTGCATAGATCATAGGGTGATGTCATGCGATACATAGGTGTGTTTTTGCGTGATTCATCTAACATTTAGGGGGTGTATGTATGGTCATGAATGGTATTTATTTAGTTATTGCCTCAGCGTGTATCTTGATGTTAGGGTATCGCTTTTACGGGGCATTCATAGCGGCGAAAGTGTTGACACTTGATCAATATCGAATGACGCCAGCTATGGTACACAATGATGGACACGATTATGTGCCTACGAACAAATGGGTTACATTTGGTCATCACTTTGCAGCAATTGCAGGGGCAGGTCCTTTGGTAGGTCCGGTAATTGCAGCGCAGTTTGGGTACTTACCAGGTACTCTATGGATTTTAATCGGTTCCGTATTTGCCGGTGCAGTCCATGACATGGTTATTCTCTTCGCATCGATTCGCTATGATGGTAAATCTATTGCGGATATTACACGTGAAGAGATTAGCAAAATTGCTGGTTTAGGAGCTATGTTAGCCACATTATTCTTACTTGTTATTACATTAGCAGGTATGGCGGTAGTAGTAGCCAATGCACTTCATAATTCAGCTTGGGCATTTTTCTCAGTATTTGCAACAATTCCTATTGCTATTTTTATCGGTATTTATCTACAATGGTTGCGCCCTGGAAAAATTCAAGAAGCTACAATTATTGGGGTGGCACTCATCTTTGCAGCCATTATTTATGGACCTAATATTGCGGCTAGTGAATATGCATCTTGGTTCATTTATGATTTGAAAACCATTGAAATTATGCTAGCTGTGTATGGTTTCTTTGCAGCAGCGTTACCAGTTTGGTTATTATTAGCGCCTCGTGATTACCTATCTACTTATCTCAAAATCGGTACTATTGGCGCATTGGCATTAGGTATTATCATTGTAATGCCAGAAATTCAAATGCCAGCTGTAACAGATTATATTTGGGGTGGCGGTCCTGTATTAAAAGGGTCTGTATTCCCATATATCTTCATCACTATTGCTTGTGGTGCTTTATCTGGTTTCCATACAGTGATCGCTACAGGTACTACACCAAAAATGTTAACGAATGAAAGAGAAGTATTACCTATCGGCTATGGTGGTATGTTAACAGAATCTTTCATTTCCATGATGGCTATGATTGCCGCTACTGCATTACATCCAGATGATTATTTTGCGATTAACTCTACTGCGGAATCTTTCAGAGCCTTGGGACTTCAAGTGCATGAATTGCCAGTCTTATCGGCTCTAGTAGGGGAAGACTTGATGCATCGCCCTGGTGGCGCCGTATCCTTGGCAGTAGGTATGGCACATATCTTCTCTCGCCTTCCTAATATGGATCATTTATTGGGATATTGGTATCACTTCTGTATTATGTTTGAAGCCTTGTTCATCATGACATTGATTGATGCGGGTACTCGTGTAGGTCGTTATTTATTACAAGAATTGCTTGGCTTATACTGGCCTAAATTCAATGATCAACATTGGGCTCCTGGCGTATATGGTTGTGCTGCATTGATTTGTATCATGTGGGGCTACCTCGTATTACAAGGTAACATCGGTACCATTTGGCCATTATTCGGTGTATCTAACCAATTATTAGGCACCATGACATTGGCTGTAAGTACGACGATTATCATGCGGTTAGGTAAGAAACGATATGCATGGGTAACCGGAGTACCGACCATACTTATGGCGATAGTGGCTGTTGCGGCTGACTATGAAAACGTATTCTATAACTATGTGCCAGCAGGTAAATGGATTTTAGTAGCCTTCTCTGTGGCAATGTTCATTATGATTCTAGTTGTATTAGTAGAGGCCATCCGTAGCTGGATTCGTTTATCCACATTACCACAAGACTATAGAACACAAAAAGAAGTAGAAGCGGAAAGTTATGCTAAATTAACAAAACAAGCAGAAGCGTAATCTAAGACATACGATTCCTATTATAATGAGATAGACATGGCTCCTTTGGGGCTGTGTCTATTTTTATGTTTTCCTTGCAACTCTAGGTGGAATAGTGTATAATAATAAAGCTTATTGATGGTAAGCATCTTCCTACCCCTATGTGAGATAGGGGCGTTAGTCCGAAAGAGGAGGTGATTTTGTATGAACAAATACGAAGTCATGGTGATTGTGAAACCGGCTGATGAAGAGACAAACAAAGCTACTTTTGATAAAATTGAAGCTTTAATTGCTCGTGTTGGCGGTACAGTTGAGAAAGTTGACGTTTGGGGTAAACGCCGTTTAGCGTATGCAGTAAACAAACATACTGATGGCGTATACGTATTGATTAACTTTGAAGCAGCTCCTGGCGAAATCAAAGAAATCGACCGCGTACTTAAAATCGACGATAACGTTCTTAGACACCTGATTGTAAAACACGAACAATAATAGCCTAAGGAGGTTAAGAATATGAATTCTGTACAACTTTTAGGAAATTTAGCTCGTGACCCTGAGGTGCGTTACACAAAAACTGGTCGAGCTGTTGCTACTTTTACAGTAGCTGCATCCAATACTTATGTGGATCAAAACGGTGAGACTAAGGAACAAACTGCGTTTGTAAACTGTGTAGCTTGGGGAAAATTAGGAGAAGCTGCGGGTAACTTGCGTAAAGGTAGTCGTTGTTTTGTAGAAGGTCGTATTGCGACTCGTTCTTACGAAGCACAAGATGGTACAAAACGATATGTAACAGAAGTGGTTGCTAATTTCGTGGGCCAAGCCTTGGATACGCAAACATTTGATGCCTTTGACGGTGGTGCATCCAATTTTGATGATTTTGGTGCAGGTTCCGGTGCAGGCGCAGGTGAAGAAATTCCGTTCTAAGCTAAGAACTCCACAACTATATCAAAGGAGGTTTCTCAATGAGAAGAGATAGAGGCAGAAAACCAAGAAGAAAAGTATGCAACTTCTGTGTTGACCATGCTGATCAAATCGACTATAAAGATATTGCTAAACTTCGTCGTTTCACGACTGAACGTGGCAAAATTCTTCCACGTCGTATTTCTGGTGTTTGTGCTAAACATCAACGTAAATTAACACTTGCAATTAAACGTGCTCGTGCAATCGCGTTGTTGCCATTCACAGCAGAATAATTCAATACAAAATGAAAACCCAGTAACTAGCCTAGTTACTGGGTTTCTTGTTTTCTAAAAGGGAGTTAAAAGGATATACATTGAAATCGTTGCTACCCGGTTGCAACCACTTTTCGTGCTTTTTTTCGTGCGGTTACAACCACTTTTTCGTGTTGGAGGATGGGAGTCAGGTATCATAGTAGTGTAGTTACTTTTAAGATAGGCATATACTGAATATGTAATATTCCTATATAGTCTATAGAAATATACTGAAATGATAAAAAATAATGGGTTCTATGAGTTTAAGTTATTTGGTTTAATATAGAAGGTAGCATTATTCGTAACTAGAAAGTATATCTCTATTATGTATACAAGATACATGATATAATACAGATATATCATATAAACAAAACTTATACAGTAGATGCCTATGCATCTGATGTTGTATGAAAAGAGGTATACTATGAGAAAAGAACATGATTTTCTAGGTGAATTGGAATTAGCTGATGAGTTGTACTATGGTGTACAAACATTACGTGGTATTGAAAACTTTTTTATTACAGGTAAGCAAATTGACTTAGACTTTGTAAAAGCTATGGCCATGGTTAAAAAAGCGTGTGCTTTGGCGAATATGAGTACTGGTCGTTTAGATGAAAAAATTGGGCAAGCTATCAGTCGTGCTGCAGATGAAGTGGTACGTGGTAACTTCAATGATCAATTCCCAGTGGACCCTATTCAAGGTGGAGCAGGTACTTCTTTCAATATGAATATGAATGAAGTATTAGCAAATCGTGCCTTGGAAATTTTAGGCTATGAAAAAGGTCAATACGATATTGTATCCCCTAATAACCATGTGAATATGGCGCAATCTACGAACGATACATTCCCTACGGCTATTAAAGTATGTGCCATCATGAAAAGTAAACCTCTATTGGCAGCCCTTCGTCGCTTAGCAGATGAATTGGATAAAAAAGCAGAAGAATATAAAGAAATCTTAAAAATGGGTCGTACTCACTTGCAAGATGCGGTGCCAATTACATTAGGTCAAGAAATGGGTGCTTATGCATCCGGTGTGCGTCGTGGCATTCGTCGTATTAAATCTGCCATGTTAGAAGCGCATACAGTTAATATGGGTGCTACTGCTGTCGGTACTGGCTTAAATGCAGAACCTACGTATATCAAAGCTGTTGTAGATGAGTTATCTCGTGTTGTAGGTGAACCGTTCATTACGGCGGATAACTTAATTGATGCGACCAATAATACAGATGTGTTTGCAGATATTTCCTCTGGGTTGAAAGTAACAGCTCTAGTATTGATTAAAATGGCTAACGATTTCCGTTTAATGGCATCTGGCCCTCGTTGCGGTATTGGTGAGTTAAAATTACCTCCACGTCAACCAGGCTCTTCTATCATGCCAGGTAAAGTAAACCCAGTTATCGCAGAAGTATTGAATCAAACTTGTTATCAAGTTATCGGTAATGATTTGACAATTTCTCTCGGTGTGGAAAACGGACAGTTTGAATTGAATGTAATGGAGCCAGTCATTGCGTATAATTTATTCAACTCCATGTGTTACTTAAAAAATGCGGTGAACACATTTGTAGATAAATTGTTGATTGATCTTGAAGTAGATAAAGAACAATGTGAATACTGGTTAACTCGTTCTGTGGGTATTGTCACAGCCTTGTTGCCACATATCGGGTATGAAAATGCCTCTGCCTTAGCGAAAGAAGCTTTAGAAACTGATCGTAGCGTAAAAGAAATTATTCTAGAACAAGGGTTGTTAACGAAAGAAGAAATGGATTATATTCTGTCTCCAAAAGAAATGACACGCCCTGGTATTGCGGGTCAAGATTTAGTAAAACATCCTGGTAACTAAATATACACAAGAAGAACTGCTTAGACATAGGCAGTTCTTTTTTTGATGTATAAGAGCTCTTTGTCAAATTTGGGGGACAGCATTAATCTGTCCAGTTTTTATATTATAGAATCTGTATAAGAGTAGTTGAACTAGGGCGTTTGTGTAGTTGCACTTGCGCATGGATTGTATACATAAGTTTTCTGTAATGAGTAAAAAGGTATATTAGCATAAGTATGCTTGAGTTTACTATGTGAATCAACTTATACTCTGTGATAGAGGCAATGTATATAAGGTTAGAATAGTATAAATTGGATTCTTCAATACATACCTTATTAACTGTGAGAGATGTAATATATAAAAGGTCGGTATCATATATAATAAAAAATGTAGTAAGCGCTTACGATATAACGTAGAACTATAACACCTTATATATAAATCGAGAGAGAAAATCTCATACTTTAGTATATAATCATACTTAATGTGGTGTATAATAAAGGCATAAAGGAGTTTGATTATGAATGTATATATAGCAGTGGCTATTGGTGGAGCGATTGGCGCCTTATCGAGATATGGCATCGGGCAGTACATGGTCACGAAAGGTGCGCTGTATCCTTGGGGGACAGTAATAGTAAATATAATAGGTTCCATGTTAATCGGCTTAGGCATGGCATATATTGAAGGGCATCCCAATCTATCACCTTGGGTTAAACTGTTATGTATTACAGGTTTTTTAGGTGGGCTAACAACATTTTCTACCTTTATCTTTGAAGGGTATATGCTACAAGAAAAAGGTTTGTGGTATATGCTATCTTACATGGGTGGACAGGTATTAGTTGGATATGGCTTATGCGGGTTGGCTTTCACCATTGGTAAACGAATGTGGGGATAATACGATGAAAGAAATACATGTAAAAGATGCAGTGGGGCAAGCACTTTGCCACGATATTGTGCGCATCGTTATTGGAGAAGTGAAAGATACACCATTTAAACGAGGGCACGTGATTCGAGAAGAAGATGTGGCTTTACTATTGCAATTAGGAAAAGAACATATTTATGTGATGGAAGAAAGCGATTATAACTTAGTTCACGAGGAGCAAGTGGCGGAAGCATTATATCGTTTTTGTGAACATCCATCTATCAGCCCTACCCCAGTACAACAAGGTAAGATTGAGGCGTTGGCGAACCACGATGGTGTATTGACTGTGGATGTAGAAGGACTTCACAAGATTAATAGTATTGGAGAACTAACGATCGTTACACGCCTACATGGTACACCTGTGAAAGCGGGCCAAGCGGTAGCGGGCATGCGATGTATTCCGCTTTTATTAGAAGCATGGCAGTTAGAGGAAGCGAAGCGACTGCGTGAAGGCAAGAAACCTATCTTACAAGTGCATCCATTTTTGCGTAAGAAAATGGGTATTGTTACTACGGGTAGTGAAGTCTTTGCTGGTCGTATTGAGGATGCTTTCACCGCGGTTATTCAAGACCGTGTATCGGACTATGGTGTGGAACTGGTAGCGCATGAAATTGTGCCAGATGATACAGATCAAATTGTAGAGGCTATGGATAAAGTAAAAGCTCAAGGGGCGGAGATTATATTCTGCACTGGCGGCATGAGTGTAGATCCTGATGACTTAACGCCAGGTGCCATTGCGCGTCGTGCAAAAGAAGTGGTGACCTATGGATTACCAGTGTTGCCGGGGTCTATGGTGTGCATTGCTTATTTAGAAGATGGTACGCCGGTATTAGGGGTACCAGGTGGTGTACTATACAATAATCCGAGTGCTTTTGATGTGATTACGCCACGGTTATTAGCAGATGTGCGGGTCACAAAAGAAGATTGTATTCGTATGGGGCATGGTGGTTTTCAATTAAAATAATTGAAATTTTGAGAAAAAATTGGTTGACAAAATCAAATCCCACCTATACAATAGGAATAAATTTAAGTGTTTTATATATGAAGTCTAAGTAGAGGAGAATTATTATGGCTATTGTAAAAAATGCAATTGACTTAATTGGAAACACACCAATATATCGAATTTCAGATACTAATGTATATGTAAAATTAGAAAAGTATAATGCTGGCGGTAGTGTAAAAGACCGTGCTGTTCTTGGCATGTTACAAGATGCGAAAGAAAATGGCTTAATTAAAAATGATACGATTATCGTAGAGGCTACTAGTGGTAATACAGGGATTGCGTTGGCTATGCTAGGAGCTATGTTATCCATTAAAACAATCATCATTATGCCTGAAAGTATGAGTAAAGAACGCCGAGAATTAATCAAAGCGTACGGGGCCCAATTAATTTTGACTCCAAAAGAGTTGGGTATGAAAGGTGCTCTTGGAAAAGCGCAAGAAATTCTAGATAACTATCCAAATGCGGTGACACTAGGTCAATTTGTGAACCCTGCGAATCCAACAGCTCATTATGAGACTACAGCAAAAGAAATTTTGCGGGATGTACCGAATGTAGGCATTTTTGTAGCTGGTATTGGTACAGGTGGTACATTCACTGGTGTTACAAAAGCTTTGAAAGAGCAACATCCGTACATTAAAGCGGTGGCTGTAGAACCAGAAGGATCTCCAGTGATTTCTCGTGGTACTGGCGGAGTTCATAAAATCCAAGGTCTTGGGGCTGGATTCATTCCAGAAAACTTCGACTCTTCCTTGATGGATGAAGTACAAACGGTAACTGATGAAGATGCCATCGAAGAAGTAGGTAACTTCATGCGAGAAACTGGTATTGGTATCGGTATTTCTTCTGCGGCAGCTATCTTGGTGGCCCGTCAGTACGGTCGCAAATTCCCAGATGTGGACGTTGTCGTAGTAGCTCCAGACGGAGTAGAAAAATATCTATCTATGATTCAATTTGAAAGTGTAGATTGGATTCATTCTTAATCGATTGTGATACGAAAGATAGCATGGTCTAGGCCATGCTATCTCTGTATAGGGAGGTATTTATGAGAGAGGTATGGAATTCCATTCGATATAACATACAGCGCGTATTACAATCTGATCCAGCGGCTACCTCTTGGTTCATGGTAGTTTGGACATATCCTCATATAACAGCCTTATTTTGGCATTTTTTTGCCCATCGTTTGTACCGAAAAGGTTGGTTTACCTTGGCGCGAAGAGTGGCGTTACACTCACGGAGGGTAACAGGGATAGAAATTCATCCAGGAGCGCAAATTGGGAAAGGTTTGTTCATTGACCATGGGATGGGGGTTGTCATCGGTGAAACGGCTATCGTTGGAGATAATGTGACCCTCTTTCACGGTGTGACTCTTGGTGGGATGGATTCACGCAAAATAAAACGTCATCCTACAGTGGAAGATGATGTGCTCATTGGTGCTGGTACCAAAGTGTTAGGGGATATAACGGTAGGAAAAGGTTCAAAGATAGGTTGTAACTTAGTCATCAAACGAGATGTTCCTAGCAATGTAATCATCTTTGAAACGGAACCAGATCACATCATTTATCGTCGACCCAAAGTTAATCGATTTAATACGGATACGTATGTACCACGGCGTCATGCATTGCCATTAGAACCTAATGAGTTTACAGACCATATGGCGTGGCATATCTAGGAGGAACTATGAAAGAGTTGCGATTAGGCATTGTTCAATTAGCCACAGAGATTGGGCAAGTGGATAGAAATTTTGAGATCCTAGCAGAAAAGGTGCGAGCCGTGGCTAAGCAAAGTGTGGATGTAGTAGTATTGCCAGAAACCTGGAATACAGGATTTATGACGGGTCCAGAATTACATACATTGGCAGATGAAGGTGGTCAACGGTCACAATCTTTGCTACAGGAATTGGCACAATCGGAGTATGTGAATATCTTTGGTGGATCAGTGGCTGTCAAAGAAGGAGATTCCATCTACAATAGAACCTATGTGTACAACCGAAATGGGGAATTACTCTCTACCTATGATAAGATGCATGGCTTTAGTCCTGCCAAAGAAGATCAATTCTTTACCGGTGGCAATGCGATTCATCAATTTGAGTTAGATGAAGTGCTTTGCTCTAGTGCCACTTGTTATGATATTCGTTTTCCTGAGTTAATTCGTAAAGCTGCATTACAAGGTATAGAACTATTCTTTTTACCTGCTCAATGGCCGATGTTGCGATTACATCATTGGCGTATATTGAATCAGGCGAGAGCTATAGAAAATCAAATGTGTTTTTGTAGTGCTAATGGTTGTGGAATAATTGGTAAACTGCTGATGGCAGGTCATTCCATGGTAGTGGACCCGTGGGGTGAAGTGTTGTTAGAGTGTGATGAGACACCACAAATACAAATAGTTACTATCGATGTAGACATAGTGAAACATATTCGTTCTAAAATCAATGTGTTCCGAGATCGGAAACCCAATTGCTATTAAAAGAATATCTATGCATTTTAGGAATATATAAAATTGCCCATAGGTATTGCCAAGATGTAATACCTATGGTATAGTATATGAGTACTCAGTGCACGGCCCCGTGGTGTAGCGGTTAACATGTCGCCCTGTCACGGCGAAGATCGTCGGTTCAAATCCGATCGGGGTCGCCATTTTTTTTACCTATTTTTAGATGATTAGATCTATTTATATATTTTTGCCTCGGTAGCTCAGTCGGTAGAGCAACGGACTGAAAATCCGTGTGTCGGCAGTTCGATTCTGCCCTGAGGCACCATGTACATATCCTCATGCGGATGTGGTGGAATGGCAGACACGCCATCTTGAGGGGGTGGTGAGCGTACGCTCGTATGGGTTCAAGTCCCATCATCCGCACCAAACGAGGGCCTATAGCTCAGGGGTAGAGCAACCGGCTCATAACCGGTCGGTCCCTGGTTCAAATCCAGGTGGGCCCACCATAAGGAAACCATCTCACATTGTGAGATGGTTTTTTTGTTATCTATAGGGGTTCATTGTATAATGAAAGAGAAGTTTACAAGGGATAACGTTCAATAGTAAGTATATAAGAGTAGTTGTCAATCTTTGATGGTGTAAGAAACGTATATGTAAGGAATACATATCAATATATGCCGGTGAAGATACATTAGAAATGTGAGAGTAAATATGGCACTTTCAAAACGATTAGAACAAGTATTACATATGATTCCACAGTGTCAAACGGTGGCAGATGTGGGGACAGATCATGGGTATTTAGCTGTGGCTTGTATAGAAGCAGGAGTAGCTAAAAAGGTCATCGCCATTGATGTGAATGAGGGACCCTTAGAGTCTGCCAAAGGATTTGTGAAGGAACGAAAGTTAAAACAATCTATTGAATGTCGATTGGGAGATGGATTGGCGGCGACAAAACAAGGCGAAGTAGATTGTGCAGTCATTTGTGGTATGGGTGGAGAGTTGATGCAACACATCATCTCCGTAGGACCAGAATTATTGAACACCTATGTATTGCAACCACAAAGCCATCGACGAGAGCTGAAACAATTCTTAGTAGAACAAGGGTATGGCATTGTTCAAGAAGAATGCTTACTAGAGGGCCATCAATATTATGATATGTGGCTAGTACAGAAAGGCGTTGCTTCCGTGTATGATGAGTTGCCTAAAGAATCGATGTTATGGGAATATGGAGCCTTGTTACAACAAGCGCAATCTGAAATTTGGACGCAGCACATACAACGTAGAATTATCACGTTGCAATCGATATTACAACATATGCGTGATGCCGCGAAGTCTAGTGATGCGGCTCAGGTGATGGAAGAAGAATTGCAAGTCTTACAAGGCATTTTACAATAGGTACGGTGAAACTTTCACAAAAAATGTCTAACCATTGATGAGTATAGAATGTTACATTATACCTTGAAATGGTGGATAGGAGGTATATATGGTTACTATGAAAGATATTGCTCAAGCAATTGAGCGCCAAGCGCCATTACAGTTGCAAGAGTCTTGGGATAATTGCGGATTACAAGTGGGATCTATGAGTTCCTCAATACAAAGAGTATTAACAGCTCTCGATGTAACGCCAGAAGTGGTATCAGAAGCGATAGAGCGACAAGTGGATGCTATCGTGACACATCATCCGATGATTTTTAAAGGGATCAAATCTATCAATACAGATACGATGCAAGGAAAGATGATTAAAGATCTGTTATGCCATGATATCAATGTGTATAGTGCGCATACAAATTTAGATGTCACAGATGGTGGTCTCAATGATGAAGTAGCTAGACGACTAGGATTACAAGATATACAAGGGCTAGAAGAAACAGGACGTGACGTAGCCTATAAGGTGGCTGTCTATGTACCTGTTACGCATAGTGAACAACTTCGCCAAGCCATGGGTGATGCAGGGGCAGGTCATATCGGTGCCTATAGTCATTGCAGTTTTTCTGTTGCTGGAGAAGGAAGGTTCCTACCCTTAGAAGGGACGAGTCCTTTCATCGGACATGTAGGAACGATGGAAACGGTACAGGAAGAACGAGTGGAAACGGTAGTCCCTGCAAAACTATTAGGTCAGGTTTTAGCTTCTATGGAAAAAGTTCATCCTTACGAAGAAATTGCCTATGATGTAGTAGCCTTAGAGAATGCCCATGATGCACACTATATTGGTCGTATTGGCAATCTACCACAACCACTATCGATACAGGAGTTCAAAGAATTATTACAAACTGTATTCCTCCACAGTGCATTGCGTTGGGGTGGGTCTAAGAACGCAGAAGTTCAGCGCATTGGATTGTGCACAGGTAGTGGAGCAGAGTTCATCAAGGTGGCAGCCAAGCAAAAAGCGGATGTCTATATCACTGGGGATGTAAAATACCATGATATGCAACTGGCAAAAGAATTAGGCATCACCGTTGTGGATGCGGGCCATTATGGTACAGAATACATGAGCCAAACCTTGTTGAAACGAATAATAGAAAATACTTATACCAATGGAGAAGTAGAAGTCATAGAAAGTAAGGTACAAAGAGATTTTTTCTTTGAAGTCTAGGCCACTTGAGGTATAATAAAAAGAAGAGCTATTGACCGTAGGTGCGGTCTATGCTAGACTTAAACAGTAAGTATGAAAGGCGATTGCAAGTCTACTTGACTTGAGGAAAGTCCGAGCTCCATAGGGCAGGATGCCGGCTAACGGCCGGCGTGGGTGACCATAGGGAATAGTGCCACAGAAAAGTAAACCGCCACCTTCGGGTGGTAAGGGTGGAACGGTCGCGGTAAGAGCGCACCAGGTACATGGTAACATGTATGCTCGGTAAACCCCATCCGGAGCAAGGCCGAATAGGAAAGGGTTAAGGGTTGCCCGCCTACCTTTCGGGTTGTGCCGCTTGAGCGTATAGGCAACTATGCGCCTAGAAAGATAATCGCCACTGCGAAAGCAGGACAGAACTCGGCTTATTGATTGCTTGCTCAAAACCGCTCTTCGGAGCGGTTTTGTTATTGTAGGAGGTATCGTTATGAAATTAGAATCCATTAAAACCTATGAAGAGTTTAAATCCATTGTCAAAGGGGATGACGAAATCGTACTAGCTTGTTTTACTGCAGAATGGTGTGATCCATGCAAGCTGATGAAAGAAGAATTAGATGTGTTGCACGATGAATTGCAAGGTGTGGCACGCATGATTGCCATCGATATTGACGAATCGAAAGAGATTGTCTTAAAAGAAGATGTACAAGGGGTACCGACGATTATTTGTTATAAAAAAGGAAAACAAAAAGATCGTATCGGTGGCTATAAAAAAGCGGCCTCCGTGCGTAAGTTATTAAAGCTATAAATAGAGGATATAAAAATATTTTTATATAATAGTGATTTATATTCCATAGAAATATTATATGTTTGTGTTATACTATATGAAATACACTAATGTATACAATTGCTATAAAGTTATTGCAAGAAAGGGGCTTTTTCTGTGAAAGAAACATTGAACAGTTTATGGAATTTATTCCAAGAACGTAAATTAAGCCGACGTACGTTTATGAAATCCTGTGTAGCCTTAACTGCTATCTTAGGGTTGCCACCAGCATTGACAAATAAAGTCGTAGCAGCGGCAGAAACAAAAGAATTACCTACGGTGATTTGGTTGCATGGTCATGAATGTACAGGATGTGACGAATCTTTCATTCGGTCTACATCACCTTTCGCATCTGACGTGATTTTAAACATGATTGCTTTGGAATATGATGACACGTTAGCTGCTGCGTCTGGTGCACCATTTGAACATCATTTACATGAATTGCTGGAAACGAAAAAAGGTAAGTATGTATTGGCTGTTGAGGGTGGCGTGCCATTGGATGAAAATGGATCCTACTGCCAAGTGAGCGGTCGTCCATTTGTAGATGTGTTGAAAGAGTGTGCTGAGGGTGCTGCTTTCATTATTGAGTATGGTTCTTGTGCAGCTTGGGGTGGTATTCAAGCAGCAAAACCAAATCCAACGAATACAGTATCTGTTTCTTCTATCGTAAAAGGCAAAAAAATCATTAAAGTACCAGGATGCCCTCCAATTCCGGAAGTTATGACGGGTGTCATCATGCATTATGCTTTATTTGGACAAATACCTCCATTGGATGCAGAAGGTAGACCAAAACAATTCTATGGTAACCGTATCCATGATACTTGCTACCGCCGTCCTTTCTTTGATTCTGGATTGTTCGTGGAACACTTTGATGATGATGCGTCTAAAGCTGGCTGGTGCTTATATAAAGTAGGTTGCCGTGGACCAGAAACATATAACTCTTGTGGCAATTTGCGCTGGTGGAATGGTTTGTCCTATCCAATTCAATCTGGACATGGTTGTATTGGCTGTTCTGAAAAGGGATTCTGGGATAACGACAACTTCTATGAACGGTTACCTCATATTCATACGCCAAATACTATCACCGATGTGGATACATTAGGAACGGTTGCTGGATTCGGTGCGTTTGGGGCTGTCATTGCCCACGGTGGTATTACCCTAGCTAAACATAAATATGATTCCATTCAAGAAGAGAAAAAATATTTAGCAGAACAAGAAGCAAAACAAAGTGGAGAACAGAAAGGTAGTGACCAATAATGAAACGAGTTGTAGTCGATCCAGTGACCCGTATTGAAGGTCACTTGCGTGTAGAAGTAAGTGTAGATGAATCTACAGGTCAAGTCCAAGATGCCCTTTCCAGTGGTACTGCTTGGCGTGGTATTGAATTAGTAGCAAAAAATCGTGATCCTCGTGATGTGTGGGCTTTTGTGCAACGTATTTGCGGCGTATGTACGTCCACTCATGCTTTGGCATCACTTCGTGCCGTAGAAGATGCATTGGGAATTCAAATTCCTAAAAATGCAAACTATATCCGTAATATTATGCATAGTTGTTTAGATACGCATGACCATCTTGTGCATTTCTATCATTTGCATGCTCTTGACTGGGTCAGCCCTGTAGAAGCATTAAAAGCAGATCCTAAAAAAACAGCAGAGTTGCAACAGCAAGTCTTAGATACATACAATGTAAGTGGATTACAACCAAAAGAATTAGAGTCCACTACATCAGCGTATCCAAAAGAATTCCCTAAAGGAAATGCTACGTATTATGCAGCTGTCCAAGCAAAAGTGAAAAAAATTGTAGAAAGTGGACAATTAGGTATTTTCTCCGCTCAATGGTGGGATCATCCAGATTATCAATTACTACCTCCAGAAGTGCATTTGATGGCGGTTTCTCACTATTTAAATATTTTGGATCGTCAACGTGATATTGTCACACCTCATGTTATTTTTGGTGGTAAAAATCCACATCCACACTATATCGTAGGCGGCATGCCTTGTTCCATTTCTATGGATGATATGAATGCTCCTGTTAATGCAGCTCGATTGGCAGCAGTAGATGAATCGATTGCCCTTGCAAAAGACTTAGTAAATTATTTCTACTTGCCAGATTTATTAGCTATCGGTCATATCTATGTGAAAGCCGGCATGGTTGATGGTGGCGGTTTAGCGAAAAAACGTGTATTAGCATACGGTGGTTATCCAGATGATGCATACACAGGTATTAAAGATGGAGATTTCTTCAAAAAATCTTTAGTTCGCGCCAATGGTGTAGTAGAAAATTTTGAGCTTGGCTGGGAAAAAGCAACATTTACAGCATTAGAAGGAGAAGACTTGATGAATCCAGACTTCTTGTCAGAAGAAATCAATCACTCCTGGTTCGAATATCCAAATGGAACTACTACATTGCATCCATTAGACGGTGTAACAAAACCAGCTTTCACAGGACCTAAAACAGGAACGAATAAACAATGGGAGTTCTTGGATGAAGAGAAAAAATATTCTTGGATTAAGTCTCCTACATTCAAAGGTAAAGCTTGCGAAGTAGGGCCATTAGCGAAATACATCGTTGTATATGTAAAAGTAAAACAAGGTATCATTAAAGACCCTACTTGGGCAGAAAAAATGATGGTAGACCAAATTGATGCGGTGTCCAAAGTATTGGGCGTGCCAGCTCATGTATGGTTATGTTCCACAGTGGGACGTACAGCAGCTCGTGGACTAGATGCACAAGTAGCAGCAAACTTAAGCCAACATTTTTACAATCGTTTAGTGGAAAATATCAAAACTGGTGATACTGTAGTAGCAGATACACGTAAATTTGATCCAAACTCTTGGCCAAAAGAAGCGAAAGGTGTAGGCTTATTAGATGCACCTCGTGGTGGACTAGGTCATTGGTGTGTCATCAAAGATGGTCGCATAGATAACTATCAATGTATCGTACCTACCACATGGAATGCATGTCCAAAAACAATTGCTGGCGAACATGGTGCCTATGAATCTAACATGATTGATACAAAGGTAAAAGTACCAGATAAACCTTTGGAAATCTTAAAAGGTATCCATTCCTTTGACCCTTGCCTAGCATGCGCAACACATTTGTACAATAAAAAAGGTGAAAAAATTGTATCTGTTAATACAGATGCCCTATGTAAATAGGGAGGAGGCTAATCTATGTTACCGTTAAATAAAAAGCCGTATCGTGTATTTAGCTTGTGGCTCCGTATTTTCCATTGGACCATGGTACTATGTGTAACTGCTTTATTTTGGACTGGACTATACATTGGTAATCCAGGATTTCAGGCTACGCCAGGTACTGTGGAACCTACTCTTGCAGTAGGTGGTTGGTTTTCTATGGAAATGATTCGTAAGATTCATTTTATTGCAGCCTTTATCTTGATAGCCTCTTTGGTATTCCGTATTTATGGAGGCATCCGTTATCGCGGAGATCGTTTATTCCCGCGATTTCATAAAAAAGTGTATTGGGTGGGCATTTGGGATACAATGAAACATTACATGATGTTGCCACAACAACGGGAGCATCGTTTCTTGCGTAACTCCTTGGCTCGTACAAGTTACGTAGGCGTCTATGTAATGTTATTTTTAGAAATTTGCACAGGCCTAGCTATGTTTGCACAAGTGTATCCTAATACGTGGATAGCACACATCTTTAACCCAGTGAATTTATTGTTTACAGAATATCAAGTGCATATGATTCACCATTATATTGCATGGGGATTCTTGTTATTTACAATTATGCACGTATATTTGGCATTCCGCGAGGATGTTATGGAAGAATCTGGGGAAGTATCCAGTATGGTTTCAGGTATGAAATTTTACCCTACAGATCCAGAAGATATAGAGGACTTATATGGACCAAATAAAAAGTAATCCCATCGTACTATTAGGGGTAGGCAATATTTTGCTTACTGATGAGGGATTCGGTGTCCATGTGGTGAACCAATTACGGGAGGATTATGTATTTAATCCTCCTATTACCATTCTAGATGGGGGAACCATGGGCATGGAGCTTCTTACCTATATGCG
Source organism: uncultured Veillonella sp. (assembly GCA_963526885.1). Taxonomy (GTDB): domain Bacteria; phylum Bacillota; class Negativicutes; order Veillonellales; family Veillonellaceae; genus F0422. The sequence continues at coordinate 55,073 of CAURQH010000007.1, read as the reverse complement.
AGGTATGATAAAATTACTATTAGTAGATGCTATTAACGGTGGTGATACACCGGGTACAGTGTATGAGTTTCCACATGAGGAAATGAATAGTTATTTTACAGAAGGTATTTCTGTGCATGAGGTTGGGATGCAAGATATCTTACGTATCCGTGCCTTACAAGAAGATCCTCTAGAGGATGCCGTTGTCATTGGTGTAGAACCTGCAAGCTTAGAATTGGGCCTTGCCTTGAGTGATGCTACGCAAGCTGCGGTAGCTGAAGTGAAAGAACGGGTGCTGAGGGTTTTATCTAATTGGCATGTAACAGCTACCCCAGTGAATGAAAAAAAGGCATAGGATGCTACATAATATGAGACCGTAATGATTAGATAAGGAGTTTCTATGCAAAATGAATTTGGCCGTGTAAAAGCGGTGTTTCAAGAATTAAAAAATGCTTTGCACCATTTGCGTAAAACTGGTGAAACCTATACAATCTATGTGGAAAACACGGGACTTACGATGGAAGAACAAGTGGAAGTGTTAGAAACATTAGGTCGTGGTGATGTAACAATACATCTAAAGGATACAGATCAACCGGTAGAGTGGTATGAATCTACCATACGTGGTGTATGGGTTGGTACCTTCCGCAATGGTCGAGATGAAGCTATTCTCTATACTATTGAAGTATGTCGCTATCCAGAACTAGCGGGCGCTTATGACGAAGATATCATTGGTGGGGAAGCTGATTTACAAGAGTGGATCGAAGCGGCAGATCTATAATTGATAGCATTGTCTATAAAAAATGTTACATCTATTAGGTGTTTACTGATGTTTACTATATCAATAAATCATAGTTGACATTATTTTTAAAAGAAAACATATAAAAAAGTATAGATAAAACTCTTTCATTATAATTTAGTGAGAGAGTTTTTCATTTGTCGGTGTAATATTTTATACTTAAATATAGTAGATTTTAGTAGGAAATAATGCATTGATAAGATTAAATATATGTGTATTTTAAATGGTTTATAAAGGGTGGATATTTGTCCATATGATGGAGGGTGCTTAGGATTTGTAAGACCTTTACAAATAGAGAACTATATGCATTTTTTAATAAATGATAATAGATTCTATCATAATAAACAGTTATAGCACCTATTCTTAAAGAATTGAAAAAGATAGGGCATGGTGTTACAATAATACACAAGAGAAAGGTCTCTGTTTTAAGTTGAGGAGGGATTACTTTGCGTAACATTCACGTTGAGAAAGTAACAGAAAAGGTAGCAGAATTATGTATGAATGCAGCATATCATCTTCCAAAAGATATGTACAATGCATTGAAAAAAGGCTATGAGTGTGAGAAATCTCCAGTAGGTAAAGGGGTACTAGATCAAATCATTAAAAATGCGGAAATCGCTGATGCTGAAGATCGTCCAATCTGCCAAGATACTGGTCTTACTATCGTATTCTTAGAAGTTGGTCAAGATGTTCATTTTGAAGGTGGAAATCTTGAAGAAGCGGTACAAGCTGGTGTAGCAAAAGGATATGTTGATGGATATCTTCGTAAATCCGTAGTAGCTGAACCTTTGTTCAACCGTGTAAACACTAAAAATAATACTCCAGCAGTTATTTACACTAAAATTGTTCCAGGCGACAAAGTTGATATTAATGTAGAGTTAAAAGGCTTTGGTTCTGAAAACAAATCTGGCGTAAAAATGTTGGTTCCTGCTGATGGCGTTGAAGGCGTTAAAAAAGCAGTTCTTGAAATCGTTAAAAAAGCTGGCCCTAACCCATGCCCTCCAATGGTACTAGGTATTGGTATCGGTGGTACAATGGACTATGCAGCATTCCTTTCCAAAAAAGCTCTTCTTCGTTCTGTAGAAGTACGCAATGCACATCCTGAATATGCAAAATTGGAAGAAGAAATCAATGCAATGGTTAACAAAACTGGTATCGGACCTCAATTAGGCGGTACAACAACAGCAGTTTCCGTTAATATCGAGTGGGCAGCAACACATATCGCTGGTCTTCCTGTAGCAGTAACTATCTGCTGCCACGCTAGCCGTCATGCTCACGGTGAAGTTTAAGAGGGGGAATAACCATGGCAGAACAAATTCGTATTCAAACACCTTTAACTGAAGAACAATCCCGTAAATTAAAAGCTGGTGATATGGTTCTTATCTCTGGTAAAATCTATAGTGCTCGTGACGCAGCTCACAAAGTAATGACTGAAGCATTGGCACGTGGCGAAGAATTGCCAATCGATTGGCATGACAAAATTGTTTACTACTTAGGACCAAGCCCTGCTAAACCAGGAGACCCAATTGGTTCCGCTGGCCCTACAACATCTGGTCGTATGGATGCTTACACTCCAACAATGCTTGATCAAGGTATCAAAGGCATGATTGGTAAAGGTTCCCGTAAACCAGAAGTTATCGAATCTATGAAGAAAAATGGCGTAACTTATTTTGCAGCCGTTGGTGGTGCAGCAGCTTTAATTGCTAAATCTATTAAAAAATATGATGTTATTGCGTATGATGACTTAGGTCCAGAAGCTTTGGCTGAATTAACTGTAGAAGATTTCCCTGCAATCGTTGTTATTGATAGCGAAGGAAACGATTTCTACGAAATCGGTCAAGCGCCATACCGCGAAGACGTTTAATGAATCACTAAGAGGCTTTCTTTAGAAGGCCTCTTTTTGTATTACATTGAGGATTTAATACAACTACACATTGGGTTGTGAAACATAGGCATTTTGCAGGTTAAAAGGTAAAAGCTAGATTAGAATTTATTCTATACTAGCTTTTTCATCTTTTATATAAAAAGATTGTGATATAATACAGGTAGGTTAGTATATAACAAGAAAGGAGAGAGTATGATAGGACTTATAGTAAGTGGTATTATTTTGCTCCTCATCGAAATGATGATACCTGGATTTGGCATTTTTGGCCTAACGGGCCTGTTGCTATTTCTCTGGGGTATTTACGATTGGATGGGTGGAGGCCCTATGGCAATGTTCACGGTAACGGTACTGTCAGTACTGGGGGTACTATTGTTGTGGTGGATTATCTCAGTATTTCCTAAGACAGGCTTAGGAGAACGATTGACCTTACGCCTGAAATCTACAAAGGAAAATGGATATGCTACACGTCCAGACCCTAATCGTTGGTTGGGTAAAAATGGATATACAAAAACAGTATTGCGACCATCAGGAACTATCGTGGTAGAAGGAAGCTTTCTTGATGCTGTTACTGATGGCGAATTTTATGAGCCTGGTACAGAGGTAACTATTGTATCTGTTACAGGCGGTCGTATTGTAGTGAGAGCTACAGACAGATAGGAGGCACTATGGAAACAATTATTGGAACTGTGGGATTCATTATTTTTCCGATTATTCTCATCATCGGTATTTCTCTATTTTTACATTTTGTCCCATTAGGACTTTGGGTATCTGCCTTAGCAGCAGGTGTGAATGTTAGCATTATGACTCTTATTGGTATGCGCCTTCGCCGTGTATCTCCGTCTCAAATCGTGCTTCCTTTGGTGAAAGCCAATAAAGCCGGATTAGATGTGACGGTAGACCAATTAGAGGCCCATTATTTAGCAGGTGGTGACGTAGACCGTGTGGTTGATGCATTGATTGCAGCAGAACGGGCTACTATGGAGTTAACCTTTGAACGCTCCGCTGCTATTGATTTAGCGGGTCGAGATGTATTAGAAGCGGTACAAATGTCGGTCAATCCAAAAGTGATTGAAACACCAATTATTTCTGCAGTGGCTAAAAATGGTATTGAACTAAAAGTTCGTGCCCGTGTGACAGTGCGTGCTAATATTGACCGCTTAGTTGGTGGTGCTGGGGAAGCCACAATCATCGCTCGTGTTGGGGAAGGTATCGTTACTACCGTAGGTTCCTCTGAAGAGCATACGGATGTATTGGAAAATCCAGACCATATTTCTCGTACTGTATTGAATAAAGGCTTAGATGCAGGGACAGCTTTTGAAATTTTATCCATCGATATTGCTGATGTGGACGTAGGACGTAATATTGGCGCTCAATTGATGACAGATCAAGCGGAAGCAGATAAAAAAATTGCCCAAGCCCAAGCAGAAAAACGTCGTGCTATGGCGGTGGCACAAGAACAAGAAATGCGTGCTCATACACAAGAAATGCAAGCAAAGGTAGTAGAAGCCCAAGCAGAAGTGCCAAAAGCCTTATCTCAAGCGTTACGTGAGGGTAATTTAGGGGTTATGGACTACTATTCCATGAATAATATTATGGCGGATACCAAAATGCGTGAAAGCATTTCTGAAGGTGATTATGCGTCTACTATTGATGGTAAAGGCACACATGAATAAAATAGAGGAGGTATCCGATTATGGAAATAGGGATACTCATTCTGATTATCTTAGGTTCCTTTATATTTAAAAAAGGGAAATCCAATGAAGAGTCTTCACAGAAACCAGTCCCTAGTAAGGATATGACATGGGAAGAAATGGAAGAATACTACGGGATTACACTGTCACGGGGCCCAGATGAATCTGTGAATGTGGAGCCTGATACAGCAGTGGAAAGCACTGCTAAAAGGGCTGTGATCACAAGTAATCCGATGGATCTAGATGATTATAAGAAACCAGTAGATTCGCCGAGATATGACGCAGAGGAAATGCGTGCTAAAATCCATGAACAAATAGAGACTATACGAAAGGATTCTGTAAGAACATCTGTTGAAGAGGTGCGGAAAGAAGGAACTAGTGATCCTAGCACCTCTAGGCAAGAATCTTTGCGTTTGGCTGCTAGACATGGCATGGTGTGGTCAATGATTTTAGAAACGCCTAAAGGAGTACGTATGTTACGCCGTCATAATCGATAGCAGTGTAGTAGTATCTATGATGTATAGCTATCTTTACTGTAGTGAGATATATATGCACAATTGATTGAGACTTACATTCCAGACTAGATAATAAGCTATACGGTATATATAAAGATGAGCTGTTATGATTGGGAATCCCTTTCATAACAGCTCATTTTGGTCTATAGCCTCATATATACTTGGTTTGTGCATAATCTAAAAGCGACCCTACTTAGTAGAGTCGCTTATGTTGATTATAAAGTTTTAATATCTGTTTCTTCTAAGGAAGCAACGATAGCATCAGCTAATTCTTCAAACAATGGTAATTGTTCATCGTGTAATGCACCTTTAATATCAAGTGGAGTACCAACGATTTCCATATTTTTGAATTCGTTTGTGAAGTACTCAACCATGCGTTTCATAGCGCCGGATGCCCAAGAGTGGTTACCGACGATAGATACCTTATGGTTATGGAAGTTTAATGCATGTAATTCATGTAATAAGTTTTCCATAGTCAAGTACAGTCCTAAGTTATAGGTTGGTGCCATACATACTAAATGGCTATATTTCCATGCATCAGAGATGATGTAGGATGGATTTGTTTTAGATACATCATAAATACGGATATCTGTTACACCGCGTAAAGATAATAGTTTTGCCAATTGTTGTGCCATTTCAGCAGTATTGCCATACATGGAACCGAAAGCAATGACAACCCCTTTTTTCTCAGCATTGTAAGTGCTCCAGTGCATATATTTATTAAGAATGTAAGAGATGGTTTCAGGAGTTCTCCAGATTGGTCCATGAAGCGGAGCAATGATTTTGACATCTAAAGCAGATGCTTTTTTCAATGCGTTCTGTACTTGTGCACCGTATTTTCCTACGATATTGGTGTAGTAACGACGAGCTTCATCTTCGTATACACGGTCGAAATCTAATTGATCAGCGAAGATGTTGCCGTTGATAGTACCGAAGGTACCAAATGCATCCGCAGAGAATAAAGTACCAGTTGTTGCTTCATACGTACAAGTTACTTCTGGCCAGTGAACCATTGGCATAGTATAGCTGTGAAGTTTATGGTGACCAAGATCGATGGTGTCACCTTCTTTTACTTCATAGTAGTTCTCAGGCGCTGGACGGCCATAGAATTGTTCAAAGAAACGGAATGTAGTTTTGTTACCTACCATTTTTACATTTGGATAACGGTCTAGTAATTCGACTAATGTTGCACAATGGTCTGGTTCCATGTGATTTACTATTAAATAATCTAACTCACGACCATTTAATAAATGTTCTACATTGTCAAAGAATTCTTGACGAATGCTGTCATCGACAGAGTCTACAATACATGTTTTTTCATCATCAATAAAATAGGAATTGTAGCTTACACCATTTGGAATTGGGAATAGATTTTCAAATCGTTCAGTGCTCCAATCGTTGCTACCAATCCAATAAATATGATCAGTCAATTTTTGTGCGCAATGCATAGTTAAATTCCTTTCATACATACGGGGGATTGTTATGCCCCAGATTTTCTTATCAAATATATATTACTAGTTTATAAGCTAGAACGCAACTATTTTATATAGGTATATAAGAAACACATAGATAAAGTTCAATTTATAGTTTGACAATAGTTATAAATATAGGTAAACTTATAAGCATATATAATAGTAAATTATGATAAAAATGATATGATTTCATAGTGGATTGAGGTTATTATGTCTGTATCTGCAGAATTACTGCGTGCCTTTGTAGGTGTGGGGCTGCATTTATCTTTCTCAAAAGCAGCCAAAGCAAATGGTGTTTCTCAATCGGCCATCAGTCAGAGTATTAAACAGCTAGAAAAAGATTTAGGAATCCCTTTATTTGAAAGAACAACTAAATCCGTAGCTTTTACAAAAGCAGGTCGTGAACTTTTTGAAACGTCTGTAGAAGCTTTTTCTATTTTAGATAATGGAATTGTAAAATTACAGGAACGTTTATCTCGTGAATATAAAAGCTTACACTTGGCGGCTACAGATACATTGAGTAAACACTTTTTACTGCCTGCTTTCAAAAGTTGGCAAGAGAAAAAATTAGACATTAGTCTACGAGTGACCAATCGGCCGTCACGAGAATGTGTGGCAATGCTTGAATCTGGAGAGGCTCAAATTGCTGTAGTGAATGCCTATGATGAGTTGTATGATAACAATCATCTTGAGGTGATAGAATTAGCATCTATGCAAGATATATTTGTGGGAGGTGCTACGTATCAAGATGAGTCAAAGATTTGGACTATCGATGATATTATGGCAGAGCCCCTGTTGCTGCTGACAATCGGTGCTAGTAGTCGAACATTCTTTGATGCAGTCACCTATAATCGGTGTACAAGCCCGGCCTTTGAACTAGGTAGCTTAGATGTGCTCATGGATTTGGTAGAAATTAATTTAGGCATTTCTTTAGTGCCTGAACTAGTAGCTAGAGAGAAATTAAAACTTGGTTCATTAGTGGAACTGAAAACGAATTTGCAGATTCCTGAACGACGTATCGTACTGGTACGGTCTAGGATGGATGCATTAACAGAAGGTGTTTCGCAATTTATCAATATATTGAAAGACAGAAAACAATAAGGAGGATCATCGTGGAATTATTAAAACAACGTATTGATGCAGAAGGTATTGTATTGAACAATCGAGTGTTGAAAGTAGATGGATTTTTAAATCATCAAATTGATCCTAAGTTGTTTGTTCAAATTGGCAAAGAAATTGCTAAGCAATTTGAAGGACGAGGTATTGAACGTATCGTTACTATTGAAGCCTCTGGTATTGCTATTGCTTTGCAAGTAGCTATCGAATTAGATGTGCCATTGGTATTTGCGCGTAAGAAAAAATCAATTTTGATGACAGAAGATGTATATCACTCTGTGGTGTATTCCTATACAAAAGAAGAAAACTACGATGTAACGATTTCTAAAAAATTCTTGCCTTCTGGGGAAAAAGTATTAATTATTGATGATTTCCTAGCTAGCGGTGAAGCAGCTATGGGATTAGCAAAGTTGGTAGAAGGTGCAGGGGATACAGTGGAAGGTATTGCTATTGTCATTGAAAAATCCTTCCAACCTGGTCGTGAGCGCTTAGAAAAAGCAGGCTATGATGTGCATTCTTTAGTGCGTATTGCGCGATTTGAAAATGATCGTTGCATTTATGTAGAAGATGAAAAGTAATAATGATTGAAATGAAACCTAATTTTGTGGTATCATTATGGTAATGAGTTTTAATTTACATGTAATAAAATGGAGATAAGAAAGTGAACAAAAAAGCGGAATTATTTCAACAGTTTATTGAAGAAAATGAATTGACAAATCTTTTCACTCTTCGCGAGATTGAAAATGACCCATATAATACAGTAGTATTTGATGCAACTGTAGAATACAATGATATTGTATTCCCATTGTTTGTGGTATTAGATGATACACCATTCGGCTTTGTTCGTTTAGAAATTGCAGGTGGTCGTTTTACTCCAGAACAAAGAAAAGCAACATTAGATGTATTGAATCAATTAAATAGTGAATTTAAATGTTTCAAACATTATTTAATGGAAGAAGATGGATATGAAGCAATTCTTCTAGATGTAAGCGTATTGAGTGGAGAGACATTCGATCCTGCATTGGTAGCATATACTATTTTTGAAGTATTGTATCCACATACACAAAAAGATTTAACACGTATTATTGCAGCTGTGGAAAGTGTGAAAGTAGAAGCCCCTGCTGAGGATGTAGCGACAGAAAAAACGACTGAAGAAGCTTCTAAAAAAGCAAGTAAACCACGTAAAACCACAAAATCTAAAAAAGGTTAAGATGTAGTAAAACTAACTTATATGGGCATTGTGACAAACAATGCCCTTTTTTTAACGAGGTGATATCCATGAATGAAAAGGCTAGAGTATTTGAACAATTTCTTGTGGATGAGAAATTGACATGCTTTGAAAAACGTGAAGTGGGAGATGAAGATCATACAGTTGTATTTCGCTCCTATGTACAAACAGAACTAGGAGATATTCCTGTGTTCTTATTATTAGATGATACGATCTATGCTACCATTCGCTTATTGATTGGTGCCGGTGTTGTGACTAAAGAAAATCGTCAAGATATCTTAACGTTCATCAATCGTGAAAATAGTACATACAAAAGTTTTAAATACTACATTGAAGAAGACGATGATAGTGTGTATTTGGATTGTATTAATCAAAGTGCTAATTCTAACTTTGATCCACGGTTGTTATATGTATTAATGACTCAAATTGTTGAATATATCCCGGGAAAAATTCAAACTATTGGCGAGGTATTCCGTGTTGAGCAATTACCGCCACCAGAACATGCACATGAATGATTTGAATAATTAATGACTTAAAATGATTAAAATGAAATAAAATCTATCACTTTTGATTGAAATCAATCAAAAGTACGCATGTGCACTTGGGATAAACAATTCAATTCGTGTAATACAATTCAAAAATGCTAAAAAATGTAGAGAGATACACAATTCGTGAGATGTGAAGTAGTGGTTTTCTATAGCATATCTATTGTATCTCATGCTATAATAGGGATAGGTTGTTTATACTATAGATTCACGTAGTATAAGGGGTGATACAATGGCATTAGGTGAAAATTTAAGACATGCCCGTAAACGGATTGGGCGGAGTCAACTAGATGTGGCTCGTGATATTGGTATTAGTAATGCTGCCCTGTCAAATTACGAAACAGGATATCGAGAGCCTGATTTGGAAACCTTAAAGCGATTAGCTAATTATTATGATGTAACAATTGATGAATTGGCAGGCAATGCAAGCATGGCCAGAGAAATTCTTTACGATTTGAGTAGCATCGTAAAAAATGGGCGAATTGCACACAATGGTGTAGAATATGTATTAAGTGATTCACAACGATTAAAATTGAGACGCCAAATTGCACATGCATTTGAAATGTTCAATGAAGGAAAATCCAATTGGTAGGATAAACATGTTATTCTAGGGACGTTTGTGGAATAGCATATCATCGTATAGAAAGCGTAGAAGCTCTCGGGTACGTTTGAGAGTGCAAGTTACTGTATCTACAAAATGAAAAGCACAGTTCTATGAAAATAGGACTGTGTTTTTTTATTGTAGAAGATAGATATGATATAATTTACAGAAGGGAACTTCTATGGATGAATATAGAATGATTTCCTGTAATTTATACCTCCGTAATATAGATAGATCAGATAAATGAAAGTGAGGCATATGATGGATAAACCAATCGTAGTAGTACCAGGTTTGGTGCGTAAGGATGCAATCTCCTATTTAAGTGAACATGTAACAGTACGTCAATGGACTGAACAGGAAAAGATGCCAAAAGAATTATTAAAAGAGTGGCTCCGTGATGCGGATGGACTATGGAGTATTAATCACTTCTCGGTGGATGAAGATTTAATTAAGGACGCCCCTAAGTTGAAGGTCATTGCACAGGCCTCTGTGGGGTATGATAATATTGATGTAGATGCATTAACAGCTCGCAATATCCCGTATGGTAATACACCTGATGTATTAACAGAAACTACGGCGGAGCTAGCATTTACTTTAATGGCAGCTGCAAGTCGTAGAATCTATGAAAATGCTCAGTTTGTTAAGGATGGTAAATGGGCTGAACGTCCTTCTAATATAAAAGGGAAGGATTTAAGTCGTATGACATTGGGCATTATTGGTATGGGTAAGATTGGTGTGTCCGTATCTCGGCGAGCACGTGCTTTTGGAATGACCGTGCAATATCACAATCGCAATCGGCGTAATGATGATAGCTTGTTGATGACCACCTATGTATCATTAGGAAAGCTGTTGACTACTAGCGATGTGATATTAGTGATGGCTCCATTGACAGAAGAAACCTATCATTTAATCGATGCAGAAGCCTTTGAAATGATGAAGGAAACGGCATTACTTGTGAATGTAGGTCGTGGAAAAATTGTGGACACCGATGCATTAGTACATGCATTAGAAACAGGTCAAATTGATTATGCTGCTCTTGATGTGGTGGATCCGGAACCAATTGGGGCAGACCATCCTTTACTTAAAACGGGCAAATGTTTAGTGGTACCACATATTGGGTCTTTCACAGATCGCACACGAAAAGATATGGCGATGCTAACGGCGAATAATCTGATTGCTGGTGTGCATGGTAAACCACTGTTGACTTGTGTTAATGAAAGTGTCAATTATAAGGCCACTGAAGAGTAGTTTGTGATGTTCTAACTAGTGTGCTAGGAAATGATGAGATTCATAAGAAACCGATGAAACATAGCTAGTCCTGTGGTATAATAAAGAGAATGTGCAGAACGTGCACTTGTGTATAATCAATGTAAGAGAGGAAGAATCACATGGAATCGAAAGAGACGATGATGAGTACGGAAGAAACAACGCCTCAAACTATTAACTTTATTGAAGCGATTATTAATACAGATAATGAAGAGAATACCTATGGAAAACGTGTGCATACACGATTCCCGCCAGAGCCAAATGGGTATTTACATATTGGACATGCGAAATCCATTTGCCTAAATTTTGGTCTTGGAAAAACGTATCAAGGGTTAACTAACTTACGCTTTGATGATACAAATCCTGTAAAAGAGGATGTGGAATATGTAGAGTCTATTGAAGAAGATGTAAAATGGTTGGGCTTTGAGTGGCATGGCGATGTACACTATGCATCTGACTATTTTGGTAAACTATATGAATATGCCCAAGTGTTGATTAAAAAAGGTAAGGCTTATGTAGATGATCAAACACCAGAAGAAATCCGTGCTAATCGTGGTGATTTTACAACACCTGGTACGAATAGCCCGTATCGTGACCGCAGTGTAGAAGAAAATTTACGACTCTTTCAAGAAATGAAAGAAGGTAAATACAAAGATGGTGAAAAAGTATTGCGTGCCAAAATTGATATGGCGGACCCTAATATTGTGATGCGTGACCCTGTATTGTATCGTATTTTGCACGCTGACCATCATCGTACAGGTTCTGAATGGAATATTTATCCTATGTATGACTATGCACATCCCGTATCTGATGCGATAGAACGCATTACCCATTCTGTATGTACCTTAGAGTTTGAAGTGCATCGTCCACTATACAATTGGGTATTAGAAGATTGGGAAGATACGGAAAAACCAAAACAGATCGAATTTGCTCGCTTGAATGTGACAAATATGGTCATGAGTAAACGTAAATTACGCCAATTGGTTGAATTGAATCTTGTGAGCGGTTGGGATGATCCTCGTATGCCGACGATTTCTGGTTTGCGCCGTCGTGGATATACACCAGAGTCCATTCGTGATTTCTGTGAGCGCATTGGTGTAGCCAAAGCAGATAGCCTAGTAGAAGTGGGTTTATTAGAGTTCTGTATCCGCGAAGATTTGAAATTGAAAGCACCGCGCTATATGGCAGTATTAGATCCTGTAAAAGTTGTTATCACTAACTATCCAGAAGGACAAACAGAAACATTGGTGATTGAGAACAATACAGAAAATGAAATGATGGGTACACGGGAAGTGACATTTGGTCGAGAAGTGTACATTGAACGTGGTGATTTTATGGAAGAACCAGTAAAAAAATTCTTCCGTTTAGCACCAGGTAAAGAGGTTCGATTAAAAGGTGCTTACATCATTGAATGCCAATCTGTGGTAAAAGATGCTGATGGTAACATCACTGAAATTCACTGTACTTATGATCCAGATACAAAATCTGGTACAGGATGTCAAAAGAAAGTGAAAGGTATTTTACATTGGGTAGAGGCATCTACAGCAGTGGATATGGAAGTACGTCTTTATGACTATCTATTAAAGGCTGAAGATGAGGAAACAGCAGATAAAGATTTCTTACAACAGTTAAATCCGAATTCCTTAGAAGTAAAATCTGCTAAAGGGGAAGCAGCATTCCGTACTACACAAGTAGGTGACCATTACCATTTCTTGCGTACCGGCTATTTTGTAACTGATAAGGATAGTACACCAGATCATATCGTAATGAACCGTACCGTAGGTATGCGCGATACTTGGGCTAAACTACAAAAGAAACAAGGTTAGGCGAATATCATGAATAGAAATATAACCTATCTTTCATGGGCTGTAGTTCTTGCTTGGTTCATAACCAGTATGATGATTACCGTAGAAGCGGCGGATAGTTTTTCTATCAAATGGCCGTCCACCATGTTGGTGCAAGAAGGTTCAAGTAATAGTATCCTTTATTCTGGTGTAGGGAAACCGTTAGAAGAGGGATTACGTGAAATTGGTATTGATATGAGCAAGTCCTATCAGATATTGGATAAGCGTGGTAATAATTATTATTATGCCCGCTATGGAGAAGGTACTTTGCTCTATGGATTTAGTCCGCAGAGAGAATCCTGGTCCCCTACAGTAACATCGGTTGGATCAAAATACGCAATATCTATGGTTCAGGACTATGAGACCTATGTAAAGGAGCATCCAGAACTATTTAAGTTGGTTGTACCATTTCACGAAGTAAAAAAGAATGTGTACGTAGGTGAAATCATTGTGAATACATGGTTCAAACAAGTGGAATACCCTATGTATCTACAGATTGCATTCTTAACAGATGGAACAGGGGCACCACGGTTGCGATATGTCATGACTCATGTGAAAGATGAAATGCTGAGAAAACAACTAAATTATTTATTATAAAACAAAAGTTGCAAACTTTGAGAGTGACTATAGGTCTAGAGGCCGTTGAAATAGTGATATCTTAGAGAATGCAACTTTTGCTTTTAAATGAAAAAACTTCTCATACATATTGACAGATAGAGAGATAGTTTGTATTATAATAATAGAAATAATTTTCATTATTTTAGTTCATCTTTCGAGATGATATATATCCGGATTATCTATTTGCTGTGAGAGCAAGTGTTCTCCCCAAACTACGTAAAAAGGCAGGTACAACAAATGGAATCCATTGAGCAGATTATCGGTTACCATTGTGCGCCCGCAATTCGAGGTATTAAAGTAGCAAATCTTGTTGCCTTACCTCAGCATTTAGGGGCCACGATGGTAGAAAAAACACATGAGTATAATGATAAATTCAATCAAAAAGGACTGTTCTTTTATGAGCTGTGTCATTGTGAAAAACGAAAATTATTACTCGTATTTCGTGAACGTATGCTTGAGGACTATTTGAGACAACCTGAGGTGCTAGCATTTTTACATCATTATGGATATGAATCCTATCAAACATTGGCAGATTGGCTATCGCATTTGCGTGAGCGCATTGAAATGAGCGATGTGTTTCCTCATGAAATCGGTGTATTTTTAGGATATCCATTAGAAGATGTAAAAGCGTTTATCCAATTCCGTGGAGCAGGCTATAAAGTCTGTGGTGACTGGAAAGTATATGGAAATCAAGCGTCAGCTATGCACGCATTTCATTGTTTTCGAATGTGTCGTGACTACTGTCACGCACAGTTGAATAAAGGAAAATCTTTAGAGTCTTTGGTTGCCGTAACGGCATGCTAGGAGGTAACATTATGATCGCTGTAATTTATTGGTCTGGAACAGGTAACACAGCTGCAATGGCAGAATCTGTAGGTAAAGGCATCGCTGATGCTGGTCAAGAAGTGGTAGTAAAATCCGTTTCTGAAATCACTGCTGATGAAGCAGCTGGCTATGAAAAATTAGCATTAGGTTGCGCTGATATGGGTGCTGAAGAATTAGAAGATGCTGAATTTGCACCATTCTATGAAGCATTAGAACCTAAATTGGCAGGCAAAAAAGTAGTATTGTTCGGCTCCTACGGTTGGGGTGGCTCTTGGTTAGATGACTGGGCTGGTCGCGTAGAAGGCGCTAATGGCGTTGTAGTTGACAAATTACCAGTAATGGGCGAACCTGATGATTCTGGTAAAGAACAATGTGAAGCATTAGGAAAAGCTTTAGTAAATGCATAAGCCAATATATGGCATATGATACACCAATATACTAGCTCTTAATCATAAGGGGTGGATAGATATATCTATTCACCTCTTATTTTATTTTTGCAACATTATTGCTAATTCGGAATCAATCACACATTGACCGTGTATGTTAAACTTTACTATAATAAAGAAATCATATTGCTATTAGTATAGGAGGTATTGTATGCAAGTATTACAAAATTGGAAATTACATGCATTGGCTCTTGTGATTACCATCATTGCAGAAATGATTGGCATTCAACGCTTTGGGGCGGTCGTGTTCTTACCGCTTCTTTACGTGTTGATTATGGGCTTGTTTGTATCCATTCCATCATTCAAAATTTTAACAGTGGAAACCATGGAAAAATCAGCAGATTACCTTGGGATTGCGGTAATGCTATTAATGGTGAAAGTAGGTTTAGGGATCGGTCCTAACCTAGAAATTTTATCTACCGCTGGATTGGCTCTTATGTTACAGGAATTAGGTCATTTCTTTGGTACTATTTTATTTGGCTTACCAGTGGCATTGCTAGTAGGAATGCGCCGTGAAGCGGTAGGTGCATGTTACTCTGTAGACCGGGAACCTAATGTTGCGATTATTATTGATAAGTTTGGCTTTAGTTCTCCGGAAGGCCGTGGCGTGATGGGTATGTATATCTGTGGCGTATTGATTGGTGCTATGTGGGCCTCTGTACTAGCAGGATTCTTTGCTCAAATGGGGTGGTTCCATCCTTTGGCATTGGCTATGGGTGCCGGTGTAGGTAGTGCGAGTATGATGGCTGCTTCTACAGCTCCTATCATTGCAGTATATCCAGAATATGAAGCTCAAATTGCAGCCTTAGCAGGGGCAGCTAATTTGTTGACTACCGTACTAGGTGTATACTTTGGTATTTTCGTATCTTTACCTGTGATGGAAAAAACATATAATTTCTTTACAGGCCGCACACGTGAACAAGATTTAGCAGAGGAGGGACAATAAGATGACGATCAGTGAAAAAATTACGCAATTTGTCATTGTCATATGCATTGCAGCGATTATGACTGCCGTGGGGAACATCATTGACGGTAAGCATTTATTGGGTCCAAGCCTTGTAGGGGCCTTTGTGATTGCAGGCTTAGCTATTATTGGTGCTATTATTTCTTATTTGCCATTGGCCAATCGTTTTCCTATGGTCTTCTGGGTATCTTTAGTAGGTGTCATTGCCTCCTTGCCAGCCATGCCAGGACAAGCATGGATTATTGCACAAACAAAAGAAGTATCATTCTTGGCTACCACTACACCTGTATTGGCCTATGCAGGTCTTTCCCTAGGAAAGGACTTGGGAGCGTTCCGTCGTCTATCTTGGAGAATCATTCCAGTAGCGTTAGCGGTAACAGCTGGTACATTTGTATGTGCTTCAGCGGTAGCACATTTTGTATTGCATATGCAAGGTGTGATTTAAATACATTGATATAGGTTATAGTTGAAGTGTATGAAAGAGAGTTGATGAATTCTTATCAACTCTCTTTTTGTTTTCATGGTACAATAAGATGTAAGAGTCATATATAGATACCTTATAGCAAAAGGTATGTTCATACAATGTAAAAGGAGATAGATTATGTTGACGAAAGAAGAAGTAAAACAACGTGTATGTGATGCCATTGTAGCAGGGCAAGAACGCTTACGTAAGTTGGCGAGTGCCATTATGGATGAACCAGAATTGGGATATAAAGAACATAAGACATCTCAAAAAGTACAAGATATGTTTACAGAATTAGGAATTCCTTTTACAACGGGTCATGCCATTACAGGTGTGAAAGGACGTTTGCAAGGTGGCAAATCTAAGAAAACAGTGGCTATGATTGGTGAATTAGATGCTATTGTATGTCATCGTCATCCAAAAGCGGATCCTTTGACAGGAGCCGCGCATTGTTGTGGTCATAATGTGCAAATTGCCAATCTATTTGCGGTGGCTATGGGCCTACAAGCAGAAGGTGTTATGGAAGCTCTTGGTGGTGATGTAGTTTTATTTGCGGTCCCAGCAGAAGAGATGATCGAAGTGGATTATCGTAATACATTGCGTGAAAAAGGAACGATTAAATATTTAGGCGGTAAGCAACAGTTGATTTATGAAGGAGCCTTTGATGATATCCATATGGCGATGCAAATGCATGTGGAAACAGCGGACACACCGACGGGAGAAATGAATTTAGGTAGTACCTCCAACGGATTTGTGGCAAAGCTGATTGAATACCATGGTAAAATTGCCCATGCGGCGGCAGCCCCTCACGAAGGAATTAATGCCTTAAATGCGGCTTTAATGGGGGTAATGGGGGTGCATGCCATTCGGGAGACATTCAAGGAAAGCGATTATTTCCGTTTCCATCCTATTATTAATCAAGGGGGCACTTTAGTAAACTGCGTACCTGATTATGTACAAGTAGAAAGCTATGTACGTGCCTCTAATGTACAAGCGATTGTGGATGGGAATCAACGAGTGAATCGCGCATTAAAAGCTGGTGGAGATGCAGTAGGTGCCACTTGTGTGATTCATGATCTACCGGGCTATTTACCGATGCGTGATAATCCTGATATGAACCAGTTATTACGGTCCAATTCTGAACCTTTATTTGGCACAGAGAATGTACGTCAGCGAGTGCATATGACAGCGAGCACAGATATGGGAGATGTATCCCATTTAATGCCTGTCATCCATCCTTGGGTGGGATGTATTGAAGGAGTGCTCCATAGTGCGGAATATAATATTACTGTACCAGATGTAGCCTATATTAAAACAGCTCAAGCATTAGCGATGACTATTGTTGATTTACTCTATGATGAGGCACAGATAGCGGAAAGGATTTTAGAGAACTTCGATGCTCCTTTAACCAAAGAAATGTATATTGAATTATTAGATTCTATCGCTAGTGGAAAATAGTAAAAATTCTCATATCTAAAATAGTCGATGTATGATATACTATATATAAAGAATAAAGATTATCCATTGGTTTAGAAAGGATGACGTAAATGAAACAATATGATGTAATCGTAATTGGTACTGGTGGCGCTAGCTTAGTAGCTGATGCAGCATTGAATGCAGGTAAACGTGTAGCTGTTATCGAAAAAACAGGATTTGGTGGTACTTGTTTAACACGTGGTTGTATTCCTACCAAAGTGATGGTGACTGCAGCTGATGTGGTGCATGAAAGTCATGGTTGGAAAAAAATCGGTGTAGAAGCGCCGACCCCTACATTAAATTGGGATGTAGTAAGTGAACGGGTATGGAAGGCTATCAATAAAAGCAAAGGGGTCAAAGAGTTTTATGAAAGCTTTGATAATGCTGATGTATATCATGGAGCTGCCACTTTTGTAAGCGATAAAGTACTATATGTCACATTACAAGATGGTACAAAAACAGAAGAAATTACAGCACCTACGATTATCATTGGTACAGGCGGTCATTCTAAAGTGAACCATGTAGATGGCTTAGAAGAAGCGGGATATATTACGAGTGAGAAATTATTTGGCAATGAATATCCAAAAGTACCATATAAACGACTAGCTGTATTTGGTGGTGGTCCTATTGGTACAGAATTTGCTGGTGTGTTTGCCGCAGCAGGTACGGAAGTGACGTTAATCCAGCGCAATGTGCGTTTATTGCCAAAAGAAGATGAAGCGATTTCTGCTCATATTTTAGAAGAAATGAAAGCCATCGGCGTAAATGTATTAACAGATACTGTATGCGATAATGTGCGAGTAGACAATAGTGATAAAGTGATCACTGTGAAACATCGTACTACTGGGGAAGTATCTGAAATCCGTGTAGATGAAATTTTGGTGGCTACTGGTATTGCTCCGTCCGTAGAAGATTTACAACTTGAAAATACGCATATTGAACAATTGCCAGGTGGCTGGATTAAAACCAATGAATTCTTAGAAACATCGGTAGAAGGTGTGTATGCATTAGGTGATGTAAATGGCAATGCAGCTTTCCGTCATCGAGCTAACTATGAAGGGGATATCATCTCTCATAACTTATATCGTGCTACGTCTCCAACAGACTATCGTTGGGCACGTTATGATTTGATTCCTATGGTGACTTTCACCTATCCAGAAGTCGGTCGTATTGGCATGACAGAAGCAGAAGCTAAAGAAGCCGGTTATGATGTAGGAGTGGGTATCAACCATTATTCCAACTCTGCTAAAGGTATGGCTCTTGGCATCGATAAAGGCGATGTGCACGATGGATTCATCAAAGTGGTAGTCGACAAAGCTACAAACCGTCTATTAGGGGCTCATATTGTAGGACCACAAGCATCTATATTATTCCAACCATATGTACATTTAATGAATAGCGGTGAAGTGAAATTAGTACCTGTCCATGAAGAAATTGGCTCTAGTATAACAAAAGAACTACGTGCACAAGGTTTGACACGTTATTTGGATCCACAATCGGTTATCTCCATTGGTGAGGCGATGGCTCCACATCCAACATTGTCAGAAGTATCTATGTGGACACAAGTGTTCTACGAGCATAAATGGTAATCTATTAATAACATATAAACTAAAAAACTGTAGTGATGGGGAAACTATCACTACAGTTTTTTATACTAATGTATGATGATAATTGATATGTAGCTGTGCCGCTCATAAAGAAATCTACACTACTTTATTGTATGAGTATATAGCATAGGTTATAAGTATTTTGAAATCAAGAGTTCTCAATTAAAAACATAGTTGATAATAACTAGATAACAGTATATAATGAGAAAGTAAATGAGAATAAAAGAACTACCTTTGAGATATAGTAGATTAGAATAAGGTAGAATTGTATGTATATGTTAAATGGATATAAGAGGTGTAGTATGACAGAAGTTTTAATCCGTTTATTTGTTAAAAACAAAGATGAAGTAAAAGATATTAGTGTACGTCAGCAATATGGTATTATGGCAAGCATAACAGGTATTTTGGTAAATGTGTTAGTTTGTTTAGGCGAATTAATCATCGGTTTTCTTATCGGCTCCATTGCTATGATTAGTGATGCTATCCATAATGTAGCTGATGCAGGAGGATCCTTAGTATCCTTTTTGAGTTTTAAATTATCTGGACGTAAAGCAGATGCAGAGCATCCTTATGGACATGGCCGAATGGAATATTTGTTATCCATTGGTTTTTCTATATTACTCTTTGTCGTAGCAGCTCAATTAGGTATTGAAGCAGTAGAGCATATTATGAACCCAGAGGTAGTAGAGTTTTCCATGTCTGCACTAGCTGTTATGTTGGGTGCTATGGCTTTAAAGATTTGGTTATCTTTCTTCTTGCGTTCCATTGGTAATCGCATTGATTCTCCTATCTTGCGTGCTAACGGGAAAGAAGCTTTATCTGATGTATGGGCTACCGCAGCGATTGCTATTGGTTTATTGTTAGGTGGCATATTCCAATTGAGTGTTGACGGGTATTTGGGATTAATTGTAGCATTGATCATTGCAAAAGCTGGTTTTGAGGTGCTGAAAGAAGCAACAGACCGTTTGTTAGGTTTTGAACCTATAGCAGAGCGTGTACAAGAAATTATTAATTTTGTGGAATCTAAACCGGGTATTTTAGGAACTCATGATTTAATGATTCATGATTATGGTCCAGGACATGAGTATGCTTCCATTCACGTGGAAGTAGATGCCAAACAAGATGCTATGACCATTCATACTATGGTTGACCGTGTAGAACGACAGGCTTTGAAAGAATTGCAGTTAAAGCTCACAATCCATATGGATCCAATCGTTGTGAATGAGCAAACTGTTGCCTTACAACAACGGTTAGTGTCAGTTATCCAAGCCTATGATGACAATTTTTCTTTATATGATATCCGCGTAGATGTGGAGAATCGGAAGATTAGTTTTGACGTGCAAGTGCCACATAGTGTGAAATATTCCAAAGAGGAGCTTTCACAGAAATTGAGCCAATTGGTGGAAGCGGTACTACCGACATTCGTAGTAAAGCCCAATGTAGTACACGGCTATACTGGGGTATAATAGTAAGTAGAGGAAATCTACGAACTATAAAAAAATATATCATATATAAAATACACGAGAGGCAAGTTAAACAATGGATATCAACTTGCCTCTTATTTTTCTAAAGCCTATTGCTGCCAAAAAATATATTATAGAACCAAAATATTATGGAATAGAAATATAGTATGGGACAAAAATCTATTATTGCAGGGATAACAAAAGGACTGGTACAGATTGTGCCAGTCCTTTGTAGTGCTTACTTTTATAAGCTATATCTAATTGTAGATTCTATTGGGCATCCCATACCAAAGAATAAGAAGACCTTTCAAAACTATATAGGAAATGTGTTCTTATACTTTGTCTGCTGGATAACCATTGCGTGCATAATCTACAGCAGCTGTAAATAAGATATCTGTAGAAGAGTTCAACGCTGTTTCCGTGGAGTCTTGAATCACACCGATGATGAAACCAACACCTACTACTTGCATAGCTACATCATTGGAAATACCGAATAAAGAGCAAGCAAGTGGTATCAATAATAGGGAACCACCAGCTACACCAGAAGCACCGCAAGCGGAGATGGTAGCAATAATGCTAAGTAAGATCGCTGTTGCTAGGTCTACTTGAATACCTAATGTAGATACAGCAGCCAATGCCATTACAGTGATCGTGATGGCTGCACCGCCCATGTTGATAGTAGCGCCTAGTGGAATAGAAATGGAATAGGTATCAGGTGTAATGCCTAAACGTTTTGCTAAATCCATGTTTACTGGAATGTTCGCAGCGGAACTACGAGTGAAGAAAGCTGTCACACCAGATTCACGAAGACAACGGAATACCAATGGATATGGATTGCGTTTCATAACGATAGCTACAATTAATGGATTGATGATAAGTGCTACCGCAAACATACAGCCTAATAATACTAATAATAATTTACCGTATGTCAGTAAAGCACCTAACCCATTTTCGCCGATAGATTGAGCCACTAAGCCCATAATACCAAGGGGAGCAAATTTGATGATCCATTGTACAGCTAGTGTGATCGCGTCGGAGATAGAAGCCATCACATCTTTTGTTTCATTGGCTGCATGGCGAAGAGCGAAACCAAATAATAAAGCCCAACCAAGAATACCGATGTAGTTACCACCTAAGATGGCTTTCACAGGATTTTCTACGATATTTGTTAACAAGGTAGAAAGTACGGCAGTGATGCCACTAGGAGGTGCTGTATCGGCTGGAGATGCGGATAATAACAAGGTAGTTGGGAATAAGAAACTGCCTACTACAGCGATAGCTGCAGATGCAAATGTGCCGATTAAATACAAGACGATGATGGAACGCATGCCTGTTTTTTGACCAGAACGATGGCGACTAACTGCTGCGATGACCAAGAAAAATACTAACACCGGTGCCACGCCTTTTAATGCACCTACGAAGATGGTACCCAATAAAGATAACTTCACAGCATTTTCTGGTGACCATACGGCAATACCGGTGCCGATTAAGAGGCCTATGCAGATTTGCTGGATAAGGCTAAATTTATTGATAAATTGAAATAATGCCCTCATAGAAAACTCCTTATACTTATAAATACTTAAAATCGAGTACAAATATCTACTCATAAAAGACATAAGCACATTATAAACGGAATAGATTCTTTTGGCAAGAGAAAAAAATCACAAATTATGGAATATCCTTAGCCATTCGTGTATAATGGATAGCGGTATTATTAACTGGAGGTATATTGTGGAATTTAAAACACATGAAGATAAAAAGGCTTATGTACAAGATGTATTTTCTCACATTGCAAAACATTATGATGTGATGAATACCTTATTGAGCTTTAACCAAGATGCACGGTGGCGTAGATTTGCTATAGAACAATTAGAATTGACTGAGGGTATGCGACTAGCTGATATTGCATGTGGCACCTGTATGTTGACAAAAACTGCATTACAAGAAATTCCGTCTTTACATGTAGAGGGACTTGATTTTAGTTCTGAAATGTTGGCAGTTGGACAAAATCGGCTAGAGAAAGAAGGGTATACAGATCGTGTGACCTTAACCCAAGGGGATGCGATGGATTTACCTTATGAAAGCAATTCTTTTGATGGAGCTGTATCTGGTTTTGCTTTGCGCAATGTGCCAAGTATTGAACAAACGATTCGAGAAATGAAGCGTGTTGTTAAACCAGGTGGCAAGGTGGTTACTTTGGAATTAGCAAAGCCAACTATGTTTGGGTTTAAACAAGCCTATTATTTATATTTTGAAAAGATTTTGCCTGTGCTGGGTAAATTGAGTCGTGATCAATCATCCTATGCGTGGCTCCCAGAATCCTTGCGTCGTTATGTAGGGCAAGAAGGTGTTCTTCAAATTTTTAAAGATGTGGGACTACAAGATGCTAAGTATTTTGAGCTTACAGGGGGCATTGTAGCAGTCCACGTTGGCACTGTACCAAAAGAATAGAAAAAAGCTGTCATCCACGGGGAGGTGATGACAGCTTTTATTTGTTTTATTCGTGTCCAAAGCGATTTGGATTTTTTAATGTTTCTTCATAGATATGATTTACAATCTTCCAGTTCACAATGGTGAAGAAGTTGTTAATATATTCTTCGCGGCTGGAATGGGAATACATATACTCCCATAGATTGATACCTAATATTGCAGTTTGCATATCCATAATGGGATTATCTTGTTCTTTGGTAGAAGTAATGGAAAGGGTATTATCTGGATTGATGACAAGCCAAGTCCATCCTTTGCCAATATGAGCGTGAGCCTCCTCGGTAAACTGCTTTTGGAATGTTTCCAAGGAACCAAAACATCGATTGATAGCATCTTTGACTGGTCTGTCGATAGTACTTGTATTCGGGCTTGTCAAGGTGTGCAAAAATAAGGTTAGATTCTTATAGGTACCACCATAGACCTGAATGTCTTCACGAATTTCTTGTGGTACATGACTTAGACCACCTAGTAGACAGTCGATATGGCCGAAACGAAGGTCTGGAAAGTCTTCTACTAGTTCATTAAGTTGAGATATGGCATGGCTGTATACATTAGTGTACAAAGAAGTGAGTAATTCTCTGTCGATGATTGGCTCTAAGGCGCGGTCAGAATAAGGTAGTGGTTCTAATTCAAAATATTTCATAGACACCTCCATCACAAAGATTTGATAATGATAGATATTATCATAGTTAACTCTATGGTAATAGATAGGGAATTAAAAGTCAAGAAGCAAAGGACGTTTAAAAGATGCTTTCTATATACAATTACACATTGAATAAACAAGATAAAATCGGTATAATAAGAAATAATCAAAATACATGGAGTTACATCAATGCTTGAAAGGAGTTTCGTATGAAAACACAGAGCAAACGTTGGTTATTAGGTGCTGCCATTGTTGGTGTGATAGCCCTAGGTCAAACGGTATATGCGGCACAAGACCCGTTAATGTTACCAGAGCAAGAAGGCTTACAAGTCATTTCAGAAATACAAGCTAAGATTACGGTGGAGAGTCCCAACTGGGAAGTTAAGCAAGTAGTGAATACATTTGCTAACTATGGTCAAGATCATAGTAAACAATTATATGAATTGCAAACACATCAAGTTATTTCTGCTGGTCAGTTGGATGTCATTAATGCATTGTATTATATGAATGTGCGGAAAAACTTTTATATTGAAAGCCATCGTTGGAAAAAAGATAGCTATGGAAGAAAAGTGTTAAATAGTTTATATGCAGATTATCAAAACTATTTGAATAGTCATCGCTATGTGCCAGCCAATGAAGTAGATACCTATAAGGAAGAATTCTTAGGGATTTTGGCTCGTCATGCAGAAAAAGTGCACAATGATGAATTGCGTACCTATATGAACGAAATGGTCATCTTTGGTTTAGAACAAGCTATGAAAGATCATAACCCTTCCGTCAAAGAATACAAAGGAAAATAAGCCTTAGCCTACTCGTCATAGAGTAGGCTGATTTTTTGACAAATTATATAAGTTATGGTTTAATGTAATGGTGTTGTAATTAGTACAACTTCTTAATAATGTAGAAACGAATGGAGAGATGACATGAGTGAAATCGCTAAACAGGTCCATCCTGTTGACGAAATGTTACCCCTATCTAAGTTGTTTTCCTATGGATTGCAACACGTATTGGCTATGTATGCTGGTGCAGTAGCGGTGCCTATTATTTTGGCGAATGCATTGGGACTATCAACACAGGATTTAATACGCCTCATTAATGCGGATCTATTTGCCTGTGGTATTGCCACATTGATTCAAACCTTAGGAATAGGACCAGTAGGTGCACGTATTCCTATGATTCAAGGCGTTACCTTTGCATCGGTAGCTCCTATGATTATTATCGGAACGGAGCATGGTTTACCAACTGTATATGGTGCTATCATCGTGGCAGGATTATTTACCTTTTTGATTGCTCCTTATTTTAGTCGTCTCATTCGATTATTTCCGCCTGTAGTAACGGGGACGATAGTTACTATTATCGGGATTAGCTTGATGCCCGTAGCCATCATGTGGATTGCCGGCGTATCTCCGGGAGATCCAAATTATGCTAGCTCTACGAATCTGTGGTTAGCAGGATTAACATTACTTATTGTAGTATTAGTCAATCGATTTGCGAAAGGGTTCCTCAGTAATTTATCTGTTCTCATCGGATTATTGGGGGGAACTATCATCGCCTATTTCTTAGGCGTTGTAAACTTTGCAGAAGTTAGCCAATCAGATTGGTTTGGTATTGTGACACCATTAGCGTTTGGTATACCTACCTTTGATGTGAGTTCTATCATCGCCATGCTTGTAGTTATGTCTGTCTGCATGGTAGAGACTACAGGAGATGCCATTGCCATAGGTGAAATCGTAGATAAAAAAGTGGACAAGAAAACATTAAGCTCTTGCTTACAAGCGGATGGATTGTCTACTTGTATTGGGGGATTTTTAAATAGTTTCCCTTATACAGCGTTTGCTCAAAACATTGGATTGATTGCGGTGACGAATGTGAAGAGTCGTTTCGTGGTAGCTACATCTGGTGTGATCTTAATGGTCTTAGGATTGTTCCCTAAATTGGCTGCCGTAGTAGCATCCATTCCGAGTCCTGTATTGGGTGGTGCAGGGATTGCTATGTTTGGTATGATTATTGCTAGTGGTATCCGTTCCTTAGGAAAGGTTGAGTATGAGGATAATCATAACTTAGTGATTGTGGCTTTAAGCATTGGTGTGGCTATGATCCCTATCGGAGCTCCTCAGTTTTATCACAATTTTCCGCCTGCTGCAAAAATTATTTTTGAAAGTGGTATTACCTTTGGCAGTATCTTAGCTGTCGTGTTAAACATGGTCTTTAATGGACTAGGTCATATAGATACAAAAGAATAATTGCTTTCACCTGTAAAATTTGATGAAAGAATGAGCACGTCTCTAAAGAAAATGCATTTATTGCTTTTCAAGATGACGTGCTTTTTATTATAGATTTAATGAGTAAACGTGATATAATAGGAACCATATAGGTAATTTTAAATATAATAATCTAAGGAGATATAATGGACGCAAAAATTATTGCTATTTCAATTAGCAGAGCAAAAGGACAAAAGAAAACAAACATCCCAGAAGCGGAGTTAGTCGTAAATCATGGTATTGAAGGTGATGCTCATGCAGGTCCATGGCACCGTCAATTGAGCTTGCTTGGCATTGAAAGTATCGAGTTAATGCGTAAAAGTGGGGCTGATGTAAACCCTGGAGATTTTGCAGAAAACATTACTGTAGAAGGTTTGACTTTATTCCAATTACCAGTGGGTACTAAATTAGCCTTAGGCAAAACGATTGTAGAAGTTACGCAAATCGGTAAAGAGTGCCATCAAGGTTGCGAAATTATGCAACAAGTAGGAAGTTGCATTATGCCTACACAAGGAATTTTTGGCCGTGTTCTAGAAGGCGGAAAGATTCAAGTAGGCGATGCAGTGCGTATTGTTGAGGAGCCAGTCAATGCGTGATAGCCAAGGGCGTGTCATTGAGTATGCCCGTATATCCTTAACGGAGGCGTGCAATTTTTGTTGTGCCTATTGCCGGCCACAAGAGATTACAGAGGCTATGGCGCCAGTCTTGCCGCCAAGCTTTTGGTTGCCACTCTTAGAGGCGTTGCACTTAGGAGGAATCAAAGCTTTGCGCTTAACTGGGGGTGAGCCCTTGTTGTACCCACATCTATATGAGCTGTTAGAGCATATACGAGAGGAACAATGGTTTTCCGATATTTCTATGACCACCAATGGTAGCCTATTGGAAACACAGGCCGAACGCTTGTTTACAGCAGGGGTACAAAGATTAAATATTAGTTTAGATTCTGTAGAAGAAGAGGGCTTTGCCAAAGCAGTAGGTCGTAATGGACAATTGGCTGGTGTACTTCGTGGTATAGAAGCTGCGAAGACGGCAGGCTTTCAAAATATAAAAATCAATACCGTAGTGCAAGCGCCATTTTCTGATAAAGAAGTAGAAACCTTGTTGCACTATGGAAAAGAATGGGATGTGGTATGGCGATTTATTGAATACATGCCATTTCAAGGAAAACAAAGTCATGTGCCCACCTTTGGAGAATGGAAGGCGCAGATTGAACGCATTGTGGGAACTGAGTTAATGCCAGTCACAGACCGATTGGGATTTGGCCCAGCTCAATACTTCCAATTGCCAGATGGACAACGAATTGGCTTTATTTTTCCTTTGTCCAATCAATATTGCTCCTCATGTAATCGTATTCGTTTCACTGCTGATGGTTCACTACGCTTATGTTTGTTGCGTGATGACGACCTAGACTTGCGTGGACTTATACAAAATGGCGGAACGCCACACACTATATTGCATTGCATTGAAGAAGCATTACAAGGTCGGTATGCGAGTCATGATGGAAATTCTATTGAAAAAGTGGAACGTCCTATGTGGCGTATCGGCGGTTAGGAGTTATGATGAAAGTAGAATCTTTTGGACGATTACAAACAGGCCAAGAGGCTCATGTATATACAGTAGAAAATGACACACTACGAGTACAAATTAGCAATTATGGTGCCACCATTGTCGCTGTTTATGACAAAGTGTTGCAGCGCCATTTAGCATTGGGTTATGATTCTGTACAAGACTATGAAACAAAGCATGGACAACTAGGTGCTACCGTAGGGCGTGTGGCGAATCGTATTGCCAATGCAGCCTATACGTGGAATGGTACAGTCCATCAACTAGAAGCTAATAATGGACCCAACTTATTACACAGTGGCAAAGGTAATATTGGGCATCGCTTATGGGATGTAGTGGAGGAGAATTGTTCTGATACAGTGGTGCATCTATCTCATTCCATTACTTCTGAAGAAGATGGATTTCCAGGGGATGTATATGTAGAAGCGGTGTTTAGATTGATAGAACAGACGTTAGTAGTCACGTATGTGTATACAACCTCAGAAGATTCCTTTGTAAATTTGACGAATCATGTATATTTTAATTTACATGGAGAAGGTGACTTATCCAACCATGTATTAGAATTAGGGTCTCATCAGTATATGCCATTTGGAGACCATCAAATTCCTCAACTTGAGCCAGCATCGGTAGAAGGAACACCATTCGATTTTAGAAAAGGTATGGAACTACAAAAAGCATTGGATTATTATGCTGATGCGTTGAGCCAATATAAAGGATATGATCATGATTTTGTAATAGCTCCGGTAGAGGGAAGTAATGCAGTAGATTCTGTTGTGCCTTTTGCGGTGTTACAAGGTAAGGATGTGACAGCCCTATTCCATACAGATGCGCCACACTTTCAGGTGTATACGGGGAATTGGTTAAATGAGGACGGTCGGGATCGTCATTATGGCACTCATGCAGGGATTGCCATTGAGCCACAATTTGTGCCGAATGATATTAATATGAAAGGTGAAAGTAAGACCAAAGCAGATACTGTCTATGAAAGAACAATTGCCTATTCATTTTATCATCGGTAGGCGTATCTACTAGCAAGGAGATAAGAGTCTAATGAAATCATTTACTTATTATAATCCAACCAAAATTGTATTTGGTAAAGATTGCGTGAAAGAATCATTAGTTGCTGAATTAAGCAACTATGGAACACGAGTGCTACTTACCTATGGTGGAGGTAGTATTAAAAAGAATGGTATTTATCATACGGTAAAAGAAGCTTTACAACAAGCGGGTAAGGAAGTGTTTGAATTAAGTGGCATTATGTCAAACCCACGGACTACGAAGGTGCGTGAAGGGATTGCTTTATGCAAAGAACATAAGATTGACTTTATCTTAGCTGTGGGTGGTGGCTCTGTTATCGACTGTACCAAGTTCGTTGCCGGAGGTGCTACATTACCGGATGATGCTGATTTTTGGCAAACTTTCTTTCTGGAACATCAACTTGTGACGGAAGCCTTGCCATTTGGTGTGGTCTTAACCATGGCGGCCACTGGCAGCGAAATGAATAGTGGTGGTGTGATTACAGATTGGGAGACACAGAAAAAATTAAGTGGGTATGGACCAGCACTGTTCCCTCAATTTTCTATGCTAGACCCTACGTATACCTATACGTTACCGAGAGAACAAGTGACCTACGGTATCGTAGATATGTTGTCTCATTTATTGGAACAATATGTGTCTACACCAGATGATGATAATGTGACAGATTCTGCTATTGAGGGAATCTTTAAAAATATCGTGCGCAATGGTCGGAAATCTATGGAAAACCTAGAAGACTACGAAGCCCGTTCTAATATTATGTGGGGAGCTACCTTAGCCTTGAATCGTTCCTTAGGATTGGGCAAAGATCAAGACTGGATGACCCATGCCTTAGAGCATGCTTTATCAGCCTTTTATGATATTCCTCATGGAGCAGGCTTAGCGATTATGCATCCAGCGTATTTGCGATGGATTTTGCCTAATGCTACAGCACGGTTGATGCGGTTTGCTAAGGAAGTGTGGGACATTGAACAAGGTACGTTGAGTGATGCAGACTATGCCTTAGCAGGTATTGAAGCCTTAGAAGCATACTTCAAAGAAATAGGGGCTCCTTCTAGGCTCGAAGAAGTGGGGATTCCGAAAGAATCCTTGCCACATATTGCAAATAGTTGCGTCCGCTATCCGACTGCATACAGTAACTTAACAGCTGAAGATGCCTTAGCTATCTACGAAAGTGTTTATAAAAAATAGTGTAAACTTACATGTGTGTCTTGCTAGGATAGGCTTTCAGATTGACATTTATAAGAGAAGTCAGTATAATTATAGCTATTGTTAATAAGAAATTTAAGTAACTTTTTCATAAGGGAGGCAGTGTCGTGTGGCACTGTTTTCTGTATATGAGGAATAGAAACGGAGAGACATACATGGCAGAGGTAAAAGAAACCTTACTTACAGCCGAAGGGTTGAAGAAGCTAGAAGAAGAATTAAATCATTATAAATCTGTACGTCGTATCGAAGTGGCAGAACGTATTAAAATTGCTATTTCCTATGGTGATATTTCAGAAAACTCTGAATATGATGATGCGAAAAACGAACAAGCTTTCATCGAAGGTCATATCATCGAGTTGGAAAATAAAATTAATACTGCTAAAATCATCGATGAAAATGTAACAGGTGACACAGTAACAGTCGGTAGTAAAGTGACTTTATTGGACGAAGAGTTTAATGAAGAATTAGAATATACTATCGTAGGTTCTTCTGAAGCGGATCCTTTCAATAATCGTATTTCTAACGAATCCCCTGTGGGTGTAGCGATTTTAGGAAAAGCGAAAGGTGACAAAGTAGAAGTGAACACACCAGATGGTATGGTGAGTTTTAAAATATTAAGCATTCAATAAGGGTAAAGAAGTATAAGGAGGCCCCTCATGAGCGAAGAAAAACATGTGCCGGAACAATTGGATTTAAACGATCAAATGTTGGTACGCCGCGAAAAGTTGGCGCAATATGAAGAGGATAATATCTATCCATTTGGACAACGATTTGTTGTTCAACATAAGGCACTCCAAATTAAGGATGAATTCCGTGATTTTGATGGTCAACCAGTTGTGATTGCTGGTCGATTGATGACAATTCGTTCTCATGGTAAAACAGCCTTCGCTAATTTGCGCGATTTATCTGGTGACATTCAAGTATACTTCCGTAAAGATGTTATGGGAGAAGAGGATTACAAATATGTAAAAATGCTTGATATGGGCGATATTGTAGGTATCGAAGGTCATGTGTTTAAAACACAAAAAGGCGAAATTACAGTTAAAGTCAATAAGTTGACTTTATTATCTAAATCTCTTCGTCCATTACCAGAAAAATGGCATGGTTTGAAAGATACAGAACTTCGCTATCGTCAACGCTATGTGGATTTGATCGTAAATCCAAGTGTTCGTGATACATTTGTAAAACGTACGAAAATCGTAGCAAAAATTAGAGAGTATTTAAACAGCAAGCAATTTATGGAAGTAGAAACTCCTATGATGCATGCTATCCCAGGTGGTGCGGCAGCACGCCCGTTCATTACGCATCACAATGCCTTAGACATTGATATCTATATGCGTATCTCCCCTGAATTATACTTAAAACGTTTAATCGTAGGTGGTTTAGAGAGTGTGTATGAAATTAACCGTTCTTTCCGTAATGAAGGTGTATCTATCCGTCATAATCCAGAATTTACTATGATGGAATCCTACCAAGCCTATGGTAACTTTGAAGATGCTATTGCTTTAACAGAAGGAGTGGTATCCTACTGTGCGCAAGAAGTATTAGGTACGACAAAAATTAATTACCAAGGCATGGATATTGATTTGACTCCACCATGGAATCGCATCACTATGCAAGAAGGTATTAAACAATACACTGGGGAAGATTTTGATGCCATTGAAACATTGAGCGAAGCACGTGCGATTGCAGACCGCTTAAATGTAGAATATGGTGAAGCCGATGGTATTGGTAAAATCATGAATTTATGTTTTGAAGAATATGTAGAAGAAAACTTGATGCAACCAACTGTCGTATATGGACATCCAGTTGAAATTTCTCCATTAGCAAAACAAAACCGTGAGAAACCATTGACTACAGAACGTTTTGAAATCTTCATTTATGGTCGTGAATTAGCAAATGGCTATTCCGAGTTAAATGACCCAATCGATCAAAAGCAACGTTTTGAAAATCAACTAAAAGAACGTGAAGCTGGTGATGATGAAGCTCATCGTATGGATGAAGACTTCGTAACAGCTTTGGAATACGGTTTACCACCAACTGCAGGTTTAGGTATCGGTATCGACCGCCTAGTGATGTTCTTAACGGACTCTGCATCCATTCGTGATGTATTGTTATTCCCTCTTATGAAACCAGAAGCGGTGAAAGTAGAAGAGGAAGAAACAGTAAAAGAATAATATATGCATGCATAGCTCACAAGGTATTGTGAGAGGCGTAGATGAACAGCGACTAAACAGTAATGAGTTTGGTCGCTGTTTTGTTATCCTGTCAAAGATAGAGAAAGGGCAAATTGCCCAAGTAAATGCCTATTAAGGTAGAAAAGTAATAGTAAATGTGCTAATATTAAAGATAGATTAATTAAGTACTTAAATGAATTCTATGAGGTCATGATTATGTTGGATTTAAAATTTGTCCGTGAGAATGTTGAAACGGTACAAGAAAACTTAGATCGTCGTCATACTACTGGCGACCTGGCTAGCTTTGTGAAGTTCTATGATGAAAGACGTGCTATCATTCAAGAAGTAGAACAATTAAAAGCAGTACGTAATGCAGTAACGGCAGAAATCAGCCAATTAAAACGCAATAAAGAAAATGCAGATGATAAAATTGCAGAAATGCAACGCGTTGGTGATGAAATCGGTGCATTGGATAATAAATTGCGTGAAGTAGAAGCAGAGTTGCAACAAGTAGCTTTGATGTTGCCTAACATGTGTGATGCCTCTGTGCCGGTAGGGGCTGATGAAAACGAAAATATCGAACAACGCCGTTGGGGTACACCTCGTTCCTTCGATTTTGATGTAAAAGCACACTGGGATTTAGGAGAATCTTTAGGAATTTTAGATTTTGAAAGAGCGGCTAAAGAAAGTGGAGCTCGTTTCACGATTTATAAAGGAATTGGGGCTCGCTTAGAACGGGCGTTGATTAACTTTATGTTAGACAAGCATGGTAGTGCTGGTTTTACAGAAATGATGACGCCTTACATCGTCACTCGTGAAACCTTGACAAACACAGGTCAATTGCCAAAATTTGCTGAAGACATGTATAAAGTGGAAGGGGAAAATTATTTCCTAATTCCGACGGCAGAAGTAACATTGACAAACTATCATGCCAATGAAATTTTGACAGCTGATGAATTGCCTAAATATTACACAGCTTTTACAGCTTGTTTCCGTGCCGAAGCAGGCTCTGCTGGTCGTGATACACGTGGTTTAATTCGCCAACATCAATTTAATAAAGTAGAATTAGTAAAATTTGCAAAACCAGAAGAATCTTTTGCAGAATTAGAAACTTTGACAGCGCAAGCAGAAAGTATTTTACAAGCCTTAGAATTGCCACATCGTGTTATCACATTATGTACAGGTGATATGGGATTCGGTTCTGCTAAAACATACGATATCGAAGTTTGGATGCCGAGCCAAGGAGTATATCGTGAAATTTCTTCTTGCTCCAACATGACGGATTTCCAAGCACGTCGTGGTAATATTAAATTCCGTCGTGAACAAAAAGGTAAACCAGAATTTGTACATACATTAAATGGATCTGGTTTAGCTGTAGGTCGTACAGTGGCTGCGATTTTGGAAAACAATCAAGAAGCAGATGGATCTGTACGTATTCCGACAGCGCTTCAACCATATATGGGTGGTTTAACTCATATTCATCCAGAGGCTTAGAAAGGAGTCCGCTATGAAATTCTTCATTGATACAGCTAATTTTGATGACATTAAAGCAGCCTATGAAATGGGCTTTATTGCAGGGGTAACTACAAACCCATCTTTAATCGTGAAAGAAAAACGTGACTTACACGAAGTGATTCAACAAATTGCTGATCTTGTAGAGGGACCAGTGAGCGCAGAAGTCATTGCTACGACAGCACCAGAAATGGTGAAAGAAGCCCATGAATTAATTAAGTTAGGCGACAATGTAGTGATTAAAGTGCCTATGACAGCAGAAGGATTAAAAGCAGTGTCTGTGCTTTCTAAAGAGGGAATTAAAACGAATGTAACATTGATTTTCTCTGCTAACCAAGCATTATTGGCAGCTCGTGCAGGTGCTACCTATGTAAGCCCTTTCGTTGGTCGTATAGATGATATTTCTATGGACGGAATTCAATTAATCGAAGATATTGCTGAAATTTTTATGATTCATAATATTTCAACAGAAATCATTGCAGCTAGCGTTCGTACGCCTATGCATATGACACAATGTGCCAAAGCAGGTGCACATATTGCTACAGTACCGTTTAATGTGTTACAACAATCCTTGAAACATCCATTAACAGATGCAGGATTAGCACGTTTTCTAGCGGATTGGGAAGCAGCCAATAAATAGTAGACACAAGTGGGAGGATCAAAATGGATCGCACATTAGCCTTAGAGTTTGTTCGTGTTACAGAAGCGGCGGCATTAAAAAGTGGTCGTTTATGTGGTCGTGGAGCCAAAGATGCAGCGGATCAATTAGCTGTTGATGGTATGCGCCAAACCTTCGATACAGTGCCAATTTCTGGTACCGTTGTGATTGGAGAAGGTGAAATTGATGAAGCGCCAATGTTGTACATTGGTGAACGTGTTGGGGCAGGTGGAGAAGAAGTAGATATCGCCGTAGACCCTATTGAAGGTACAAATCTAATTGCAAAAGGTCAAAATGGTGCTATTGCTGTATTGGCCATTGCCCCTAAAGGCGGTTTATTACATGCCCCAGATATGTACATGGAAAAATTGTGCGTAGGACCACGTGCGAAGGGTGTTATCGACTTAAATGAATCCATGACGGAAAACTTGCGCCGTGTAGCTGCGAAAATGGAACGTGCCATTGATGATTTAACGGTAGTGATGTTGGATCGTGAACGCCACCAAGGGTTAATGGATGAATGTCGTGCTGTAGGAGCTCGTATTCGTTTGATTACAGATGGTGATGTGAACCCAGCTATGGAATGCGGTTTAGAAGGTTCTGGCATTCACATGGTAGTAGGTACTGGTGGAGCTCCAGAAGGAGTATTAGCAGCGGCCGCTTTAAAATGTACAGGTGGCGATATGCAAGCTCGTTTAAAACCAGCTACAGATGAAGAAATTCGTCGTTGTCATGAAATGGGAATCACTGATCTGAACAAAGTATTGACCATTGATGACTTAGTAAGTGGTGATGATGTTATCTTCTCCGCTACTGCCATCACAGAAGGAAATGTATTATCTTCTATTAAATACTTCCCAGGTGGTGCTCGTACTCATTCCGTAGTAATGCGTTATAAAACGGGAACCGTTCGTTTTGTAGATACCATCCATCGATTGGATAAAAAGCTTTCTATGAAAGTGAAATAAATAGCATATATCTATTCTAGGAAAGACCGTCATAAGACGGTCTTTTTCTTGCGCATCAAGGAAAGATTTAGTATACTAGAGTATGAATGTTTGTCAGTCAAAACATGTTTGAAAGGTGATGAGGTATCACCATTGAACGATAACTATAGATAAGATTAGGAGGAATTCAGTTGGAAAAGCTTATTATTCAAGGAGGTACGCCTTTACAAGGTCGTATTCGAGTAAGTAGTGCAAAGAATGCAGTACTACCTATTATTGCTGCGACTTTATTAGCGTCTACTCCAAGCACCCTGCTTGAAATTCCAGATTTGGAAGATGTTCATACTATTTGCGATGTCATTGCATCCCTTGGTGTGAAAGTAACAAAAGATGGAGAAAATATTACCTTTGATGCGTCTACAATTTCTGCTACAGAGGCTCCTTATGATTTAGTGCGTCGTATGCGTGCATCCTTTTTGGTGATGGGGCCTTTATTGGCGCGTAAAGGAGAAGCTCGTATTGCCTTACCAGGTGGTTGCGCTATTGGCAGTCGTCCTATTGATTTGCATTTAAAAGCTTTTGAAGCACTAGGTGCTACTATTACTATGGGAGAAGGTTTTGTAGAAGCAAAGGCTCCAGAAGGATTAAAAGGTAACTTAATTTATTTAGACTTCCCAAGTGTAGGTGCCACAGAAAATGTGATTATGGCAGCCACTTTTGCAGAAGGTAAAACCATCATTGAAAATGCTGCAGAGGAACCAGAAATCGTCGATTTAGCTACATTCTTGAATAGTATGGGCGCTAATATTCGCGGTGCTGGTACGGATGTGATTCGTATTGAGGGTGTGAAAGAATTAAAGGGCGCCGTACATACAGTGATTCCAGACCGCATTGAAGCGGGTACGTATTTAATTGCGGCGGCTATGGCTGGTGGCGATGTATATGTAGAAAATGCCCTTTCAGAGCATTTAAAGCCGGTGGTAGCTAAGTTAAAAGAAGCTGGTGTTACCGTAGAAGAAGATATTGATGGTATTCGTGTTATCAGCGATGGACAGTTGAAAGCAACATCTATCAAAACATTACCATACCCTGGATTCCCTACAGATATGCAAGCCCAATTTATGGCAATGACAACCATAGCAAAGGGCACAAGCACTGTAATGGAAACAGTTTTTGAAAACCGCTTTATGCATGTAGATGAATTGAAAAAAATGGGCGCTTCCATTGAGGTAGATGATCGTAAAGCCATCGTAACTGGTGTTGAACAATTAGTCGGTGCTGAAGTGGAAGCTACCGATTTACGTTGTGGTGCTGCCTTAGTATGTGCAGGTTTAGCTGCTTCTGGAGTGACAAAAGTAGGCCAATTGACACATATCGATCGGGGCTATGATAATTTAGTGACAAAATTAAAAGGAATAGGTGCTAACATTGTTCGGGTGGACGAGTAAGCAAAAAGAACCTCAAACAAAAGAGGATAAACGGAAACAGCGTCGTGTACGTAGAAAACCAATAGGAACGACGACGAAACAAACAT
The DNA here is from genome assembly GCA_963526885.1 of uncultured Veillonella sp. GTDB lineage: Bacteria > Bacillota > Negativicutes > Veillonellales > Veillonellaceae > F0422. The sequence goes on along the minus strand of CAURQH010000007.1, from coordinate 18,247 downwards.
CCTTTAAACGAGAAAGTCGTCCTGTATCATTCCTTGAAAAAATGAGTCTCTTATGGACCACGGATATTGGCATCGACTTGGGGACTACCAATGTAGTGATGTATGTCAAAGGTCGAGGCATTGTACTTGATGAGCCAGGATTTGTGGCTTGCGATACAAAGACTAGAGAAGTGATTGCCGTTGGTCATGAGGCACGAGCTATTTTAGGGAGAACCCCAGAGGGAATCGAAGTGATTCAGCCCTTAAAAGGGGGCGTCATTGCCGATTATGATACCACAGCGTATATGTTGCGTCATTTTATCCGTCGTGTTGTGCCTGTATCTGGAATCATTCGTTCTCGCATTATAGCTTGTGTGCCATCCAGTATTACACCAGTAGAAAAACGGGCTGTCTTAGAAGTGCTGTTACAAGCGGGTGCTCGTAAAATAGTGCTTATGGAAGAACCGTTAGCAGCAGCTATTGGGACAGGTTTGGATAAAGCTGAGCAAGTAGGTGCTATGGTGGTTGATATCGGTGGTGGGACCACGGATATTGCTGTGATTTGCGATTCTGGCGTAGTAGTCAGCGAAAGCTTACGCATCGGTAGTGATACCTTTGATGAAGCATTACAACAATATATGAAACGGAAGAAAAAACTTCTCATAGGGCCACTCACTGCGGAAGATTTAAAAATAGAAGTGGGAACCGTGGATCCTAGGTCGGATGAGGAACGAGCCATCGTACGAGGTCGACACAGTGTGACAGGCTTGCCGCGGGCTGTGGAAATTACTTCAAAAGATATGAAGTTTGCTCTAGAAAGACCAGTACAACATATCATTGAAGGGATCATTAGCATTTTAGAAAAAACACCGCCAGAGCTACTAGCGCAAATTAATGATCATGGTATTATTTTGACTGGTGGAGGATCTCAGCTTCGTGGCTTAGATCGAATGATTACAGAAAAAACGGGCCGTCCCGCCTATGTAGTGGAACATCCTAGGTATTCTGTTATCTTGGGTACAGGGAAAGCGTTATCAGAGTTGAATCAATTACGTGATACCTTAGAAGAACTACGATAAGCGGTTCTTGACTTCATGATTCTTTCACGTACAAAGTATATGATAAGGGAAGTAAGATAGTGTATGAAAAGGTAGACTATCTTACTAGGAATTGATTGTTTTGACTCTTGAGACTATGATATACTGTACATGGAAAAAGATGTAGGAGGTGTATATATATGAAAAAAGTTTTTCTATATAGTTTGGGGGCATTGTTAGCAGCATTCTTAGCGACATCGACTGCAGAAGCAGCACCAATAAATCATGAAACTGTGTTATCTGGTGAAGTAGTATCTGTGGTTAGTGTAGGAACTTCTGTCAAAGAAGGGGACCCATTGCTAACAGTACAAACATTAGGGGGACCTATGGTAGCATCCCGTGCCACTGTGAATGGCGTGGTACAAACAGTCTCTGTGGAGCCAGGTGCTACAGTGGAACGGGGTCAAATTATAACAGTAATCAATAATTAATCATTAATAACCAATAAGAAGAGGCGATATAGATGAAATTACATCGTTTTTGGCGTCGGTACACTAAGGATGTGCTGGCGCTCTTATTGTGTGGGGCTACTTTTACAAGTGCCCATGCAATAGAATTTATGAAAGTGGAAGATTTACACCGTGGCATGGTGGGTCATGCGGATACTGTGGTGCAAGGGGACAAGATTGATTCTTTTGACGTCGAAGTCCTAGGGATTATGAAAAAACAGGGACCATCAGGAGATCTTATCCTAGTGAAAGTGTCTGGACCGGTGATAGATGCCTCTGGTGGGATTGTTCAAGGTATGAGTGGTAGCCCTGTATATATTGATGGAAAATTAGTAGGTGCCGTTGCCTATGGTTGGGGATTTACAGATGGTACTTTGGGCATGGTGACCCCTATCGAACAAATGGTGAAACTATGGGATGAGAAATATCAAAAAGATTTACCGAATCCATGGAAGGACACCCAGCTAATACCATTGGGAACCCCATTGATGGCAGATGGCTATGATGAAGCTTCCTTGTCATATCTGGGAACAAAATTTAAAGATTTTGGATATAAAGGGTATGCTACGGCTAGTGATAGTACAGATGATATTGTGAAGCCGATGGTACCTGGTGGCTCTATAGCAGCATTGCTCGTAAAAGGCGATTTAAAGATGGGTGCGATAGGAACTGTCACCTATGTAGATAAGGATAAAGTTGTCGCTTTTGGACATCCTTTTGATAAACGAGGTTCTACTGGTTATTTTATGAATAATTCCAGTATTTTTACTGTCGTAAAAAGTATAGACGCTGGTTTTAAATTAGGCTCATTAGGTAGAGAAGTTGGAGTTATCTCAGAAGATCGTGGGGCAGGGATTGCTGGTACTGTCGGCGTATTTGGGAAAGGTGTTCCTGTACGGATGAATTTGCGCGATTTAGATCGTGGTGTAGAACGTAACGCAGCAGTCACTGTCGTTGAATCTCCTAATCTGACCCCAACGTTAGTGGCTACATCTGTATATAGTTTGCTAAATAGAACATTAGATCGTGTAGGTGGTGGTACCGCTAAAATTAATATTAAAATTACCCCGGTGGACCCTAAATTGCCTACCTTAGAACGACGTAACATGATCTACTCTAGTAGTTTAGTATCTGAAAAATCTATCGATGAATTATACGATATAGTGGAAAGCTTAATGAATAATGCTTTCAAAGACTATGAAATTCGTGATATTCAAGTAGATGTACAAGTGGAAGAAGCCAAACGAACTGCTACAATCATCGATGCTAGTGCAGACCAAGTCATAGTATCACCTGGTGACAACATTGTGATTACTGCGAATTTACAAGCCTATCGGGAAGGTAAAATTCAACGAGAAATTATCTTTAAAGTTCCAGAAGATCAAAAATTAGGGACTTACACATTAGAAGTTCGGGGAGGCGGAGAGATTCCGTTGCCATATTTGTTTGAAAAACAAAAATATAATTTAACGGACGAAATTGTAGAACGATTGAAGGTGCCTAAAACCTTTGAAGAGTATTTCAAAGAGTTAAGCGAAGATGACCAAAATAACCAAATTGTAGCAGAGTTTTTAGCGGATGATATTAGTATGGTTGAAGAGTCTGGGGAAAAGGTGAAAAAGCAACGGTTAGAAGCAGACAGTGATGACTTTGATGAGGATGATCTGCCAAATGGAGGAAAGCATAAAAAAGGTTTGAAAGCATCTGATGATGAAAAAGAAAAAAATGAAGCTACGCGAGTGGTACTGGATTACGTTGTTCTTGGTGATGGACAGTTTACTGTACAGGTGGTGGACAAAAAAGATCGAGACCATTTACGTAAACAACGGATGAAAGAGAAACTTTCAAAATTAAAAGAGAAAGCAAACGCAGAAGAGGCTGACCAAAAGAAAACTAAATAGTCTATCTGAAGAGAGCAGGAAGTGATACCTCATCATTTCCTGCTCTTATTTTGGAAAACTCAGATGGTACTACTGCACATTCAAAGAGTTTTGTGATATACTGAAAGTTGATATAAATACTCAGGAGGAACTATGACTTGGTTAACATGGATTGGTAAGAAAATGATTTTTTTCCTATCCCAGATAGGGGAAGCCATGCTGTTACTATGGAGGACCATAGGACAATTACCAAAAATAAATTGGAAACTTACAATTGAACAAATGGCGCATTTGGGAGTACACTCCTTGCCAATCCTGTCATTAACCATGTTTTTTGCAGGTGCTGTTATGACATTACAAGTAGCGGATGTACTCATTCGTTATGGAGCACAAGGAACTGTAGGTGGCATTATGGCTATTGCTATGGGACGTGAATTAGGACCAGTCTTAGTGGGCGTTGTCTTAGCAGGTCGTGTGGGTGCAGCTATCACTGCAGAACTAGGAACGATGAAGGTTACCGAGCAAATTGATGCCTTACGGGTGATGGCGGTAAACCCTATTGGATATCTAGTAGTACCTCGTGTGGTGGCTTGTATGATTATGGTGCCGATCCTGACATTTTATGGAGTTCTCATTGGCACCGGTGGTGGATATTTGGTGGCTACCATGGTGAAAGGACTAGCTGGTTCCACCTATTTAGATTCCATCCAAATTTTTGCTATCCTATCCGATTTAACGTACGGATTAATTAAATCTTGCGTGTTTGGCGCGGTGATTGCCTTAGTGGGATCCTATAAAGGAATGTATACAGATATGGGGGCTACCGCGGTTGGTTATGCCACTACCAGCTCTGTAGTAACCAGTATCATCTTAGTCTTTATATTAAATTACTTTCTATCAGTTTTATTATTCTAGGAGGACCTATGATTAAATTACAAAACGTGGTCCTAGCCTATGAGAATAGAATTATCTTAGACCATGTAGATTTAACCATCCATGATGGAGAAACTCTCGCTATATTAGGGGGATCGGGAGCTGGTAAAAGTACCTTACTTAAATTGATTATTGGCTTGTTGCGACCTACCAGTGGCACCATTTTAGTAGATGGCATAGATATTACGCAAATTGATGAAAATGAGTTCGATACATTACGACAAACTATGGGAATGGTCTTTCAATATTCTGCCTTATTTGACTCCATGAGTGTAGGTGAGAATGTAGCCTTTGGATTGCGTCAACATACCACCATGAGTGAAGAGGAGATTCAGCGCACTGTTGCTAGAAAACTACGTATGGTAGGATTACCAAAGACGGAGCACTATATGCCTAGTGAATTATCAGGGGGAATGAAAAAACGGATTAGCTTGGCCCGAGCCATTGCGTTAAATCCTAATATCATTCTCTATGATGAACCGACATCAGGATTGGATCCCATTACGTCGGGAACGATTAGTCGTTTAATACGAAGTATGCAATCTCACTTGCAATGTAGCTCTATCGTGGTTACTCACGATATGAACTCTGCTTTTTTTGTAGCAGATCGCATTGCTTTATTAGATAAAGGAAAGTTTATTGAAGTGTCACCAACGGAAGAATTTAAACATTCTAAGAATCCGAAGGTGCAACAATTTATAGAGGGACGTAAATCTGTAAAAACAGAGATACAAGAAGAAGGAGATATGCCATGAAGTGGACAACAGAAGCGAAGGTAGGTCTATTTACCGTAGTGGGGGTAGTCCTATTTGCTGTGTGTATTGTGTTTTTAGGACGATTTGATATATTTGCAGCTCCTACCATGCATATTGCGGGAAATTTTCAATCTGTAACGGGATTGAAAGAAGGCAATACTGTGCGCTTTTCAGGGGTGAAAGTAGGGAAAGTCAAATCTATGCAAGTCACTGACAAAGGGATTACGGTGGCTATGGACATCGACAAAGATGTAAAAATTCCTACAGATTCTTCATTTACTATGGAAAGTGATGGTATTTTAGGGGATAAATTCATCCAAATTACGCCAGGCCGTAGTACCTTGTATTTAGATGATGGTGCTTTCATTACAGGGGATGGAAAAAGTGAAATCGATAAAACCATGGCACAAGCTACGAAATTGATGGAAGCGGCCACCACTACCTTGCAATCCATGAATGGCATCATTGGCGATGAAAAAACACAAAGCGCTTTGCGCAATGCCTTACAATCTACCGAATTGATTGCTCAAAATACAGCGAATTTGACGGCTCAAATGAATGCTATGTTAGCGAATAATAGTGACAATATTTCAGCTTTAACAACGAATATGGTGGGCATTACGCGAAATATGGAATCCTTGACAAATCAAATGGATACGAATATGAAGCAATTTAATGCAGATGGTCAAGCCGGAACAGAAATGCGTCAAATTGTGAACAATTTGAAGACTACCACAGATAGTATTTCAAAAATGGCAGGCGCTATGGAAGGGGTTGTAACAGACCCTAAGAGTGCTGCAGATATTAAGGAAACTTTGCATAATACAGCGCAGTTAACTACGAAGCTAAATCGTCTTACCGGTGGGGACGTGAAAGCAGGTTCGGATGGAAAAAAGTCGGATCTTAAGACGCAAATAGGAGCAGAGGTATTATATAATCCAGAGGATAAAAAAGTTCGTACCGATGCAGATGTGCGCCTTATGATGAAAGATTCTATCTATACCTTAGGGATTTCCAATATAGGAAATGGTTCTAATGTGGATCTCACCTATGGGAAACAAGTGTTAGATCAAGTGCACCTACGAGGCGGTTTATTTGATGGAAAATTAGGGATAGGAGCCGATGTGGGATTTGGAAAACCACTTTCACTATCTGGAGCTCTATTCGATATCCGTCATGGTTCCTATCGGATTCGTTCAGATGTTCAATTATGGAAAGATACCTTTGCGGTAGGTCAATGGACTTGGTATGGTCATGATCATAACCGTGTGAATTATTTTGGGCTAAGAAAGACATTTTAGGAGGACCCAATGAATACAAAAATAATGACAGTAGCAGCGATGTTAGCAACCTATGCATGTACAGTAGGGGCTGCAGCACCTCATGTAGATACAGTGAAATTAGTAGATTTTCAACAAAAGGCAACGGCTCAAGCCGCAAGTATGACAAAGGCTTATCAAAATCAAATGGAGACGAAAGGACAAACTGTCACTGTTACGCTCCCACAATCCATTGCATTAGCATTTCAGAATAATAGAACCTTACATCAATCTCAATGGGATTATGAAGCGGCAATAGCACAAGTAGGAGTTGCGACTAGCGGTAGAAATCCAGTAGTGACGTATAGTTATGATGCCAGTCATAAAGGAAGTGAAGCGAATGGTATTAGCAAAACCGGCAATGCCTTCTCGCATCAATTAGGCCTAGGAGTATCTGTATTTAATCGTGCTTTGGATGCGCAAATTGAAGCAGCTAAATACAACCGTGATGGTAGTGGCGCAGCATTAACGGAAGCGGCACAAACAGCAAAGTTAACGGCTACAACGAATTATTTGTCCCTTATCATGTCTCGTAATAAGGTAAATGTAGCAGAACAAACAGTCCGTGATTACGAAGAACATTTAAAAAATGCTAACTTACAATATCAAGTAGGTATTGTATCTAAATCTGATGTACTGGCTACGAATACACGATTAGCGAATGCAAAAACTGCTTTAGTAGAAGCGAAAAACGCTGCTAATTTAGCAGAGGCAAAGTTCAATAATCATGTAGGGTTACCAGTGTCTACACCAGTGGTAACGGCAGATAAAGAGCTATCTTATACACCATATGCTATTTCATTAGAATCGGCTAAATCCTACGGTGTTTTACATCGTGGCACGATTGTACAAGCAGCGATGCTAGTAAAAGGGGCTGAAGAAAATCTAAGACGTGCTGATGCCTCAGATATTCCAGTGGTCAAAGCGAATGCTAGCCGTGGTATGAATGGTACACACTGGGCTGGTAATGATACTAAAAATTGGGCTGTAGGAGCTACACTATCTTGGAATGTATGGGATGGGGGCCAATCAAAAGCTAATCTAAGCGCTGAGAAAGCAAAGTTAGAAAAAGCGAAAGAAGCCTATGCACAAACGATTGATACGGTAGAGTTGCAAATCCAAGAAGGATACTTAAATTTAAAAGCAGCAGAGCAAAAAATTCAAAGTACCCATGCAGCGGTAGAAGCAGGGCAAGAGGACTTCCGCATTAAAACATTGCGTTACCGTTCTGGAGTAGGTACGAATGTGGATGTACTTGATGCAGAAACGGCGTTAGCCACAGCTCGTAATAATTATGTAGATGCTCTATATAACTATAACTTAAGCATTGCTACCTTAGAAAAAGCTATGGGTATTCCTGTAGAAGCCACAGTGGGTAGTGGTGTAAAATTTGTTAATCAAGGATAGTGATCATACCGATATGAGGTGAATCATGAAGAGGAAACACTGGATACTAGGTATTGTACTCAGTGGATGTGTAGCAGGCGTTGGACTCGGCTTACAACCATTGAGTGAAACCTATGTAGGACCTTATGTGCAAGAACAATTACATACAGCACTGAATGGAACTGTTTCCTATTCAACATTTCACATTGGTTGGGATGGTTCCGTTCAAATGAAGGATCTTATCGTTGATGATGTGAAAGGGCAACGTGTGCTTACCGCAGATGCATTGACGGTATCTATTCAATGGCTCAAGGTATTGCAATATCCTTTTGGACAGGTATCGCCAGATGCCTTAATCGGTACGATTACTGTTAGTTCACCGCATGTCAATGTGGTGCAAGATGAACAGGGACAATGGAATGTACTACAGTTAGTGAAGGAACGAGAGTCGGATAGTCCTAGTCAATTCAGCGGATTATTACGATTAGAGAATGGGAGCGTATCTCTTTATTTACCTCATGAAGAACCGTTGCAACTATCGGATGTGAATGTGACCGTCCTAGGTGATGGTGGACATATGCTAGATGGAGTAGTGGATGCCCAATTAGGAAAGGATCATATTCATTCCAACATACAATGGGCGTTGGATGACAGTGGTAATCGATCATTCTATGTGGAAACACCGCATTTAGATATGGCTCCTATTATGAATCGAATCTCCTTACCAACTGTAGTAAGTCCTATCAGTGGTGAGCTGACAGATGTTGCATTGACAGTCACACAACGTGGAGGCTTCTGGTATGGTGAAGGGGGACTTTCCTTCCAAAATGTAGGAACAACGCTTCACGGCTATCGATTAACATCGGGGAAAGGTGCGCTTCAAATCCATGGAGATGTGTTGTTCTTGGACGGAATTGAAACCAATGTGAATGATGAGCACCTTCGTGTGAGTGGGACTGTACACCATGTCTTTGATGAGGATCCTACATTACATGTCAACATAGGTTTAAAAGAGTGGAATCTAGCTTCTTTTGGTCAACTGCCACTGACAGGAACTATTACGGCAGAGGCACTGCTAACAGGACCTATGTCCAATGTAAAAGCCAGTGCTGATGTAGAGGTACGAGATCTTGCCTATGAAGGGATCACAGTGAACCATGGGAAAGCTCATCTTTCCTATGGAGACCAAGTGATTCATGTAGGAGATGCAGAACTGAGTACGCAAGGTGGAACTGTGATTGGTACTGGCTCCTATCATATGGATACAGAAGATTTCTCCGCACAAGTAGAGGTACAAGATGTATCCTTATATGGACTGCCTCTTGAGGGCTTGCCTTCCGTACAGGGCACAGTGAGTGGGTCCTTAACCATTGAAGGGGAACAAGGAGCGATTTCCAATATAAACGGCTCTGTACGTGGACACCACATTGGGTATCAATCTATTTTAGTGGATACCTTGGATGCCAGTGTATCTTGGGATGGCACACAGCTAGTGGTGCCGTATCTAAATGGTACTTGGGGTCGAGGCACTTTCACAGGGAGTGGTCGATTAGGCAATGGTACATTTGGTATTAATTTGCATGGCACTAATATTGGATTAGAACAATTTAATGAGTGGAGCCCTAAACCGTTAGGCGGTACTGTTTCTGTGGAGGCTAACTTACAAGGGTCCCTAGAAAATCCCACAGGAACGGTTATGATTGCTGGTGAAACTCTTTCCTATGGAACAACCAAGTTTGACCGTGGACTTATTAAAACAAAGTTAGATGATAATACCCTTACTATTCTTGAAGGGGAGCTGGAATATAGAAAAAGCACTTATGACCTAGACGGATTTATCCAGTTAGACGGTGAACAAACTATGGATATCAAAGGCTCTGCAAAGGATGTGCGTATCGAAGATGTATTGTCAACCTTTACAGATATTCCTATGACGGGATGGCTTAATACAGATATTCGTGTACAAGGAACGTTACAACAACCACAACTAGAAGGTCATCTGAAAGCTTGGGATGGCTCCGCATATGGTAAACTCTTTACATCCATTGAAGGGAACTATACATATCATGATGGTCATCTCCATTTGCCAAGGTTAGATATCAGTACTTATGGATCCTCTATCATTGTAGATGGGGATATACAAGATAAGCAGTTAGATATTAATTTTGTAGGCGATGCAGTACCCATTGAACCTTTCGTTCGTGATGCGGGACTCCACATGGTTGGCTATGTAGGGGCAGAAGGTCATCTAGGTGGCACGGTGGATGCACCAATCTTTGAAGGAAACGTGCAGTCCGATACGATGCAGGTGCAAGATACTACCTTACATGATATAGCAGGTTCTGTGTACGTTACACCGAAAGTAGTACATTTACAAGGGTTGACTTTCACAGGCAGTAGCACTAGTCAATACGAAGTGAAAGGTGGGGTTCAATTAGAGAATCCAAAACGTTTATTTGGGTATATACGTGTCCGAGATGGAGATTTGCATCAATTATTGGCATTAACCAATGCACAAGTACCAGATGTGAATGGAAAGTTGCAGGCTACCATTGAGTTAGGTGGTACTAGCGACAGTCCGAGACTAGATGTAAAGGGGACGCTTGAGAGTACGACGATTCGCGATGAAGTGATAGGGACAGCTACGTTAGACCTAGGTTATGGTGGACGAACAATTGATATTCGTACGTTCAAGTTACCTATTAAAGAAGGGCTCATTGTGGGCAAAGGTAAAGCTGATTTAGATGGCTCTACGGATATTCAATTAGTGGCATCGAAAGTGCCGGTACAAACTGTATTACCGCTAGTTACAAAAGATGTAAATGCACAGGGGAATTGGAACTTTATCATCAATGTACATGGACTTACAAAATCGCCAAAGATAGAATTTTCCAGTGAAGTGGAACAAGCAGTCATCAATGGTATTAGTCTAGATCAGTTGAGTATCTTAGGAACTATGGAAGACCAAGTAGTGAATATCCAACAAGGAATGATTAAAAAATCAGACTCTTCTATAAAAGTTCGTGGTAAGCTACCATTGGGCGCCTTTGTAACCAATGAATACGTAACGGATGATAGAAACAAGCAATTTGATATGTACGTGGACATGAATGAAGCAAACTTGTCCGTTCTGCCGTTGATGTTTAAAGAAGTGCAGTCCGCTGACGGTGCTATTCATGGTGTTGTTCATGTGACAGGCAATTCGTCGAATATTTTGGCCAATGGTACTGTAGAGCTCCCTAGTGGGTCCATGCAATTACAATCTTTGAAAAAGCCAGTGACTCAATTAAAAGGACAGTTGTTGTTTCGTGGTAATCATGTAGATATTACAGGTAGTACCACCATGGGAAAAGGCAATGCCGGCCTATCTGGGAATATTGGTTGGATGGGAACTAGCATTACATCCTACTATGGTGCGTTACAGATGAAAGGTATTGAAATTGGGCATGCCTTCTATACAGGACCGTTAGATGGTGAGTTGTATATTGTGGATACACCAAAAATGCCGAAGTTGGTTGGTGCTATCACATTGCATGATGTGGTAGGATCGATTCCACTGACTTTTGAAAGTTCAGATACATCGATTCCATTGGGGTTAGATTTGACCATCGATGCAAAAGAAAACGTACGTCTTTACAATCCATTGCTTTACGATATGTTCTTACAAGGTAAGGTCAAATTTGAAGGAACTGTAGGGGAACCGAAGGCGAGTGGTAAGTTATCCGTCAACAAAGGGTATGTGAAATATTTAAAAAATCGCTTTAAAATCACAGAGGGACAAGCGAAATTTGTTACAGGCAGTATCATTCCTGAACTCAATGTGCGGAGTACGGCGAATGTGAAAAACTATCGCATATCTCTACAAGCGGAAGGACCTGCGACGCAGATGAAATTAAAATTAACGTCTGAACCTAGTTTGTCGGAACGTCAAATTATTTCTCTTTTAACCTTTGGACGCAATGTGGGAAATAATAGCGGCGTCACTTCCGATGATGCGAATGCCTTATTGACATCTAGCTTACAGTCTTTGGCATTTGGCTATATTGAAGATGTGCTGCAAGATACACTGGGATTAGATTTGGTGAATATTACCAAAGGTTCCTTAGATGGAAAAGACTCTCGTGATTTGCAGGAAAAAAATAATTTTAACGTTACCATCGGTAAATATGTAGTACCAGATTTGATGATTACTTTAACTAGGGGCCTTAAGAACGACCATGTATCGTATGGCTTTCAGTATGACATCAATCGGAGTATTAGTGCTACAGGATGGATTAATAATGAACATAAACGCTACTTAGGGGCACAGTGGCGCTATCGATTCTAAAGGAGGTGAAAGTATGCTCAACGATTATATTGCCAGCGTGGATACCATTGAATTGCTGACCTGGGAAGAAGAACAACGGCTCTGGAAGGCTTATGAAGAAGAAGGGGATTTGGAAGCTCGTATGACAATCATTGAGCATTACCAACCTTTAGTATTGAAAGAGGCGAATGTGTATCAATCTTCTAAGGTAGATAGGATGGATTGCATTCAAGAGGGAACCATTGGGCTCATTGAAGCGGTAGAGCGATATGATTCTAAGAAAGGCGTAGCCTTCTCCCTCTATGCAGTACATCGTATTCGAGGACGTATCTTGGACTACCTTCGTAAAGAAGGCAAGGAAGGGATTGTCCTACAATCGGAAGCAGAAGATGGTGAAATGTGGTGGGAACAATTGCCTGCTGAGGGTCCGTCTACAGAAATTGTTTGCGAGGAACGCATGTATGGAGCTATGGTTACATCGGCTATGAAACAGTTGCCTTTAGCGGAGCAACACGTAGTAGAAGAAGTGTATTACAAAGACCACAGTATAGCATCTATAGCAGATACCTTGGAATGCAGTCATAGTTATATTCATCGTTTGCGCAGAAAAGGCTTGGCACGATTAAAAGATTTGTTAGAAACAGCTAAAGAAACGTGGGATAAGAGTTAAACATGAAGTACTACCCAAGTATTAACTGACAAGTTAATGACAAGGGTAGTACTTTTTATCTATAAGGGTATATCGAAAAAATTCCCTTGACATAGATAGGGTTTTTGTTTATTATAATTATATTATTATATAAGCAACAGTGATGCGAAGGACATGACCCTAACCATCTATACTTTCAGAGAAAGATACCTTGGCTGTGAGTATCTAGTGTAGACTTAGATGTTACCACCTTCAAACTGGTTCAGTGAAGGCTAGGCTTGTAATTGAATCCGTATGGACCCGTTATCGTCCGTAAGAGTGAGTCCTATAAATAAGGACTAACTAGGGTGGAACCGCGAAGATCTTCGTCCCTTGTGTGGGAGAGGGTCTTTTTTTGTTGGTAAAAAGTATTGCCATCCCCAATGGCATAGTAGTATTAGACCTAGGGAGGTAACCTATGAGTGAAGTAAATATCATTTTACCTGATGGAAGTTCTAAAGCCTTTGCAGCTGGAACTACATTGGGTGAAGCAGTAAAACAATTATCAAACAGTTTAGCAAAAAAAGTATTAGCCGCAGATGTAAATGGTGAATTAACAGATCTACGTGAAGTACTAGTAGAAGGTTCTAAAGTAAGCTTTTTAACATTTGCAGATGAAGGTGGTAAACATGCATTCCGTCATACTGCATCTCATGTGATGGCACAAGCTGTGAAACGCTTATGGCCAGATGCACAATTGGCAATTGGACCAGCTATCGAAAATGGTTTCTACTATGACATCGATATGGAACATAAATTAGTGCCAGAAGATTTGCCAAAAATCGAAGCAGAAATGAGCCGTATTGTAAAAGAAAACTTGCCTATCGAAAAAGTATTGATGGAACGTCAGGAAGCACTAGATTTCTTCGCAGCTAAACATGAAAATTATAAAGTAGAGTTAATCAATGATTTGCCAACAGATGCAGTGATTTCTGCGTATAAACAAGGTGAATTTACAGACCTTTGTGCAGGTCCACACTTAGCAAGCACTGGAAAAGTGAAAGCTTTCAAATTACAAAGTATTGCAGGCGCATACTGGCGTGGCGATGAAAAAAATAAAATGTTGCAACGTATTTACGGTACTGCTTTTGAAAAGAAAGAAGAACTAGAAGAATACTTACACTTATTAGAAGAAGCGGCTCGCCGTGACCATCGTAAATTGGGCAAAGAGCTTGGCTTATTCGTCATCAAAGAAGAAGGTCCAGGATTCCCATTCTTCTTACCAAAAGGTATGGCAGTGCGCAATGCCTTAGAAGATTTCTGGCGTGAAGTACATCACGATTACGATTACGAAGAAGTTCGTACACCAATCATCTTGAGTCAACATTTGTGGGAAACATCTGGTCACTGGTTCCATTACCGTGAAAACATGTACACTACACAAATTGATGACGCAGAATATGCAATTAAACCAATGAACTGTCCAGGAGGTATCTTGGTATATGCAAACGAAATGCATTCTTACCGTGATTTGCCAATTCGTATGGCAGAACTTGGATTAGTACATCGTCATGAATTGAGCGGTGCCTTACATGGTTTATTCCGTGTGCGTAGCTTTACACAAGATGATGCGCATGTATTCATGACACCATCTCAAATTAAAGAGGAGTTAATGAGCGTTATCGATCTATTCGGTCGTATTTACTCTCAATTTGGTTTGTCCTATCATGTAGAATTGAGTACAAAACCTGAAGGCGCTATCGGCGATGATGCCATCTGGGAATTGGCAACAGAAGCATTACGTGAAGCAATCGAAGCAAAAGGCATTCCATACCGTATCAACGAAGGTGATGGTGCCTTCTATGGTCCTAAATTAGACTTCCATATTCGTGACTCTATCGGCCGTACATGGCAATGTGGTACTATCCAATTGGATATGAACTTGCCAGAACGTTTCAACTTGGAATACATCGCAGAAGATGGTCAAAAACACCGTCCAATCATGATTCACCGTGCGTGCTTCGGTTCCATGGAACGTTTCATTGGTATCTTGATTGAACACTTTGCAGGAGCATTCCCAACTTGGATGGCGCCAGTACAAGTGAAAATCCTCCCAATCAGTGAAAAACATGTAGAATATGCTGAAAAATTACGTAAAGCATTTAAAGATGCCTATGTACGTGTGGAACTAGATGATCGTAGCGAAAAAATTGGTTACAAAATCCGTCAAGCTCAAATGGAAAAAGTATCCTACATGCTTGTGGTGGGTGACAAAGAAGTGGAAGAAGGAAAAGTGGCAGTTCGTAAACGTGGAGTAGGCGAACAAGGGGCCATTCCTTGGGAAGAATTCTTGGCCAATATCCAACAAGAAATCAAAGATCGTGCATAATAATAGCAATCCATAGATATCTGAAAGTGTTTGGAGTGTCAACGGAGATACTTGTTCTGATACAAGTATCTCCCATAGGTTCAAGCGTGTAACCCTCCTTAGGATATGTACGATACAAGTATTGTGTATACATAGGAAAAGCATCTTCACAAGAAGATGCTTTTCGTCATATAATAGGGACAGAAAGAAATTTATCTTTCCTTTTCTAGTATTCCGAGTAGAGGTGATGGAATCATGATTACATTCGATGATGCGGAAAAACAAAAATTAAGTCCAGAGGATTTGAAAAAGCTGAAAAAGCATAATGATATCAATGAATGGCCTTGTCCATTAACAGATGATATGAAACAACAAATGCATGACAGCTTTAAAGTAGTGCCTAAGAAAAAATAAGAAAAACCGTAGCCACCGATGATGAGGTTCGCTACGGTTTTTTATGTAGCAAAAAGAACCGTCAACTTGTTGGTGACGGTTCTCTTATGTGTTGCTATTGAATTGTGAGTAAGGTTGACAATATCTATCATTAGGATGTTAATAGATGTGTATACCAATGCACATATTTGGCCAATAATATTTTTTGTATCAATGCCTATACATCTTATTGTAAGTAGAACACTATACTTGCAGTTTTGTTAGCAGACATATCACCATTCTCTACAGGTGTGGATGTAGACATGTCTACAGATTTTACTGCCAACATAGCATATCGTGGATTCACTTCCATCGTATTGGTTCGAGTAGTTCCTAAGCTAATCGATTTTACAGGCCCTACAGTATGACCTAAAGCTCGAGCGATCACTTCTGCTTGGTGGCGTGCATCACTAATAGCAGAGGTAGATAATTGATCTTCTATCTCTTGAGATACATCGGTTTGGAATGTCAAGGAATTAATATCAGACGCGCCACTAGCGATAGCAGCATCAATCGCTTTTCCAATCGAGGAAGTATCATATACCCTAACAACAACCGTGTTGTTTACATTATAGCCATTTAATTTTGAGCTTCCATCGATATAATCATAATTAGGGTTGATAGTAATGTTAGATGTTTGAATGTTATTTCTAGAAACTCCTACATGTTGTAAAGAGGAGATGAGTTTAGACATAATCGCATCATTTTGTGCTTTGGCAGATTGAACAGACGTGTTTTTGCTGGATACTCCAAGGTTAAGTAAGGCATAGGATGGTGCCACTTGACGAACGGCTTGTCCAGTAACGGAAATTTCACTTGGCGTAATATCTGCAGCCATAGATCCGATTGTGGCCGATGCCATGAATGCACCAATAGTAAAAGCTTTCAAAAGAAATGAATGTTTCATAAGGTTCTTCCTTTCTATGTGGTGTACATATTGACAAATAAAAAATGAGTGCCCTACAATAATATAGAAGCAGTACACCATGTGTTGCTATTATACTACACAATCTACATGAAAGTATGATGAAAGTTAGGAGTAAAACTATGAACCCTATTGATATTATGTTAGATCATAAAAGTATTCGCCAATATAAACCGATGCGTGTATCTCCGCAACATTTGAGTATTTTACTAGATGTAGCGAAGCGGACTGCCACCAGCATGGGTATGCAAACGTTTAGTATCATCCGTATTGTGAATCCAGAAATAAAAGCGGCCATTGCAGAGGTATGTAAGCAAGACTATGTGAAAGATATGCCAGAGTTGTTTGTATTTGTGGTGGATGCCTATCGCAATGCACAAATTATGAAAGAAAAAGAACTAGACCTTGATACGGCAAGTGATGTAGACCGATTCTTTCAAGGGTGGACTGACGCTTGCCTAGCAGCACAAAATATGGTGACCGCAGCGGAACTGGCAGGATATGGTACAGTATATTTAGGTAGTGTATTAAATGATGTAGAAAAGATCATTGAAATTTTGAAATTACCTGAATTAACATTCCCAGTGGTAGGACTTGGCTTAGGTATGGCAGATCAAAAACCGGCATTGAAACCGCGCATGCCAAGAGAAGCGAATGTATTTGATGATGCATACAGTACGTTTGATAACTACCATGAATTGTTGGAAGATTACGACGAAGAGATGAACCAATACTACGACCTTCGCAGTCCGAATTACCCATTGCCTAAATTTACAGACCAAGTAGTGGGGCGATTGAAACTGAAAGATGAGAAGAGAAGTGCATTGATTAGAATAGCGGAAAAACAAGGGTTTCACTTTTGATGCTATTCTGTTTTGTGGCGGTTATTAACTGAATATGATGAAGGGAAGAGCACGGTATACTCCTTACAAACGGTATTTCATAATGTATCGTCATTTGTAACGCTATGTAGCCTGTGGCTAATTAAAGTTAATAAGATAAATTGAAGAGCACGGCATACTCCTCACAAACGGTATTTCATAATGTTTGTTCGGAGTACACCGTGCTCTTCTTGAATATGTGAAATTTAGATAGTAAAAACGCCACAAGACTACTACGCATAACTGCGTTCCTCAGGGGAAGGTTTGTGAGTGTTTGTTTGTTCGGAGCACACCGTGCTCTTTTTGTATTTGCATGATTAAGTCAATAACACTGCCACAAGGTGTTCTACGCATAACAGAGTTCCTCGGAGAAAGGTTTGTGGGTGTTTGTTCGGAGGTTTGCCCTGCTCTTCTTGTATTTGTATGATTAAGTTAATAATACTGCTACAAGGCGTTTTATATACGACGGCATTCAAGGGAGAAAAGAAACAAAGATCTGTTTAGCAATTATATAATTTAGTCAATAATATCAGAGCAAGGTATTCTACGCATGACTGCGTTTTAGGAAAAGGGTGCTGTTCGTCAATATGAGTCGATTAGTAAGATTGCCTTTAGACATCCGAAACGTCTAGGTTGTCTAAATTGATTTCTATAGAAAATATATATGTAAAAAATTGTATAAAGAGGGGTTGCAAATTATTGGAAAATAGCATATAATACATTCAGTGCTTGAGACACAAGCACTTTTAATTTTCTCTAATCCTTCAAGAGCAGGGAAGTTAAAAAAAGATTAAAATAACTGTTGACATAAAATTATGAATCTGTTATTATAATCTAGTCGCCACAACAGAGCGTTGTGAATGACAAAGTTGATCTTTGAAAACTGAACAATGTAAGGTAATTACTTCG
>CAURQH010000006.1:0-96782 GCA_963526885.1 uncultured Veillonella sp. | reverse complement strand
AATCACTATGGATTTTTTATATTCTATTGTTCAATTTCATTATACAATTAACCAGATATATATGTCTTATTTTCCACAATCTGTTATACTATAGATGTTACTTCCCCTAGACTGGTAACAGAAAGGGGGTGTTTGCAATTGGATACATTCCTCAATTTTCTTATTTCTGTTGTGGCAGGTATAATCAGCAACTATATTTGCAAGTGGCTAAACAGAAAGAAAAGAAGTAACTAGCCCAACAAGAGATAGCTCTCTATAAAAAGCAAAACCCCACGGTAAGCCGACCGTGGGGTTTCTTTTGCTTGCAAATGGAAAGTCCTCAATTTTATTCCAACTCCATTATATCACTTTCCTAGTATATTATCTAGTATATAAGAAACACCCAGGTCTAGCCACCTGGGTATTTTTTTGGTGAGCTTTGTGAAATCACCATTACTCTTTTTCGCTTGTCTAAATTGTATCATAAATTGTAAAAAAATAAAACCCCACGGTTAGCAGACCGTGGGGTTTCTTTTGCTTATAATTGGAAATCATCAACTTTCTTCCATACCAATTATATCACTTTCTTAATATATTTTCTAGTATATAAGAAACACCCAGGTCTGACCCCTGGGTATTTTTTGTGAACCTAATGCTAACTGTTTTCACACTTTTTGCTTACTCACATTATATCACAGCTTAGTAAAGAATAAAACCTTACTCCCCTAAAAAGCGTTTTGCCTCGCAATAGTTTACGATACCTTCTACTACTTTTTTAGCTTCCCTCATAGCCAATACTACGGTAGCTGGTTTATGCACTACGTCACCGCCTGCGAATACACCTTGACGGCTCGTCATACCATATGGCATTTCTCGTGTTACCACATAGCCAGCCTCATTCACTTCGATACCATTACCTGGGCCCACTAAACGAGCATTTGGCTTATGACCGATGGCCACAATAATTTTATCTGCTGGTAAAGTGAAGTCTTCACCAGTGCTTTTAACAGATCCATCTTCTTGCAATTCTTGTCGTGTTAAAGTTAATCCTTCCACAATATCTGAACCGGTTACTTCTTTTGGAGCAGCCAAGAATTCAAAACGAATACCTTCTTCTTTCGCTTCTTCAAACTCGGTTGGGTTCGCTGGCATTTGTTCTTCCCCACGACGGTACGTCACAGTGACACTTTCAGCACCAAGACGAACACAAGTACGAGCCGCATCCATCGCCACATTACCAGCACCGATGATGACAACTTTATCGCCTTTATATACAGGGATCAATTCTTCTTCGGCTCTACCATTTTGTACTAATTGTACCGATGTTAATAATGCCATCGCTTGTAACATACCAGCTTTCTCATCACCAGGCAAAGAAATTTCCGCTGGTACATGAGTTCCTGTAGCAATAAAGATGGCATCGAAACCTTCTTCAAAAAGAGCATCTAAGTTACGATCTGGACCGATTGTGACATTGCATTCAAAAGTAACACCTAATGTTTGTAATCGTTTTACTTCACGGCGCACAATTCGTTTCCCCAACCGGAACTCTGGAATACCAAATAATAGAATACCACCCGGTTCATCTTGGCGTTCAAATACAGTGACATCATAACCTAATTTTGCCATATCACCAGCTACAGTTAATCCAGCAGGACCAGATCCGATAATAGCAATTTTACCTTGGTCTTTACGATTTGGTTTCACCTTACGAAGATTATTATCACTTTCAAAATCAGCTGCAAAGCGTTCTAATTTACCGATATTGATAGGTTTATTCGCACGATTTAAAATACATGCCCCTTCACATTGTTTTTCACGAGCACACACTCGACCACACACAGCTGGTAAACTGCTGCGTTCGGCAATAATATCGTTGGCTAATCCAAAATTACCATGCGCAATAGCTTGGATGAAACGAGGAATTTCATTTTCAATAGGACAACCTGTACGGCACAATGGCTTCGCACAATTCAAACAACGCTTTGCCTCTGCAAAAGCCTCTTCCATCGTATAATCTTTATCAAATTCTAGTTCATGTCTTAACTCCATAAAGACCTCCTCGCACCACTCTGGTGACACACTTTTCCTTTACATACTTTATTTATAGATTCTTATTTATTTCGATAGTATATCTATAGTATACCATAGCCAAATATACTTCACTGTAACAATGGCTACACCCTTGCTATATCTACGGGTATAACTATTTCTTTTCTTAGTGAAAGCACTAAAAGATACATCCTATAGTATACCATATGTGCGTACAGTGTGTAACTATGTATTTTTATATATTATGCAACGATACCTCTATCGTTTCACATACTTTGCAACGATAGCCTATTTACACATAATACAATTTCCAACAAACCGCTATAGTATCGCATGTATAAGCATATGCAACGATACCTCTATCGTTTCACTATCATTGTAACGATACAAAAAAGAGGCCTACCTCATGGGTAGACCTCTGTATAGGTCATCATTAGTTTGCAGACGTAATAGTTCCTTTGAAAGTTTCTGCAATGAATTGTTTGATTGCTTCGGACTGATAGATCTCTGCAATTTTTTTGTAGGTTGCATTATCTTTATCTTGTTCACGAGTCGCCAAAATCATTACTGCTAATGGCTCATCTTTTGGTTCTAAGTATAATCCTTTTTCACCTACGTTGATGCCTGCGCTTTGTACATAGTTCATTGGAATTGTTGCCAATGTCACATCATCTAAGCTACGAGGTAATTGTGCTGCCTCTAATTCTTGAATTTTTAGGTTCTTAGGATTTTCCACAATGTCCGCCACTGTTGCTTTGAAACCAACACCGTCTTTCAATTTGATAAGACCTGCTCGTTGTAACAAGGCTAAGGCACGTCCACCATTGGTTGGATCATTTGGAATCGCTACTGTGTCGCCGTCTTTTACATCGATAGGAGATTTCACAGTATTACTGTAGATACCCATTGGCATTAAAATCGTTTTACCAATCGGCACTAATTTGGAATTATTTTGCTTATTAAAGTTCTCTAAGAACGGCACATGTTGGTATGCATTCAATTGGATATCTCCATCTGCCAAGGCTTTATCTGGTGTGATGTAGTCGGAAAATTCCACTACTTTCAATTGGATACCTTGTTTCTGTGCTTCCTTCGCCACAGCTTCTGCCACTTGTGCATGAGGACCTGCAGTGGCGCCGATTTTAATTTCCTTCGGCGTATCTTGCGTTGTTGTACTTGTACCACAGCCCGCAATGCCTAACGCCAATATACCTACTAATAGAGGCGTGAATAATGATTTTAATTTCATAGTTCTATCCTTTCATAACAACTCGATATATATTCCTACTGAAAGTTCTCTCATATCTCTCGAGTATTAAGAATATCATAAGAACTATGCTATTGGCTAATAGCCGTTTTTAGATAGTTATTATAGCTACTAATTATAATCATATGCACCTATAGTTGAACCCATTGTCTATAACTCAGCATACATCAGTACATTTCATTTGTATATCCTTAACTCTATACTCAGCTGGAGATAATTCATTCCATTTTTATACACCGGTACCTATCGTATATATTTCAATAAGAGTTATTCATTTTTTATCTACTTGTATACTAATCTATGATTCCTACTTAAAAACAGAGGTCATCACTACAGTTTGTAGCAATGATCCTCTGTTTACATATTATTTGCTTAGCATAGACAATACTTGATTCAATTTTTTCTCTAATTCGGCATTTTTCTCTTCTAATTGTTGGATACGCATTTCATAGTCACTGCGTACTAACTCCTGTTCAGATTTCCCGATTCTGAAAGAGGCTCCTGCATTCCAAGATAGGGTATGTCCCGCAAGGCTAAGTCCAAAATTATAGAATCTATCTTTATTTTGGTAATGACCCAAACCTAGTGCCAATCCTTTCATTCCCTTAAACTGACCTACTCCAGCCATCACTTGTGTTCGATGTGTCCCATCATATGGTAAGGCTTTCAACGCACTTAACGCAATAGCAGAGGCACCTGCTGTTTTTGCTGTATCGTTGGCAGTCTCCGCCATGGATCGTACCGTATCCATTTGGTTGCGAATACTTTCAGGTTTACTACCTGTTGTAGAATTTAACTTTTCAATTTCTTCTGGAGTATATCCTAATGCATTTGTAATCGCTTTCAACTGTTTTACATTCACTGCGTCTGTATCTTTAATACCGCCAGCTACATTGACGATTCTTCGTTTCATCTCTGGAATGTCTAAGGTACCATTATCAAATTGCATCGTGTATCCCTCTGTACCCACAGAAACGACGCCTTCTGCTGCTTTCACTTCATCCCCTGTGAAAGCTGATGTACCGTCTATAGCAGCACCACGTCCTTCTGTAGAAGAGAACAGACCAATAGATACACTATTCTTATCATTCACGCGCGACCAAGCACCCAGAGCCATACTGCTATCTGCCTTAGAAGATATTTCTGCACGATTCCCAATGGCTATGCTATCTTCTGATAAAGTCGTAGCATACCTTCCTAAAGCTATACTTCTTTTCTTTGCTGTCACAGCTTGAGAACCCATGGCAATGGACTCATCTAACCATGCTCGGCTGGATTTACCAATGGCAATAGCATCGGTTCCATTTGCCCTAACACCATTACCAATTCCTACGGCATCAAATCCATAGACTCTAGTATAGTTACCAATAGCCATTGATTGGAAAGCTACTTTTTCCTCATATCCTTCTGGTATACTTGGGGTGTCTTTTTTATCTTTTGACTCATCTAATGGTTTATAGTTTTCTGCATTCACAATATCTTCAGATTGATTTCCTAATTTAGTAGGTGTATCAGGAGGCACCTCTCCTAAATCCTCATCTTCTGTCAATTTTCCTACATAGGAATTAGTACCGATAGCAATCCCATATTTTCCATTTTTTTCAATGGTTGCCTCATACCCTAAGGCAATACTATAATCTGCATTAATATTGTGATTATATCCAATCCCAATAGGAGTATTAATCCTTTTATTTGCAGAGCCAATTATGCCCTTACCAATCGATACACCACCCGCCGTATAGGCTGTACTTGTATCTCCATTCTTACCTAAATTTACTTCTTCTGCTAATACTGTTGACGTGCACAGTAAAGCAAACAATGTCGCTAATACTACGCTCTTTCTCATCATTTATGGCCTCCCTTAGTTTATGAACTGTTATATTACGTAAATTATAGCACAGTTTATTTACTTTCGTTATTGGTAAGTATAATGATTATTGAATTAACATCACTAATATGCAAAAAAGGGGCTGTCATACAACAACCCCTTTATAGATTTGGTGCGCCCAGAGGGAATTGAACCCCCGACCTGCAGTTTAGGAAACTGTCGCTCTATCCTACTGAGCTATGAACGCAAGTATACATCTATTATAGTCTAACTGTACTATACCTAGCAATATGAAATCTAAAATAAGATTCGATCTGTATCGTATGTGTATATCCATAATACAGAACATTTTTTCTCACCTATTAAGATTCAATAAAGCCTTATTTTACAAGGGTTATTCACTTTTTGTGTATAAGATGTGTATAACTACGGAGTTATTAACACTAAATACACAATGTATTAACAAGCTACTCACAACCTATACCCATAGTTATACACTGAGTTATCCACAATTAGGTGGATAACTGTTCCATATGTACGATAAAAGTGTTTAATTTTCTTTCTAAGTGTTCGATACATACACACATTTAATAGATTTAATAGATCTACTAGATGTTCTAGATACTTTACTAACGATGCAGTTCCTATACCTTCATCATAAACACAATAAGCCTATAGAACCATTCGTACTGTTCTATAGGCTTTCTTATACTCTTCTGTATTAGATATTCTCGTACAATCACACTTTCATCGGTAGTCTGCACCGCATCATATCTTACAAGTGTTACATATCCACCATATGATCTTGCTTATTCAGCAAAATATAATTGGCCATCCACTTCTACTGGAATCCCCCAGTCAACTTGCACGCCATTTTTGTTCCACATACGAGTTAATGCTAATTTTAAATACTCATAAGACTCCAATGGTTGAACTGTCAACTCATCATATGTATTCAATCCTGTAGCATGCATCACTGTTTGTTCTGCTTTCAAATAGGATTCTACTTTTTCTTTCCAAGCTGCATCTTCTAATACCACTTGGCATTCTTTTGTTTCTTTGTTATACGCAATATGACCGCGTTCATTATCTCCATAATGAATTGCTAAATATACCCATTCCATGGTGTACCTCTTTCATGACTAACATAAGTTACGACATATACTATACATATACTATACTTATACTCTGATGTATTCTATTCCTATTATATCGTATCTTTCCAAATGGTGGCAATATAGATAGTTTTTACATTATTCAGGACTACTCTCCACCACTACTTTCCGTGTCACCATTACTTTATCCACTCGTGTGTTATCCATATCCATCACTTCAAATTGCAATGGTCCGTAGTAACAGCGATTGGCTTCTTTTGGAATACGACCAATTAAGTATGTCACGAATCCCCCTAATGTTTTGTACAGATCATCTTCTTCGCCTGGTAATAGTTCGTCCACTTCGAAGTATTCTTTCAGTTCTTCAATACTGATGAGCCCATCCACAAGATACGTTCCATCTTCTCGTTGAACGATACGATTTTCTTCTTCTTTCTTTTCCTCTTCCCCAGATGGCATCAAGCCTACAATTTCTTCCATAATATCGTGGAACGTAATCATCCCGCTCATGCCACCATATTCGTCTAGCACAATGGCTTCGTGGGTACCTTCTTCTCTGAAAGTAGATAATACTTTCATCAAGGACAGAGATTCTGGTACGAGCACAGGTTTACGCATACAGTACGCTAGAATATCTTTCATAGGACGATGACTTTCTTTCATTTGTTGTGCCAACACATCTACAGAAGAAACTAAACCTTTCAAGTCATCCAAGGAATCGTCGCCTACTGGAATGCGATGTTCATTGCATTCCATAATAGTTTCTAATATTTCCTCATCACTAGCATTGATATCGATCCACGTCAACTGTGTACGAGGTGTCATAATATCGCTAGCATCGAGGTCAGCTAAGCGGAAAATATTTTCTACCAGCACTGGTTCTTCTTCTTCATAGGCGCCCAATTCCACACCTTGTACAAGCATTTTATTAATTTCCGATTCCGTTACCGGTGCTTCTTCCTTGTGTTTCACACCTAATACTTTCAGTAACATAGTCGTAGACACACTGAGGAGTGCCACCAATGGTTTTGTTACAGTGGCGAAGTATTTCATAGGAATAGCCATCATGATGGCGATGGATTCTGGCGAGTTATAAGCCAACCGTTTTGGCACCAATTCCCCTATGACCAAGGATAAATAGGTCGTTAAAGATACGATAAAAATAGGGCTGATCGTATCCGCATAATCAGCTAGCCACAATATATGTTCTTTAATATATGTCGCCATAGGATCAGAAAAAGTAGCACCTGAGTACAAACCAGTGACAATACTAATTAGAGTAATACCAATTTGTATAGTAGAAAACATTTCATTTGGATCCTCCGCTAGCTTGATAGCCATGCGGGCTCCTCGATTACCTGCTTCCGCCTTTTCTTCTAATAACCCTTTACGAGCATTGATAATGGCCAATTCCGTCATGGAAAATAGACCATTTAAAATGATGAGTATGACTACAATTAAAATTTCTATACCTATATCACTTCCCACTGATTCTATCTCTCCTTATCGATTCCTATCTATAAAACTACACTATATATATCAAATCATCTATTAATTTTGAATAGTTTTATATTATATACTAACACAATACTTACCGTGCATTTTTACTAAATATATTGGAATACTTCTACATTCTTATATAATACTTGTTTGCTATTTATAAGAATAACCCAAATATATTTTAAATAACAACAGCTGTTCCTGTGCAGGTCACCATGAGCATACCATTAGTTTCACCCAATGTTTCATAACTTACAGATACGCCTACAATAGCATTGGCTCCCATGGCTTTTGCACGTTTTTCCATTTCTTGTAAAGACGCTTCACGAGCACTGGCCAAAGATGATTCATAACTATTGCTACGACCACCCACAATATCGCGAATGGAAGAGAAAAAATCTTTCACAAAGTTACGACCTTCCACCACTTCTCCAAACACAATTCCTTTATATTCCTTAATAGGATGACCTTCAATTTGCATTGTTGTTGTAATAATCATAGTATCTCCTTTATTCTCATATTGATATG
Organism: uncultured Veillonella sp.; assembly: GCA_963526885.1. Taxonomy (GTDB): domain Bacteria; phylum Bacillota; class Negativicutes; order Veillonellales; family Veillonellaceae; genus F0422. The sequence goes on along the minus strand of CAURQH010000006.1, from coordinate 88,513 downwards.
TTTCAAACCTCATTATTCGTATTATATCATATTTAGAATAGTTCCTTCTATGCGAGCGTTATGCCATACAATAATTATAACAAAAATAGCCTATATACTCGTTTGCTTATTAACATATAAAAATAGAGTAAAGTTGATGTTTTTGATCAACTTTACTCTATTTTATTTGAAGCCATTTTATTACAGCCCCTTCAATTTAAGCTATTTTTATAAACTCCATTTGCATACTATAACGATGATACCCTACTCCTATAGTAATACTGCCAAAATAGTATAACTATCCCAACTAATGATATTTATGATAATACGTAGGTACTACTAAATAAACACCTGTTGCACCAACACCATATACAAAATAGTTCCTCCTCCAATGGATAGGAACATATTGCCCTTCCACAAATGGAGTAATACCGTCACAGCTACGGCGATCATGTCTGGCATGCCATGATATGCACCGGATAGGTCCACATGTCGTAAGGAAAATACGACGAGCAAACTCATCGTCGCCGATGGTAATACTTTACCTAAATACTGCACATAAGCAGGCGTTTTTGTTTTCGAGTTAAATATGATAAATGGTAAAAATCGTGTAGCCATGGTGCCTAGCACAACAATGGCAATGGTTATGATTTGTTCTGTGAAAGTCATTGTTGTCCCTCCATTGTATTACATAATAGACTTAGCATCACCACGATACTAATCATGGCAGGAATCATAAAGTGTTCACTACCAAATACCAACAAAGTAATCCCAGGAATCACTAATCCTATACCAGAACTAATCAAATTTCGTTGTATTTTATATTGCTCCAAAGCCAATACAATAAAGAGTGCAGTCAGTACAAATTCTAATCCTTTCGCATTAAAAGATAATACAGATGCAAAAAGATTACCTATGACAGAACCGATAACCCAATATAACTGATTCAATAGAGTTACAAAAAAATAACACCATTTCTTGGAAATTTCATCAGGAATTTGTGATGTATAGTTAATAGAAAAACTTTCATCCGTCATTCCAAATATGAGATATGGTGTTAGCCACCCTGTATTCCGATACACTGTTAGCATGGATAATCCATAAAATATATGACGACCATTGACCATGAGTGTTATCAAAAAGGCACTCACTGGATTAAAGGGAGATAGTAACATAGCCACTGTCACAAATTCCATAGACCCTGCATAAATCAAAGCACTCAATGCCAGCGTATATCCCCAGGAAAATCCCATGGAGTACATATAGATACCATAGGATACACCTAAAAATAAAAAGCCAAATAATATCGGTGTTGTTTTAAGAAAACCATATCGAAAGGCAGAGCTTATTGTATTTGTTGTTTTTTTAGTTTCCATGTATATACTCCTTTCTCTCATCATATATCACTAAATTCTTAATTGTCACTTTTACTATACTATCATATTATCAAATTCTAGAATACTCATATATTCATAATATATATAATAGGTCGATAAAAAATTATCTTATAACCTATTTCCAATAATATCTATCTTACTTATAAATTCACATAGCAACAGCAAAACAGCCTACGGGAATTTTCTCCCGTAGGCTGTTTCTATTAGTCCTCAAAATCGCGAGATAAATCCACTTCTTTTAGAGGAACTACTTTTGTTTTATGTTTTGCTTTATACCATAAGTATACGGCGAAAAATACTGGAAGACCAATATAAGCAACGGATACTCCGTACCAGTCAATACTTTCACCCATGAAGGCTGTATAGTTTTGACCAGCAATAATGATCAAGCATAATGCCAAGGCAAACAATGGACCAAATGGGAACAAGGATGCTTTGTAAGGCAATTTGGATACATCATGACCTTGTGCCACATAAGCACGTCGGAAACGATAGTGTGCCAAAGCAATACCCACCCATGTGATGAATCCACTCATACCACTGATATTAATCAACCAAGTGTAAGCTTGACCTTCCCCAATTAAGGATGTTAAGAAAGCAAACAAACCAAAGGCTGCTGTTGCTAACAATGCCGGAATTGGAACACCACGTTGGTTAATAGAGCTAAATAATTTTGGTGCATCTCCTGATTTAGATAATGCGTATAACATACGTGTGGAGGAGAATAAACCAGAGTTACCAGCTGACAATACAGCGATCAACAAGATAGCATTGATGAAATGCGCCGCCCAATCAAATCCAAAACGGTCAAATACCAATGTAAATGGACTGATGGACACATTTTCCACAGAACTGTTCAATAAATTTGGATCATTGTAAGGGATTAAGAAACCGATGACTGTGAAAGAACCAATATAGAACAGTAAAATACGCCAGAAAATAGAGTTAATGGCTTTTGGAATATTTTTTTCTGGATCCTCAGACTCACCAGCAGCAGTACCAATTAATTCCACACCTTGGAAAGAAAAACCAGCAATCATAAAGATAGCCAAGATAGAGGAGAATCCCCCTACAAATGGAGCCTCTTCGATAGTCCAGTTATGGAATCCTGGAGATTCAGTACCAACCCCAAGAATCAATAAAGAGCCTAATAATAAGAATACAATAACAGTAATAACCTTGATGCTAGAGAATAGATATTCACTTTCACCAAAAGAACGAGCTGATAAATAATTCAACACGAACAAAATCAATAAGAACAAAGCAGACCAAACAATAGCTGGCACATCAGGGAACCAGTATTTCATAATGAACGCACTAGCTACGAGTTCCGCTGCTAATGTAATAGCCCAGTTAAACCAAAAGTTCCAACCTAAGGCAAAGCCTAATGCTTTATCTACATAGCGAGAGGCATGAGTACCAAAGGAACCAGATACTGGCAAATACGTAGTCATTTCCCCTAAACTAGTCATCAAGAAATATACCATGATACCGATGAAACTATAGGCAACTAAGGCACCACCAGGACCTGCTGTACTCACTACTTCACCACCGGCTACGAATAAACCTGTACCGATGGCACCGCCCAATGCAATCATATTCATATGGCGGGATTTTAAACTTCTTTTTAATTTATTATTTTCCATGGGATTTCTCCTTATAAGTCAAGATTTCGTACATATTCAGCATTATCTTCGATAAACTTTCGACGAGGCTCTACCTTATCCCCCATCAAAACGCTAAATATCTTGTCTGCTGCAATACTGTCTTCCATGCTGACTTGTAGGATGGTTCTATGTTCAGGATTCATAGTTGTATCCCATAATTGTTCTGCATTCATTTCACCAAGACCTTTATATCGTTGGATCGTAATGCCTTCACGGCCAATTTCATCCAATCTATCTGAAAGTTCTTGGTCACTGTAGGCATACCACTGTTTTTGACCTTTTTTAATTTGGTACAACGGTGGTTGTGCAATAAATACATGACCTTCTTCAATCAATGGTCGCATATAGCGATAGAAGAATGTCAATAATAAAGTACGAATATGTGCGCCGTCCACGTCCGCATCTGTCATGATGATAATTTTATTATAACGACTCTTCGTAATATCAAAGTCTTGTCCGATACCTGTACCAAAAGCAGTAATCATAGAACGAATTTCTGCATTGGCTAAGATTTTATCGAGACGAGCTTTTTCTACATTTAGAATTTTACCGCGCAATGGCAAAATTGCTTGATAACGGCGATCACGGCCTTGTTTTGCCGTACCACCCGCAGAATCACCTTCGACAAGGTAAATTTCTGTCATAGTTGTATCTTTTTCAGAACAATCTGCCAACTTACCAGGTAAGGAGCTCACTTCTAAAGCATTTTTACGGCGTGTCAATTCACGAGCTTTACGGGCTGCTTCACGAGCACGACTCGCATTGGTTGCTTTTTCGATGATTTTCTTCGCTTCTGCTGGATGCTCTTCCAAGAAGACACGCAATCCATCAGATACGATAGTATCTGTAATCCCTTTGACTTCGCTATTGCCTAATTTACCTTTTGTTTGGCCTTCAAATTGTGGTTCCAATACTTTTACGCTCACCACAGCTGTCAAGCCTTCACGCACGTCTTCCCCAGTCAAGTTGCTTTCATTTTCTTTCAAAATACCAGCCTTGCGACCATAGTCGTTCAACGTACGTGTTAAAGCTGTACGGAAACCGCTCAAGTGCGTACCACCATCGATGGTGTTGATATTATTAACGAAGGACAAAATCGTTTCGCTATAACTATCGTTATATTGTAATGCCACATCTACTACCACATCGTCACGAGTATTATCGATGGAAATAACACTTGGTGTGATAGCTTCCTTAGCTTCATTTAAATACTCAATGAATTGTACTAAGCCACCTTCGTAGTGGAAACTTTCACTGCGACCTTCCCCACGTTTATCGGACAAGGTAATGCGCAAACCTTTATTCAAGAACGCCAATTCTTGTAATCGAGTTTTTAATACATCAAATTCAAAAATAGTAGTTTCAAAAATTTGTGCATCTGGTTTGAATCGTACTGTCGTACCTGTGCGATTCGTCGTACCGATTTCTTTCAAATCAGACGTTTTATTACCACGTTCAAAGGAAATTTCTTGAATTTTTCCATGTTGGTATACATCGACGATGGTCCACTCACTCAAGGCATTCACTACGGAAATACCTACCCCATGAAGACCACCGGATACTTTATATCCACCACCGCCAAATTTACCACCTGCGTGAAGTTTCGATAATACTAGTTCTACCGCAGGCATACCTGTTTCATGCATCCCCGTTGGAATCCCACGACCATCATCGATAACTTCAATACTATTATCTTCACAAATGGTCACTTCAATATGCGTGGCATACCCAGCTAATGCCTCATCCACACTATTATCTACAACTTCATACACCAAGTGATGTAATCCACGGGCAGATGTGCTACCAATATACATACCAGGTCGCATTCGAACGGCTTCTAAGCCTTCGAGAACCTGTATATTACCGGCATCATAATTCGTTTGTTCTGCCATCTGACATCCTCCTACTATTTATATAATGACATCCCATACTGGTCACCATATTCTATATAATACATTCTATTATACAATACTTTACTATCTCTGTGAAAGTCTCAGCCTTTATTTCACTTGCATTTTATCTGCTTCGTTCCAACGATACTTATTAGTAATATTCACAACTTGTTCATAAGACAATTCATCTTGCGGTTTTGATGTAATTAACATCGTCGCCCAATACATATCGTTGGCATCTGTAGAACCTTGGAACAAACGAGTCAAATAATAGTAAATACTTTCTTCTTTCGCCACTTCATACCATTCATAGGTACACCAGGGAGCAATTGCTTTCATTTGGTCATATTTATAATGAGGATAATCCTTCAATAAACCTTTCACCGTACGAATGATATGTCGATACTTTTTATATTCACACTGAGGGCATACCTTTGCAGAACCTTCCGATTGCCAACGACCACAGGTAGGACATTGATGAAAATGCTCTTGCTGCAGTACAAATTCTTTCTTCGCTTGCTCCATACGTGTTTGTAATACCTTTCTTCGAAGTTCCTCATAGCGGATCACACGAACAGATTTTTCTATATTTTGTACAATCTCAGAGGGCAACATAATTTGATGAAAGTCTATAATTTCCTCATAAACAGGTGTCATATCTAAGGCATCCCCTGATACAAGCTGTTCTTGTAAAGCACGTCGTGGGAGTTGTATTTTGATATCTGTAATAATAGATTCTCCATAATACTCACGCAATGCTTCCAATAACTGTGGTTTGCGCATAGTCATCTCTTGCATCCATACAGTATGACCAATTTCAACTACGATAACAGGTGGCTTAATCTGCACTAATTTTGCTTGTCCACTCACCATAGGTCCTACGACAGATTCCCAATCATGATAGAGTTTCATAAGTCGATACATTTCAAAAATGCCTAGTTCTTGTAACATAGCATCACGAAGATTGGTCACTCCTGTAAGGGATTCTAACTTACTCTCCATGTGGTATTTCCTCCGTCAAGTCTATATACTGCACCTTGTCTAAGTCCATTGTATCTGTTGTATCAGTAGTCGTAATGATTGTCTGTACACGTTTATGAATGAATTTGATTAAATTAGAACGACGTTCCTGGTCTAACTCACTGAGTACATCATCTAATAGTAAAATAGGATATTCTCCTACTTCCGATTTAATATATTCTAATTCACTTAACTTAACTGATAAAATTGCTGTCCGTTGTTGTCCTTGTGAGCCAAATCGTTTTAAATCCATAGAACCTGAATAAAAGATAATATCATCACGATGAGGTCCCACTGATGTTTGTAACCGTCGCCGATCCTCTGATAAATTTTCTTGTAAAGCCTGTAATAAAGCATCTTTTGTTACTAATAGTTGTTTCTCACTATAAGGTTGAGTATATTGCAATCGTAAATCTTCTTTACCATTGGTGAGTTTTCGATTCATTAAATCCATTAATTGATTTAATTTTTTTAAACTTTCCAATCGTTTTTGAATAATCTGTGAGCCTAACGTAACAATTTGTTCATCCCAATCTTGTACTGGTACATTACTCGTATGACTATATTCTTTAAGTATACGATTTCTCTGTTGTACAGCTCGCTGATACATCGTAAGCTGGTGATAATATTGAGGACTAGTCTGACTAATTTCCATATTCAAAAAACGACGCCGTAAAGAAGGTGTACCTTTGATTAAATCTAAATCTTCTGGAGAAAAAATGACTGTATTCAAAGTGCCTACCAATTCTTTTTGTGATAGAGGATTATCATGCAAACGAATAACTTTTTTTCCTTGACGCCCCCATTTAATCTGCAACGTATGAGGCGTATCAGCTTTCATAAAATGAACGATAATACTAGCCTCCTCTTCATTCCAAGAAATGACATCTTTCATATCCGATGTACGATGACTATGTCCCATCGTGGCAATATACGCAGATTCTAGGATATTTGTTTTCCCTTTTCCATTAGGGCCATGTATCACAATAATTTCTGGTGTGAAAGTAATAGTTCTATGACAATGATTGCGAACATGTATGAGTTCCAATTCAGTCACATACACAATTAAGCCTCCTTCACCACAGTGATTGTTACTTCATTAGCAATAGTCACCACATCATTAGGATAGATTTTTTTTCGTTTTTCTGTGACTAATACGCCGTTTAAAGTAATTTTTTCTTCTTCTAATAATACTTTAACTTGACCACCTGTTGATAATACATTGGCATATTTTAATAGTTGATCTAATTGAATATACTCTGTATGAATGGATACAGTTTCTTGATTCATAATTTCCTCTTTTCTCTTAATTATGTGTATGAACTGGTGTTACCACATAGGTGTAATGGTCATTATTATCTTGACGAATCACCATAGCTCCTTGTTCTTGCAAGTACATATGGATTCTTTCACCTGTGCTATGTTTCAATAATTCATCAATATATTTACCATTAAAATTAATAGTGAAAGGATTGCCTTCAAAAGTACATAAAACAATATCTTTTACCATACCAATATCAGCACTTTGAGAACTTAATGTAACTTGATTCTTTTCCCAGTCATAGCGAATGGCAGAATAACTCATATCTTTCGCCATAAAATAGACACGATCTAAGGAGCTAGCAAATTCACGACGATTTAAAATAGCACTAGCATCGAATTTTGCAGGAATAACACGTTTATAATCAGGGTATGTACCTTCAATTAATCTTGAAATAATATATACAGTATCAAATACAATAGCTACTTGATTTCTATTCCAAATTAATTTAACCATAACAGGTTGATCTGATGGTAATACTCTAGAAACTTCTTCTACAGTACGTTTTGGAATGACAATACGCATTGGATTTTCAAGAGCTGTATCTAAGGTAACTTTTTTAACAGCCATACGATGTGTATCAGTACCGACCATAGTCAGCTCATTACCTTCAATTTCTACTAATGTACCACAGAAAATAGGACGATCTGTATCTGTAGAAGTAGCATATACAGTTAAATCGATTAATTGTTTTAGCTGTTCTCCGTCAATCATAATACTATTATCATCTTGGATTTGTTCTACTAAAGAAAAATCTTCTACTTGCATAGTCACTAATTTAAATTCAGAATGATCTGATTTGATTTGTAATTGATTGGAATTTTCTGGTTTATATAATTCTACTTGTTCACCTGGCAATTTTTTTAGAATTTCTTGAAAGTATTTAGAACCTACTACAATCGTACCTGGTTCAAGGATGGTAGCATCTACTTGGGATCTCATTCCAATTTCAAAGTCATTAGCTTGTAATTCTACGTAATTATCTTTTGTAGAAATGTAGATAGATCCTGGTAAATTAGAACTTGTTTTATTGCTTGCTACACGTTGGAATAGTGATATAGCTTTCACTAATTCAGTTTTGTTAAATTGAAGTTTCATCATTAACTCCTTATGACTAATATAACTATGTTAGAGTGTTTTTGTTTAAAGTAGTAGCCGTAGTAGTAGGGCGCGTGCACAAGTGGATAGGTGTATAAAGTCCTTGTATATCAATATTTTACACATGTTTATAACATTGGGAATAGAAAATTGTATCTATCCACATAGTAACAGGTTTGAAATTACCTTGTGTGTAAGTCGATTTTTGTTAACAGCCTAGGCACAAAGTGTACACAGGTTACGCACATACTTATCCACAATCTGGAGATTACTTAGCTGCTTCTAATTCTTCACGAATACGTTCAATGGTATATCGTAAATCTTGATCCTTTTCTATTTCTCTGGAAATTTTTTCATACGCATGCAATGCCGTTGTATGGTCTTTTTTACCAAAAGCAAAGGAAATTTGTGGGTAACTTTCATTGATTAATTCACGAGCTAAATACATAGCAATTTGGCGTGGATGGGCATATTGCTTATTCCGTTTTTGGCTAATTAAATGTTCTAGTTTAATTTTGAAATAATCTGCTATAAATTCTTGAATGTATTTAATGGATAATACAATTTTTTCTGTATGAATGATAAAGTCTTTGATTGCTATATTAGTAAATTCTACATCAATCGTTTCTAATCGGTTTGTGATAGCCGCTTGTGTAATTAATGTTTCAAAGGCGCCTTTTAGTTCACGAATATTTCTTTTATTAAAGTATTGTGCAAATAAGTGTATTACCTCTTTTGGAACATATAAAGTTGGGTATTCACTGCGGCGATGATCGATTTCTTCGTGGATGATGGCTTCAATCATTTCTGGATTTGGTGCCTCAATTTTTACAGTAAGACCACTATTAAATCGTGTGATTAAACGCCCTTCCATTTCCTTGTAATCCTTTGGCGGCTTATCACTGGATAAAATTACTGCTTTATTGTGGCTCAATAAATGGTTGAAAGTATTGAAAAATTCTTCCTGTGTAGTTTTTTTATTTTTTTCTTCTAAAAATTGTACATCGTCAATGATGAGTACATCGATATCTCGAAAGTTACGGCGAAATTGATCTGGTGTTTTTGTCCGTAAAGATTCAATAAAACTGTTCATAAAATCTTCACTGGTAATAGACATGATTTTAGCAGTTGGATTATTGGCTAAAATTTGATTGCCAATGGCATGCATTAAATGAGTTTTACCAAGACCAGATTGACCGTGAATATACAGTGGATTGTGACGAAGTCCTGGATTTTCCGCCACTGCTTTTGCAGCACTGAAAGCAACGCAGTTAGAAGTAGATTCTATGTAATTATCAAAAGTAAAAGCGCGGTTTAAATGCGATTTTGAAGAACTATTTATATCTCGTTGTACAGGTGGTGCTGTTGGTGATGGTGTAGAAGTAGTTGTTTTAGTTGCAAATAAATCGGCAGGTACTGGTTTTTGGATACCTTGTGAAGCAGAAGTATTTCTTTGAATGATGACAGGAGAATCATAGCTAGGACGACTTACACCTTCTGGTAATGCTTCGTCATACTCTTCTGTATCCCAAGGGGGAGGGATGATAGGAGAGGGAGAGTTTTCCATCGTTGTATCTTCAATAGAAGGCATATCGATAGGCGGCATAGGAGGAATATCCGAAGGAGATGTGTGTATTGTCTCCGACGAAGATGCATCTGCTGTAGCAGTATCCGTTAGATAGTCAATAGTTTGTAAGGTAGGAAGTAAACTTTTTGCTGCCTCTACAATTTGATTATGGACCAATGGGGTTTGAATGTATTTTAATTTGCTAGGATCCATAACGAATAAGGTTAGGATGGTAGATGTCATAGAATAGGGCATTAAGGAATTCACGACCAAGGAGTCCCACATTTGCTGGGGCATTTTTGTTTTTGTTTTTTGCATCACTTGGTCCCATAGGGAGTAGAGATCTAAGTCACTCATAATAAACCTTCCTGTATGTGTATAAGAATTATTTGTCCACATCATGAAAATGTGGATAACTAAAAAATAGACAAAGAAAAAGAGTTCATAAACAAGATAATAGGTAGAATTATTCCTATCCACAATAATGTGAATAAGTCAGTGGATAACATGTTAAAAATAAAAATACTTGTTTATAACCCTTCGTTGGTGTATAGCTTTATTATACCAAAAACTTTTTTTCTTTACTATGACAATATTACAAATCGTTTATATATATACTATTAAAAACAAGGTTTATATTGACAGAATTAGGGTTTATACATATAATTACTATGTTATGGTATACGAAAAAATAAACCTATCATGAGGAGGTGTTGTTGTAATGAAACGTACTTACCAACCAAATACACTTTGGAGAAAACGTACTCATGGTTTCCGTGAACGTATGAAAACCATCGGTGGCCGTCTAGTGTTAAAACGTCGACGCGCTAAAGGCAGAAAACGCTTATCTGCATAATCAAATATACAGCAAGAGAACTTGGCCGCAGAGCCAAGTTTTTCTGTATGTACGGTATTAAAGGATAACTATGAATAGTTTAACAAAAGATAGAAGAATTCGGAAAAACAATGAATATCAATTAGTGTATAAGCACGGTCGCTATGAAGTGGGACGTCTATGTGTAGTCTATCATATGCCAGTGGCAAAGCAAAAAAGTAAAATTGGTTTCGTTACGGGCAAAAAAGTAGGTGGCGCAGTACAGCGCAACAGAGCACGACGTTTGATGAAAGAAGTGTATCGTTTGCATCAACATGAATTGCGTGAAGGTCATCATATCGTAGTAGTCGGTCGAGGTTATTTAGCCAATGCTACTTACGAACAGGCAGAGCGTGAAATGATGCGTCTATTCAAAAAATGTAAATTATTAAAGGATAGAAACTAATGGGTATTAGTAAACTTGTAAATTACTTGTTAATTGGATTAGTTCAGTTCTATCGATATGCTCTATCTCCTTTAAAGCCAAGTACTTGTCGTTTTTATCCCACCTGTTCGATGTATATGTTGCAAGCATTGCGACGGTATGGACCTTTAAAAGGTAGCTATTTAGGCATCAAACGGATTTTGAAATGCCATCCTTTTCACAAGGGTGGATATGATCCTTTGCCATAGCACAGTTTTGGAAATACCTGAGTACCTGTATGGATGAAATATAGACCATACCATAACGTATATGGGTACACAAAGGTTATACTACAGAGAACAAGAAAAGGAGTAGGCATGGAAATCTTTCAATATTTAGTAGATTTTATGAGAAGCCTTGTGGAATATTCGTTTTTGGCCACAAAATCGATGGGCTTCCCAAGCTATGGTATCGCGATTATTTTGCTTACCATTGTTATTAAACTTATATTAGCACCGTTGACACAAAAACAAGTGCAGTCTATGAAAGGTATGGCTGATTTGCAACCTAAAATGAAAGCCATTCAAGACAAATATAAGGACAATCCACAAAAAGCACAGCAAGAAATTATGAAAATGTATAAAGAGTTGGGCATCAATCCATTAGCTGGTTGTTTACCACTTCTTGTACAAATGCCATTCTTGATTGCTATTTTCTATGCATTGCAAGGATATCCATATGATCCTCAATATGCGCAATTCTTATGGTTACCAAATTTGAGTGATCCAGATCCAATCTATGTATTACCAGTATTGTCTGCGTTATCTACGTATATTATGAGTAAACAAACATCTGCTAGTGGTAATAATCAACAAGCAAAGATTATGAACATCTTTATGCCACTATTCATTGGCTATATCAGTTTAAACTTTGCTAGTGGATTGGTAATTTACTGGGTAGTTTCAAATCTATTCCAATTAGCACAACAAACATTAATTTATCGTAATAACAAATAGGAGGCTAGGCATGGATTACATTGAAGTGTCAGCAAAAACGATTGAAGAGGCAACTTCACAAGCAACAGCCCAAATTGAATCTCAAGGTCGTGTTGTTACGTCTGTGAAAGTGTTAGAAGAGCCATCAAAAGGTTTCTTAGGATTTGGTAAAAAAGATGCTCTTGTTCGCGTATACTTTGAAGAAGGAACAGCAGAGAATATTGCTGTTGAAGAAGAAGTAGTATCAGTTGTGGAAACTATTACAGAAACAACAGTAGATACTGTGGAAACAGAAACTACTGAAATTCCTGTGGTAGTTGAAGATGGTATTACAAAAGCAGAACAAGATTTTATTGCCGATACAGGTAAAGAATTTTTATTAGGCATGTTTGGAAAGATGGGTTTATCTGTACAGATTGAAAAATTGACTACTAAAGATAAAATCACATTCCAAGTACATGGGGAAGACTTAGGTATTTTAATTGGTAAACATGGTCAAACATTAGATGCCATCCAATACTTAACAAACCTTGTGGCTAATAAAGAAGTTCGCCGTCGTTGCCAAATTGTTGTGGACGTGGAAAATTATCGTTCCCGTCGTGAAGAAACTTTGATTCAATTGGCGCATCGCTTAGGTGCTAAAGTGCGACGTACACGTCAAAAAATTGCTTTAGAACCAATGAATGCTTTTGAACGAAAAATTATTCACTTAGCATTACAAAACGAAAAAAATATCAAAACAGATAGTGAAGGACAAGAACCATATCGTCATATTGTCATTTATTACAAACGATAAGTTGTAATTACTATCTAAATGAAAAAGAGCAGCCTCGGCTGCTCTTTTTTGTATACTATTTGTTGTTTATAATAATAGAATTAGACAGCTATCATTCCGTATTTATAAAAATATTATTCCGTAAGCACTTATATTATTCCGATAAAATGTTATAATAGAACATATAGGAGGGATACATATGTTTATAACTGTTAAAGAAACTGCGGAAAAATGGGGATTATCTGATAGAAGGGTCCGAGTATTATGTGTTGAAGGAAAGATATCAGGAGCTTATCGCGAAGGAAGAGCATGGAAGATACCAGCTACAGCTATAAAACCATTAGATGGAAGATATAGTAACTCACAGTCATTAATTCCTATATTAGAAGAAAAATTAGAACTATTAAAGCATAGGAGACCTTTAACTGAAGGTGAATTAGAGCGATTACATGAAGAATTTTTAGCTGAATTTACATATAATTCAAATGCGATTGAAGGTAATACGTTAACACTACGTGAGACAGATATGGTATTGCGAGGTCTTACAATTGGGAAAAAATCTTTAAAAGAACATTTAGAGGTAATTGGTCATAGAGATGCATTTGAGTATGTAAGACAATTAGTGAGTGATCAAGTAGAACTTTCAGAAAATGTTATCAAAGATATCCATTACTTGGTACTATCAGATAAAAAAGATGATAGAGGAATTTATAGAAAAGTTCCTGTTAGAATTATGGGAGCTGCTCATGAACCAGTACAACCATACTTAGTTAGACCTAAAATGGAACAATTATTAGATCAATATATACATAGTGAAGAAGATATTGTTACTAAGTTAGCACGTTTTCACATTGAATTTGAAAGTATACATCCCTTTATTGATGGAAATGGAAGAACAGGAAGATTACTTATCAATTTAGAATTAATGAAAGCAGGATATCCACCCATTGATATTAAATTTACAGACCGTTTGGCATATTATGAGGCATTTGATGAATATCATGTAAAAGGTAATTTATCAGCTATGGCTGATATGTTTGCTAAATATATGCAACAAAGGTTAGATTTATATCTTTCAATATTAGAAGATTAGAAGCAAACAAAAAAGCACGGCGTAAACCGTGCTCTTTTTTGTAAGATTCAATTATACATTCATGTTAGCTGCTTTACGAACATAGAACCAGTAACATACAAATACTGTTACGATGTTGAACGCAAGTAATACTGCAAATGCTGGGTGGATACTTCCAAATGTTGTGTATACATAGCCAAAGATTTTTGGTGTAATGAAGGCACCGTACGCCGCTACAGCTGCTACGAAACCAGCAATTAAGGAAGATTGTAATCCATCTGTGAAGATGTGAGGAATCATACGGAATGTAGATCCTGTTACGAAACCGCAGGATACGAACATTAATACAGTCATTCCAAAGAAAAAGTCGAAGTGATGCATATCCACGCCTACAGCGATTAATACAGTAGTGATACATAAACCAATCAAACCGATGAAAGTAATTTTTGTACCGCTATTGATTTTGTCAGCTAACCAACCACCTACTGGACGAAGGCTGGCAGATACTAAAGGTCCCACGAATGCGATGTGAGCAAATGGAATTTCAGGGAACTCTGTTTTAACAAGTAGACCAAGTGCTGCTGCATATCCAGAGAAGGCACCGAAGGAACATGTATATAACAATGTCATAGCCCATGTGTGTTTGTTGCTAAAAATTTGAGCCAGCGCTTTAGGATTAGGTTTTGCTAGTGGCAAGTTATCCATGTAACGAGTCATGCACGCTAAGATAATTACTAAAGGCACAATCCACATAAACGCCGCGTTGGCTAAGTATACTGCATTGCCTTTAACGATAGCTGGTGTGACACCGAAGATATTACCTAATGTAGCAGAACCCATAGCGAATGGAGCTAAGAAATAGATAACGGAGATCCCAAGGTTACCAATACCACCATTAATGCCAAGAGCGGTACCTTTTTCAGATTTAGGGAAGAAGTTACCGATGTAAGCCATGGAGGAGGAGAAGTTACCGCCGGCTAAACCGATCAAAGCTGTTAAGATCATGAATGTTTCATAGGATGTGGTTGTATCTTGTACAGCATAGCCTAACCATACTACAGGCACGAGTAAAATAATTGTAGAAATGAAAGTCCAGTTTCTACCACCAATTAAAGCTGGCATGTAAGTATAGATAAAACGGAACGTAGCACCTACTAAACCTGGGAAGGCAGCCAGTGTAAATAACTGTTCTGTTGTGAAATGGAATCCAGCTCCATTTAATTGTGCTGCGATGGTGGACCATAAATACCAAACGCAAAATGATAACGTTAATGCAATGGTAGAAACTACCAAGTTTTGTTTAGCAATTTTTTTGCCAAACTTTTCCCAAAATTCGGGATTTTCTGGTTGCCAGTTCGCAATAATTTCTTTGCGGCTCGCACCCACTTGAGGTATTTTCATCTCTGACATGAGAACACTCCTTTAATCCTTTCAACGTACAACTTGTGATACTTTTTGTATCACAGTAAATCGAAGACACAAATTAGTATAAAAAAATATTGACTTATGCCATACTTTCATTATAATATGTGCCTAAAATCACACACTTATTATATAAGATATAATATAATGTGAATGTGATAAAAAGCACAACTTATATAATTATTAATAAGTTATAATAGTAACATAGCGCAAAATTTAAAATGTAATTGAGAAATTGATATAGCTAAGTTTATATCAACTTCATAAGTATGGGATGTTACTGAAAGATGTATGGTGACAGTATGGAACAGGAGTTAATCAATCAATTGCTAGCATTGCCTGGGGAAGTAATTCATCTGAAAAAGGGAGAATTTTTATTTCACGAAGGCGATAAGGCAGAACACTTTTATATCGTTCAGAGAGGGCGCCTCAGTATTAAAAAATTTGAATCCACTGGACATATTTTTGCACTGCGATTAGTGGGAAAAAATAATGTACTTGGAGAAATTCCTTTATATGAGACGAATACGAGATCGTATGTATTTAACGCTATTGCACGAGAAGACTGCTCTGTGTATTGCATACGTTACGATGTGTTAGAACCTGCTATTGCTAAGGATCATTCGTTAGCTATTGCGATGATGAAGATTTATACACTTCACATGCGTCGACAACAAGCTAAGTATAGAGACTTATTATTATACGGTAAGAAAGGTGCATTTTATTCTACATTATTGCGTTTAGCTAATAGTTATGGGATTAAACGGGATGACGGTATTTATATTGACATCGCGTTAAGCAACCAAGAATTAGCTGAATTTACTGCCACATCACGGGAAGGTTTAAACCGCATGCTAAGTGAGTTACGAAAGTTAGGCTATGTAGCCTATGATAAACACCATCTGGTAATCTGTGACTTTGATGCATTAATCGGGCTATTAGATTTAGACATCGAAACCATCGATCCTAATATTAGTAACATCGAATAATTGAGGTTATCCCCCCTTGCTGTGAGCACTACGAAGGCAAGGGTTTTTTGTATTTTTAAGGAGGACATGAGATGAGTCTTTTATCTCAAAAATTTAAGTTTCTTCGCAAGAAGGACGTATCTCCAACAGGCCATCAAATCACAGAAGAAGGTGGTCGTGAATGGGAAAATTTTTATCGTGACCGTTGGTCCTACGATAAAGTAGTCCGCACCACACATGGCGTAAACTGTACTGGTTCTTGTAGCTGGAACATTTACGTAAAAAATGGTGTTGTTGCGTGGGAAAATCAAGCAACTGATTATCCTAAAACACCAGATGATATGCCGGATTACGAACCACGTGGATGCCCTCGTGGATCTACATTCTCTTGGTATTTATATAGCCCACTACGCGTAAAATATCCATATGTACGTGGTGAATTGATCGAGCTTTGGAGAGAAGCGAAGAAAACTGCTAAAAATCCTATCGAAGCATGGAAATCTATTGTAGAAGATCCTGAAAAAGCAAAACGTTATAAATCTGCTCGTGGTATGGGTGGCTTTGTACGTTCTACTTGGGATGAATCTACAGAAATCGTAGCAGCTTCCTTATTATATACAGCAAAAACATATGGTCCAGACCGCAACGCAGGATTCTCTGTAATTCCAGCTATGTCCATGTTGTCCTATGCAGGTGGTGCGCGTTTCTTGAACCTTATGGGTGGTACTCCACTTTCCTTCTATGACTGGTATGCTGACTTGCCACCATCAAGTCCACAAGTTTGGGGTGAACAAACAGATACTCCAGAATCTGGTGACTGGTACAATGCAGGTTATATTATCACATGGGGTTCCAACGTACCATTGACTCGTACACCGGACGCTCATTTCTTAGCAGAAGTACGTTATAAAGGTACCAAAGTAGTTTCCGTATCTCCTGACTATGCAGAATCTACTACATTCTCTGATACTTGGTTGAATGTAAAAGCTGGTACAGATGCAGCGATGGCAATGGCAATGGGTCATGTTATTCTGAAAGAATACTATATCGATAAAGAAACTCCATATTTCAAAGAATATGCGAAAGAATTCACTGACTTACCATTCTTAGTACGTGTAGAAGAAATCAATGGTGCTATCCAAGCGGGTCGTTTCTTGAACAATCAAGATTTAGGCAGCACAGAAGATGGCGCTGATTTCCATACAGTAGTTATCGATGAAATTACGAATACAGTAGTGGCACCAAATGGTACATTAGGTGATCGTCATACAAATCCTAAAAAATGGAATTTACGTCTTGAAAACCGTGCAACAGGTGAGACAATCTCCCCTCGTTTATCTGTCATCGATCAACGTGATTCCATTGCATTAGTAAAATTACCTTATTTCGGCGATGAAGCTCATGAAGGTATTATTGAACGTGCTATCCCAGTTATGACAGTACAAACTAAAGAAGGTCCTGTACAAGTAACAACAGTTTACGACTTAATTCTTGCTAACTACGGTATCGATCGTGGTTTAGGCGGTGAAGTGGCTACTAGCTATGAAGAAGATACTCCTTACACTCCAGCATGGCAAGAAAAAATCACTGGCGTAAAAGCAGATGTAGTGATTCGTACAGCTCGTGAATTTGCAGACAACGCAGAACAAACAAAAGGTCGCTCTATGATTATCATGGGTGCTGGTATCAACCACTGGTATCATGCAGACGTAATTTATCGTACGATCCTTAACTTGATTATGTTCTGTGGTACAGAAGGCGTTAACGGCGGTGGCTGGGCTCACTATGTAGGACAAGAAAAATTACGTCCAGTAGAAGGTTGGGCTGGTATTATGACAGCAAACGACTGGAGTAAAGCACCTCGTTTACAAAATGGTACATCTTGGTTCTACTTTGCTACAGAACAATATCGTTCTGACTGCATTGACCTTGCAGATCGTGTATCTAAATTAGCCACACCTCGTTACAGACACCCTGGTGACTATAACGTATTGGCAGCACGTTTAGGCTGGTTGCCGTCTTATCCTACTTTCAACCGTAACTATCAAGATTTGATCAATGATGCTCGTGCTACAGGTGCAGGTACTGAGGCAGAAATTAACCAATACATCGTACAAGCATTGAAAAATAAAGAATTGAAATTCTGCGTAGAAGATCCTTCTGCAAAAGAAAATCATCCACGTAACTTGTTCGTATGGCGTTCTAACTTGATTGGTTCCTCTTCTAAAGGTCATGAGTACTTCTTGAAATACTTATTAGGTACAAAAAATGGCGTATTTGAAGATGAAGATGCACCAGTACGTCCAGAAGAAATCAACTGGCGTGAAGCTCCAGAAACAGGTAAATTAGACCTATTAATCGACATTGATTTCCGTATGGCATCCACTGCGTTATACTCCGATATCGTATTCCCTGCAGCAACATGGTACGAAAAACAAGACTTATCTTCCACAGATATGCATCCATACGTGCACGTATTCCAAGCGGCTGTAGATTGTGCATGGGACACTAAATCTGACTGGGATACATTCCGTACGTTAGCAGAAACAGTATCTCGCGTAGCAAAAGAATCTGGTTTCACTGAATACGAAGATATTGTAGCGCAACCATTGGGTCATGACAGCCCAGGTGAAGTGGCTCAACCATTGGGTAAAGTATTAGACTGGAGCAAAGGTGAATGTGAACCTATTCCAGGTAAAACAATGCCAAATCTTGTACACGTAAAACGTGACTACAGTAAAATCTTTGAAAAATTCATTGGCTTAGGTCCTAATATTGAAAATAAAGTGGGCGCTCATGGTTTATCATGGGATGTATCTGATGCTTACCAATCCTTATATGAACAAAATGGTACTATCAACCAACCAGGTTTCGTATCACATGGTCGTCCAAGCATCTATGAAGCGCGTGAAGCTTGTAATGTTGTGTTAACATTGTCTTCTTGTACGAATGGTAAATTGGCAGTTCGTTCCTGGCAAGCAATGGAAGAAAAAACAGGCTTAACAGATCTTCAAAAGAATGCAAAAGGTCGTGAAGAAGAACGCATTACCTTTGAAGATATGGTTCGTCAACCACGCTTTATTATTCCATCTGTAACAAGTACAGGTAAAAATAATAAGGACCGTCGTTACTCTCCATTTACAACATCTACTGAGGATAAAGTTCCATTCCGTACCATTACTGGTCGTCAATCCTTCTATTGTGATCATGAAATGATGCGTGATTATGGCGAGGCTATGGCTCTTTATAAACCAGTCTTATCTTACGCACCAGTGAAAGGTGATTACGCACAAGAAGGCGTTCCTCAAATTACATTGAAATACTTAACACCACATAATAAATGGTCTACTCATAGTATGTACTTCGATAGCCAACAATTATTAACATTGTTCCGTGGTGGACAAACAATTTGGTTGAACGAAGATGATGCAAAAGAAATCAATGTCCAAGATAATGATTGGGTAGAAGCTTTCAATAAAAACGGTATCGTTGCAGCTCGTGCAGTAGTATCCCCACGTATTCCTCGTGGTATTTCTTACATGCACCATGCCCAAGACCGTCACATCAACGTACCTGCTGCGCAAATCAAAAAACAACGCGGTGGTACACACAATGCACCAACTCACATTCATTTGAAACCAACGCATATGATTGGTGGTTATGGTCAATTAAGTTATGGATTCAATTATTATGGCCCAACTGGCAATCAACGGGATATGACTATTGTGGCTCGTAAAATGAAGGAGGTAGATTGGCTTGAAGATTAAGGCTCAAGTATCTATGGTCCTAAATTTAGACAAGTGTCTAGGCTGTCACACATGTTCTGTCACTTGTAAAAATACATGGACAAACCGCGAAGGTGCGGAATATATGTACTTTAATAACGTAGAAACTCGTCCAGGTGTTGGTTATCCACGTCATTGGGAAGACCAAGAAAAATGGAAAGGTGGTTGGACTGTTGATAGCGATGGAAAATTAGCATTAGCGACAGGTTCCAAGACAAATCGCTTGATGAAATTGTTCTACCATCCAGAACAGCCTGAGTTGAAAGATTACTTTGAACCATGGACATATGACTATGAAACATTGATTCACTCTGGTCGTAAAAATAACCAACCAGTAGCACGTCCTCGTTCTTTAGTGACTAAAGAACGCATGGAAATCAAATGGGGTCCTAACTGGGATGACGATTTGGCTGGTGGTGAACACGCTCGTTCTGATGTGAACTTAGCAAAAATGGGCGAAGATATCGTGTTCGACTACGAAAAAGTATTTATGCGCTATTTACCTCGTCTATGTAATCACTGCTTGAATCCAGCATGTGTGGCAGCTTGCCCATCTGGTGCGATTTATAAACGTGATGAAGACGGTGTAGTTCTTGTGTCTCAAGATGTATGTCGTGGTTGGCGCCATTGTGTACCATCTTGTCCATACAAAAAAATCTTCTACAACTGGGAAACAAATAAAGCTGAAAAATGCGTATTCTGTTACCCACGTTTGGAAAATGGTTTACCACAAATCTGTGCGGAAACTTGCGTAGGTAGAATGCGTTATGTAGGCGTTGTTTTCTATGATATGGATAAAGTAGAAGCAGCTGCGGCTACAAAAGATGATGCAAATATCTATGAAAATACAGTAGATTTGATCTTAGATCCTCATGATCCAGAAGTAGTGAAAGCCGCTCGTGTAGAAGGTATTGGTGAAGCTTGGATTAAAGCAGCTCAAAAATCTCCAGTGTACAAGTTGATCAAAGAATGGAAAGTGGGCTTGCCACTACATCCAGAATACCGTACATTGCCAATGGTTTGGTATGTGCCACCATTGAGCCCAATCGTACAACGTATTACTTCTGAAGTTTACTTACCAGAAGCTAATGAAATGCGTGTACCGGTACAATACCTTGCAAATCTATTCACAGCAGGTAATGCAGATGCCTTAGCTCGTGTGTTACAACGTGTATTAGATATGCGTGAATACATGCGTCGTCGTGATGTAGGTGGAGAAGCACCTCAACATCCAGTAGACTTAACAGAAGATCAAATGTATGACATGTACAAATTATTGGCCTTGTCTAAATACAATGATCGTTTCGTAATTCCTACAGATATCAAAGCATCTCGTGAAGGTCGTGCAGATATGCAACATAAACGTGGTTTTGCCTGTCCTACAGGGGGATGTCAATAATGAATGATGCTCAGAAAATAGCGCTTATTGCGTCATTTCTGCTTCGTTACCCTGATGCCACTTGGTACGATGAATTACAAGAATGGAGGGGGGACGCAACATCTGTTGCGCACCCTCAACTCCGCCAAGCCTTGGTAGAATTCTTCGACTATGTAGAAGAAACACCTCGTAAAGAATTTGAAGATCAATATGTACGTACCTTTGATTTCAGTCAAAATACGAATATGTATTTATCTACTTATGAATTACAAGGTACAGGGGAACAAGCAGAAGAACTTGTTAAATACAAAGCATTTTTCCTTGAAAATGGCTATGACTTACCAAAAGAAATGCCAGACTTTGTCCCAGCTATTCTTGAGTTATGTGCACTTATCGAAGAAGATAAAGCGCAAGAAATTTATGAATACTGTAAACCAAAATTAGAATATATTCGGGAACGTTTCATCGAGGCGAAACTGCCGTATGCATTCTTATTTGATATTATTTTATCTGTTGCAAATGGATTGGAGGACGGTGTACTATGAGTTTATTTCTATGGGGCGCGCTGCCTTATATCGCTTTCACCTTCTTTGTCGTAGGGACACTTGTTCGTTTCTTTTACTTTGAAAGAAATTGGACTACTAAATCAAGTCAATTTTTAGAAAAGAAACAATTGCGTATTGCTAACCCATTATTCCATTTTGGTTTGCTTTGCGTGATCGGCGGTCACGTGGTAGGGGTGTTAATTCCTAAAACTTGGACTGCTATGATTGGTGTGGATGACCATATGTATCACGCTGGTGCTTTATATATGGGTGCTGTAGCTGGTTTCCTATTTATCGTAGGTTTCTTGATGTTGATGAAACGTCGTTTCACAACACCTACATTACGTGCGAACACATCTAAAATGGATGTATGGTTATATGTATTCTTTACACTAGCTATCTTTAGTGGTATGGCTGGTACATTATTGAATGCGTCTGGATTCTTTGACTATCGTGTGTCTATTGGACCTTGGTTCCGTAGCGTATTGATGGCTATGCCAGATCCATCCTTAATGGAAAACGTTCCTGGTATCTTTAAGTTCCATATGCTATCCTGGATGATTGTGGCTATCGTATTCCCATTCAGCCGTTTAGTACACTGCTTAAGCGTACCATTTAACTACTTGGCACGACCATTCATCGTGTATCGTAAACGAGACCGTCGCTAGGTTTCTCTATGAAAGTCTGTGGCGTTCGTAACTAAATAGTGCAAAGGGAAGAGCACGGCGTACCCCTCACAAACGGTATTTCATAATGTTTGTTCGGGGCACACCGTGCTCTTCTTGTATTTGTGTGATTCGGGTAGAAAGGGACGCCACAAGGCTTTCTACGATAAAGGGGCGCTCCTTGGGGGCGTTTCTTGTTTCGTTATGTGTCCTGTGGTATTTTTAATGTTATATATCTAATCTATTTGATATAATTTATCTAATAAGAGTATATAAAATAGCTATATTTAGGCATAATTTTATATTCTTGATACTTTACAATGAGAATTAATATTGTTATAATGATGATACGTGTTTTATGTATTGTTATTATTAGGTGAGGAGTGTATTGTACAAGTGGAAAACACAGTGAAAAAGCAGTTTAAAAGTAAGTACCATATTTTAGTATGGATTATTTTACTAGCATTAGCTTTGATTGGTATGGTTGAATATGGTTATTTCTTGCAAAATAGACCTCCATTCAAATGGCAGATTTATTTAGGATTATTTCCATATGCAGCTTGGATAGTGTTGACCTATCTTGCAACAAAACCAAAATGGTTCACTGCACGTTATAATGTAGGTGAAATGTATAAAGTGCATCGCATTGTAGGTGTTGTGGCTACTGCCTTGGTAGGTGTTCATTGGTATGTATATTTTGGTAAAGCCTTAAAAAGTCCGTTAGGCTGGTGGGGAGGCTATACATCCTTAATTGCAATGTTTATTGCATTTGCGGTAGGTATTTTCTTCTTAACACCATGGTTTAAAAGTTTGGCTACTGCGATGCCTCGTAAAGCAGCTGTATGGATTCATAGATTGAATTTAGTGGCGTTAGTTGCTGTGGATATCCATGTACATGGATTTAAACGACTAGCAGCTATGGTTCCATTTATGCCAGTCTTTGATATCCTTACATATGGATTAGTGATCTATTATATCTATTGGATGTTCAAGAAAAGAAACTAAGTCGTCACTTGTTCCGCTATGCAGTCTGTGGCGTTCTTAACTGGATATAGCAAAAGGAAAGAGCACGGCATACCCCTCACAAACGGTATTTCATAATGTTTGTTCGGGGCACACCGTGCTCTTTTTATGTTTGTGTGATTCGAGTAGTTAAGGAACGCCACAAGGCTACTACTCGTAATGGCGTTCCTCAGGGAGTTTTCTCCTATCTATCATTGATGTTACTTTGGTTGCGTGATATAATTTATATAAGGCCACAAGGCCTTTTCTTTTTATGTGAAATGGTATTACTCAATGTCAGGTATATCTTAGAACGCTTGCATTGATGTAGACAGGAGATACTATGTTTTTAGATGACACGATTGCAGCAATTGCGACGGCTCCGGGGATTGGCGGGATTGGTATTATCCGCGTCAGTGGTCCTGAGGCTTGTGATGTTGTGAATCGTATCTTTTATAGTAAGCAATCTGTGCCACTAGGTGATCGCCAGACACGAACGATCCATTATGGTCATATTGTCCATCCTAAGACGGACAAAACCTTGGATGAGGTCATTGTGGTGTTGATGAAAGGTCCTCATTCCTATACGGCAGAGGATGTAGTAGAAATCCAATGTCACGGCGGCTTTGTGTCGGTCCGTGAAATACTGAAAGTCCTACTGTCAGAGGGGGTACGTCAGGCGGAAGAAGGAGAGTTCACGAAGCGAGCATTCTTGAATGGTCGTATTGATTTAACCCAAGCGGAAGCCATCATCGATATTATTGATGCGAAGACGGAACAATCTTTGGAAGTGGCAGTGAATCAATTAGATGGCACCTTATCTAAGTATATTCGCGCTTTACGAGATGAGTTAATCGCTATGATTGCCCATTTAGAGGTCACCATCGATTATCCAGAGGAAGATATTGAAGATGTATCGGCTCAAGAGGTACGCA
This sequence comes from uncultured Veillonella sp., assembly GCA_963526885.1. Classification (GTDB taxonomy): domain Bacteria; phylum Bacillota; class Negativicutes; order Veillonellales; family Veillonellaceae; genus F0422. Next base: position 63,792 of record CAURQH010000006.1, on the reverse strand, counting down.
CTGGATTAGAACCTATTCTTGAGAAGATGGATACCTTATTGGCGACGGCACAGCGTGGTAAATTACTGCGTGATGGTGTCATGGTGTCTATTATTGGTCGTCCTAATGCGGGCAAATCTAGTTTGATGAATGCTCTACTTCGTGAGGACCGTGCTATTGTGACGAATATTCCAGGCACGACCCGCGATAGTATTGAAGAATTTTTGACCATTCAAGGGATTCCGGTGCGCTTAATTGATACGGCAGGGATTCGTGAGACTGAAGATATTGTGGAAAGTATGGGCGTTGAAAAAGCACGTCAATACTTAGATAAAGCAGATGTGGTGGTCCTTGTCATTGATGGGTCTAAGCCATTGGAACCAGAAGAGCAAGAGTTATTGCAGCTCATTACGAATCGTCCAAGTATCATCTTCTTGAATAAAGCAGATCAAACACAATGTATTACTAAGGAAGAGATTGCGGCACTGGGGACTTTCACAGAGATTGTCACTATCAGTGCTGCCCAAGGGGAAGGCATGGATGAGATGGCGAAAGTCATTACATCCTTGGTGCAAGGCGGTTCTGTGCAGGCCAGTCATGAGGCGATGCTCAGTAATGTGCGCCATATCACCTTGATGGAACAGGCGAAAGTTAGCTTGGACCAATCCATTCTTGCCATCGATAGCGGTATGCCTATCGATTTAATCGTCACGGATATTCGCGCTGCTTGGGAACTCTTAGGTGATATTACTGGTGAAAGTTTACGTGAATCCATGGTGGATGAATTATTTAAACGATTCTGTTTAGGAAAATAGGAGAATACATGTATTTAGTAGATACGTATGATGTGATCGTCATTGGCGGTGGTCATGCTGGTTGTGAGGCTGCCTTAGCCACAGCTCGCATGGGGCACCGTACCTTAATGGCCACATTGAATTTAGATAACATTGCCCTTATGCCGTGTAACCCAGCCATTGGGGGACCTGGTAAAAGTCATTTAGTATGCGAACTAGATGCATTGGGCGGTGAAATGGGCATCAATTCGGATGCGACAGCTATCCAAATGCGCATGCTTAATACAGGAAAAGGACCTGCGGTACATTCCTTGCGGGCTCAATCTGATAAAGTGGCTTACCAACGCCGTATGAAAGAAGTCTTAGAAAACACAGAGAACCTTAATGTGAAGCAAATTATGGTTAATGAATTGCTCATTGAAGATGGTGTGGTACAAGGTATTGTGTCTGAATTAGGCGAAGTATACCAAGCAAAGGCCATCATCTTATGTACAGGTACGTACTTAAAAGGTAAGATTATTACTGGGGAATTGGCGTATACAGGTGGCCCTAATGGACAGCGGACAGCGGAGTTATTGTCTCAATCTTTATTGAATCATGGCATTAAGTTGATGCGCTTCAAAACAGGGACGCCAGCTCGTGTAGATAAACGAACATTGCACACAGAGAATATGGAAATGCAACCTGGTGACTCTCACCATAGAGCGTTCTCCTTTATGTCTGATTGGATTGATCGCAATGAACAAGTATGTTGGTTGACTTTCACCAATCAAAATACACATGATATCATTCGTGGCAATTTACACCGTGCCCCAATGTACACAGGTGTCATCGAAGGAACGGGCCCAAGATATTGTCCATCTATCGAAGATAAAGTGGTTCGTTTTGAAGATAAACAGCGTCACCAATTATTTGTGGAGCCCGAGGGCAACCACACCAATGAAATGTATGTGCAAGGCATGAGTACAAGCCTACCAATCGATGTGCAATATGCGTTCTTGCGCACTATCCCAGGTTTGGAAGATGTAGAAATCATGCGCCCAGCTTATGCTATCGAGTACGATTGCTTAGATCCATTGCAATTGACCCCTGCTTTACAAGTGAAACATATCCAAGGTTTGTATTCTGCAGGTCAAGCGAATGGTACATCTGGTTATGAAGAAGCAGCAGCACAAGGGTTAATGGCAGGTATTAATGCAGCCCTATGGTTAGAAGGCGAAGAGCCATTTATTCTATCTCGTTCCGAAGGCTACATCGGCGTGCTTATCGATGATTTGGTAACGAAAGGAACGAAAGAACCGTACCGTATGATGACCAGCCGCAGTGAATATCGCTTGTTACTTCGTCAAGACAATGCGGATATGCGCCTCACTGAAAAAGGCTATGAAATCGGACTTGTGAAGGAAGAACGGTATAAGGCTTTCAAAGAGAAACAAGGTAAGATCGAAGAGGCCATACAATTATTAGCGGATACACCTGTAAACCCTAGCGAAGAAACGCAACAAATCTTAGATCGTATTGGTACACCTCGTATCAAAACAGGTATTAAAGCGTACGATTTAGTGAAGCGGAATGAGCTGAACTATGCGGTAGTGGCAGAGGCTTTCGGGTTACCTCGTTACGAAGCGCCGGTGGAAGAAGAAATCGATATTACCATCACTTACGATGGATATATTAAAAAACAACTAGAACAAGTAGAAAAGGTGCGCAAGTTAGAGGCCAAGATTATTCCTCAGGATTGGGATTACACCTCTATGAAAGGCATTTCTTTGGAGGCCATCCAAAAATTAACGGCTGTTCGCCCACATTCCATTGGTCAGGCGAGCCGTATTTCAGGGGTGTCTCCTGCGGATATTTCTGTGCTGTTAGTGCAAATTGAGCAGTACTACCGTGAAAGAGGTTAATATGATATTTTCAGACTATGTGAAAGCCCACACTGCAGCCTTTGGGTTATCCCTCAGTGACACACAAGTGGATCAATTACAACGGTTTTACGAACAAGTGGTAACCACTAATGAGCACATGAACTTAACGGGCATTACAGAGCCAGAAGAATTTGCTTTAAAACATGTGGTGGACTCTCTATCTTGCTATGACCCTAAGTATTTTACGAAGGGGGCGACAGTTATCGATTTAGGCACAGGTGCAGGATTTCCGGGAGTTCCCTTGGGCATATACGATCCGTCTTTGCGGATTACCTTGTTTGATTCCTTGCAAAAACGATTGCGTTTTTTAGATGGTGTGATTGAAGACCTAGGTTTGCAAGGATTACAAACCTTACATGGCCGTGCGGAAGATTTGGCACATCAGGAGTACCGAGAATCCTTCGACCTTCTTACTAGCCGTGCCGTAGCCCGGTTATCTATTTTGTTAGAATGGGGACTGCCTTACGTGAAAGTAGGGGGCTACATGGTGGCATTAAAAGGCTCTATCGTGCAGGAAGAGCTAGAGGAAAGTAAACGTGCTTTATCCATCTTAGGTGGTGAAATCGTAGAGGTCAAAGAAGTGACCTTACCGACCTTAGAGGACAAACGAGCTATTGTGTATATTAAAAAGGTAAAGCCTACGGCAAAGAAATATCCTCGCAAACCAAAAGAGATTAAAACAAAACCTTTATAGCCTAGCACTATAACTTATAATAAAATATAGAAAAATGCTTATAAGTATGAACTATGGTATACTTATTAAGTACTCTTTTACATGTGCGGTCACTCTGTGTTCGCACATGTTTTATATTTGTAATACAAGATTGAGGTGAGATAATGGCAATCTATAACGGACGATTACCAAAACTCAATGAAGATGAAATAAAACGATACTCTGGATTAAAGCATGCGGAGGGATTTCCAGAGCAGTATGTGAAAGAAGCTGCCCTAGAAGTACAATTGGTGGCAGAACCTCGTGGTGTGTACCAATGCTACGATTACGATGCAGAAACACATACGATACTCAGTGACCCACCGATGGTGCTAGATGCGACAGGCATCATTCGTCATTTAGGGAATGCTAAAAAGGTATATGTTCTTGCTGTGACAGTAGGAGAAGCGGTAGAAGAACGTAGTTCTGCTTTATTTAAAGAAGGTAAATCAACACTAGGCCTTCTCGTGGATGCAGCGGCCACAACAGCAGTAGAACAAGTGGCGGACCAAGTTAATGAACTCATCGACAGAGAGGCGAAAAAACAAGGCTTTAAAACGACATGGCGCTTTAGCCCAGGCTATGGTAATTGGCCAGTCACAGTACAGCAAGAATTTGCTAAGATTATTAAAACAGAAGAAATTGGATTGACGGTGACAGATACAAGCATGTTATTTCCACGTAAATCAGTAACGGCTATCGTGGGCTGTCAAACAATTGACGAAGAAGGACCAAAGACTCAACGGGGTTGTGCATCTTGTAGTCAAGTAGATTGTGCATCTCGGAAATTACCAGATAAAGGAACTACGTCGTGTATTTAAATACACATACTGTTTGTGATAAATAATATGGGAAAGATATTCTAATGATAGTTATACTTTTTGCAACATAATTGATATTTGTGTAAGGTATAATAACTGTTGGTAGTACTATCGTTGGTATACAGTGTCAATCAGTATAAGTTATTATAGTAGTTGCGTATGGCTTAGCTGTACTTTATATCATACTGATAACTGTAAGATGCTAACAAAGAGATTTTGATTAAGAACAATAATTAGATGTATAGATAAGTAGCGTGATGTACTGATACTGGGGAAGAGTTTTATCATCGTGCGAAGTATATTGCCTTGGGCGAGCAATGTGCCTGATACATAAGTGAGGGACATATGGTATATATTATAGATGGCGGCATGGGTACCATGCTGCAAGCGGCAGGTCTTGGTGACGGGGCTTGTCCAGAATTATTTAACGTAGAACATCCGGACGTGGTGGAGCATATCCACGCAGAATATTTACGTCACGGTAGTGATATTATTACGACTAACACTTTTGGTGGGACAGCTTTAAAACTGGATGAATACCAATTGGGTCATCGTATGGATGAAATTAATCGTGCTGCTGTGAAAGTAGCACAAGCGGCTCGGGATAAGATTAACCCGAATGCAAAAATTGCAGGCGATATGGGTCCTAGCGGTCGCTTTATGGCGCCACTCGGGGTAGCTCAATTTGATGAGATTTATGAGACTTTTAAAGACCAAGCGAGAGTCCTCATCGATGCCGGTGTAGATTATATTATTATCGAAACCATTATCGATATCCAAGAAATGCGTGCAGCTTTATTAGGTGCAAAAGACGCTCGTGACGAACTGGGAAAAACAAAAGACGATGTGAAAATCATTTGTCAGTTTTCCTTTAGTGAAGATGGTCGTACTATCACGGGTACACCACCAGAAGCAGCGGCAATCTTGATGGATGCTATGGAAGCAGACGTCGTAGGTATCAACTGTTCCTTAGGGCCTGAACAATTATTACCACTGGTAGAACGTATGGCGGCGGTAACGAATTTGCCAATTAGTATTCAGCCAAATGCGGGTATGCCACAATTAGTAGGGAAAGAAACTATCTTCCCATTGGGGCCAGAAGAAATGGGTGAATATGCTCCTCGTTTCCTTGATGCAGGGGCATCCTATTTAGGGGCTTGTTGCGGTAGTACACCAAAACACATCGAGGCCATTGCTAAAGTGGCACGAGCACATACACCAGCAGAGCGACCATATGTAGAACCGTTTACTGCTTTCACAAGCCGTACTAGCGTAGTGAAAGTAGGTTTGCAAGAAAAACCTATCATTATTGGGGAACGTATTAACCCAACAGGCCGTAAGGTGTTGGCGGAAGAAATCCGTAAGGGTAGCTTCATCATGGTGAAAAAAGATGCTTTAGCTCAAGTAGAAGCCGGAGCTGATGTGCTAGATGTTAACATGGGTGTGACAGGCGTCGACCCAGGGGAAACGATGAAACGAGCTATCGAAGAATTGACGATGCTTGTAGAGGTTCCTTTGTCCATTGATACCTTAGATCCAGTGGCGATGGAAGCAGGCTTAAAAGCCTACCCAGGTCGTCCATTGTTGAACTCTGTGAACGCAGAGCCAGAACAATTAGAAGCGGTATTGCCATTGGCGAAACGCTATGGCGCAGCATTGCTATGCTTGCCATTAGGTAAAAAAGAATTGCCAGAAACAGCAGAAGAGCGTGTGTCTTTGGCGAAGGAAATCGTCTTGGAAGCGTACAACTATGGATTACGACCAAATGACCTATTATTAGATCCATTGGTGTTGACTCTAGCAAGTAGCCAACATGCAGCGAGAGAAACATTGAAAACATTAAAACTCTACGCTGAAACATTTGGTTTCCCAACAGTGATGGGCTTATCCAACATATCCTTTGGCTTGCCACAACGGGCATACTTGAATGCACAATTCTTGACGATGGCATTGAGTAGTGGCTTGACATGTCCTATCATGAACCCAATGAATGAAATCGTACGAAAAGCTTTCATTACGGGTCGTACCTTCATGGGATTTGACCCAGCAGCGGCGGACTTCATTGCTGAGTACGGTGATGACGATGAAAATGCAGTGGTGACGAAAAAAGTGAAAGCTGCAGCGGAAGCCTTCCATAGTGATGATCCGATTGAATGCATTAAACATGCCGTAGAGCAAGGTGAAAAAGAAGCGGTTGTACCGTTGGTGAAGGAAGCCTTGGCACAAGGCCTAGATCCACTAGAGGTGACTCGTAGAGGGTTATCTGATGCTATGGCAGTAGTAGGGGAAAGATTCGGATCTGGTAAAGCCTTCTTGCCACAAGTCATGCTAGCAGCAGAAACAATGCAAGCGGCGTTCACAACGATTAAAGAAGTGTTGCCAGAAGGGACAGCAGAGAAGAAGGCGACGATTATCCTAGCCACAGTTAAAGGTGATATCCATGACTTAGGTAAGAATATCGTATCTGCCTTGTTAGAAAACAATGGATACCAAATCGTAGACTTAGGCAAAGACGTGTCTCCAGAAGAAATCGTTGCAGCAGCAAAAGAACATAATGCACCGATTATTGGTATAGCCTCCTTGATGACTACTACAATGCCGATGATTAACGAAACCATTGCAGCGGTACGTGAAGCTGGCGTCAATGCGAAAGTCCTCGTAGGCGGTGCGGTATTGTCCCAGGCCTATGCAGATGAAGCCGGTGCTGATTCTTACGCCAAAGATGGTATCTCTGCAGTGAATATAGTGAAAGGCTTATTAGGTGATGAATAGTTAGCATGCTATAACACTTAGTAGGCAGAATTCTCAGAAGAGTTACTCCATGGGATAAGGTATCTAGAAGAATTAGATGGCTTAAAATTCTTTATAAAAAATATATAAAAGGAACATGGCAAAAATCATGCCATGTTCCTTTTTATGTATATGTAGATATGCGTTGAATACGGACTTCATCACACGTGTATTGTGATTAACCTGTAGGATGTTTCACGTGAAACATTACTGAGAAATACCGCTGAGTATCTTAATTCTTGTGATAGAATTTCCATTTGTAACAAATTCAATTCCTTTTCTATAATCGTAAGTTGGCATATATACGCCATAAAAAAGAACGTGAACGCCTTCTTTATTATATACCAAACTAGGTTGACCATATTTTGTATAAATGTCTGCTATACTATCTCCGACAGCGATACCTCTGGCAGTGACAGCATCTCGGTTGTCTATAGTTGTCATTGTTGTTTCAGGAAAGTGTTTGTTACTTACATGGAAGGTGATGCCTCCGTAAATTACTCTATTTGGTTTAAGAGCAGTAGGATACCCCAAACTTTTATAAATAGCATCGGTAGTAGATCCTGCAGGGATACCTGCTACCACTAAGTCTGTTGCTGGTAGTTCATTTCCTTTTACATGCATCGCTTCCGATTGTGAAGTGGAAAAGAGAGAGAATAAAAAGACGATAACAAGTATCCAAGGACGTAGTTGTTTCATCATGAGCCTATCCTTTCATAGTTACTATAAATCATATGAAAATCGTACTGTATATAAAACTGTTTGTCAATGCTTAAAAGTGTCTATATAGTGGTTCATAGAGGAATTGTTTCACGTGAAACAATTAATTAGATAGAAATTATAATGTTTCACGTGAAACAGTAAAAAAATATATGAAAAAGATGAGGAAATACTGTTGCCTTTCATAAAAAATACAACAATCTATGTTATAATGTGATAAGACGATAAGAAAGAGGTGAAATCATGGCTAGAATTATTGCCGTAGCCAACCAAAAAGGTGGTGTTGGTAAAACGACAACTGCTGTTAATTTGAGCGCTTGTTTGGCTGTAGAAGGAAAACGAGTGCTCTTATTAGACTTAGATCCTCAAGGAAATGCCACGAGTGGATTAGGAATCGATAAAGAGGACATCAACCAAGGTGTGTATGAAATGCTTGTGAATGATGTATCTATTACTGGTATCATAGAATCTACTGTCATAGATACACTGAAAGTTGCGCCCACAACCATCGACTTAGCAGGGGCTGAGATAGATTTAGTAGCAATGGAAGACAAAGGCTACACGTTGAAACAACGGATAGCACCTATCGTAGATGATTATGACTATATTATTATTGATTGTCCTCCTTCCTTAGGTATGTTAACAATTAATGCCTTAACAGCATCTAATAGCGTACTAATCCCTATACAAACAGAGTTCTATGCCTTAGAAGGTGTCAGTCAATTGGTGAAAACTATCGAGTTAGTACAAGAAGAACTAAATACGGAGTTAGAATTAGAAGGTGTTGTGCTGACCATGTATAATGGTAGAACTAAATTAGCGGTACAGGTGGCAGAAGAAGTAACGAATTACTTTGGAGATGCTGTGTACACAACAACGATACCACGAAATGTGAAATTAGGGGAAGCTCCTAGCCATGGATTGCCAGTAGTTATCTATGATAAGCGGTCCAAAGGGGCTGAAGTATATTGTGCCTTAGCACGGGAGGTAATTGAGCGTGGAGCTTAAGAAATCAAAAGGTGGTCTTGGTAAAGGCTTAGGATCGTTTGGCTTGTCTGGTTCTTTTAAAGATGGTCATAAAAGTGGCTATGAAATGGATATTACTAAAATACAACCTAATCCTAATCAGCCCCGTAAACGCTTTACAGAAGAAGATATGGAAAACCTAGTGGCATCGATTCAAGCTCATGGACTCATTGCACCTATTGCAGTTCGAAAAGTAGATGATTATTATGAAATTGTAGCTGGTGAACGTCGTTGGCGTGCGTGTCAACAAGCGGGGTTGACTAAAATTCCTGTGGTAGTCCGTGACTATACGACAGAAGAAGTGAGCGAAATTGCCTTAGTAGAAAATTTGCAACGACAAAACTTAAACCCTATTGAGGAAGCCTTTGGGTATCAGTATTTAATGGATACTTTCAAAAAAACACAGGAAGAAATCGCCATGACTGTAGGTCGTAGTCGTTCTTATGTGGCGAATATTGTGCGATTGCTGCAATTACCAGAGTTCTTACAACAAGAGCTAGAAACAAGTATGTTAACAGTAGGGCAAGCAAGACCGTTATTGGCGTTAGATGGAGAACATTTACAATTACAAGCCTTAGAACGAATTAAGGAAAAAGATTTAAATGCCCGACAAGTCGAACAACTAGTAAAAGAGCTACAGGCTGGCAAGAAACGCTTAACATCGACGCAGCCTCAACCAACAGCGGAGTTACGCAAGTTAATGCAACGATTGAAAGATAGTTTGGGTGCTCCTGTAGATATTCGTTTAAAAAATACAAAAAAAATACAAGGTACTATTGAAGTTTCTTTCAAAAGTGAAGAAGAATTGATGCGTTTAATTAGTTATATTGAAAGTGAATAGAAAGGAAGTCTATGGTATTAGAAACAACAAGAGGGAATCGCTTGCACATAGGCTTTTTTGGGCGATGTAATGCAGGTAAATCCACCTTGATTAACACGCTAACAGAGCAACAGATTTCCTTAGTGTCTCCTATTGCAGGGACCACTACAGACCCAGTGTCTAAAGGGATGGAACTACTGCCCTTAGGCCCTGTCATGATTGTAGATACGGCAGGCATCGATGATACATCGGAATTAGGTTTGTTGCGGGTAGAAAAGACGAAACAAGTATTGCCAACGATGAATTTAGCCGTGTATATGTTGCGTACAGATGTTGAGCCGATTCCAGAAGATATAGAATGGTTGCAACAACTACAAAGTAGTCATATACCTACGTTGGTGGTCATCAATGAAGTAGATGGTCATCAAGGATCTGAATTTATCAAAACCCACGTAGAACTGCAGCCTTATACATCGCAAATAGTAATAGCCGATGTCAATGATAGGGCAACCCGGATAACTTTGCTAGAAGCGTTAAGCAAATTAAAACCGTTAGATGAGGATGTACAATCTTTATTAGGCGGTTATATTGAAGAAAAAGATATATTTGTGTTAGTATGTCCTATTGACGAATCAGCTCCAAAAGGTCGCATTATTTTGCCACAAGTGCAAATGATTCGAGAGATTTTGGACCATCATGGTACGGCTATGGTTTGCCAAGTAGAGGAACTATCAACTACGTTGGAGCAATTACGCAAAGCACCGAAGTTAGTGATTACGGACTCTCAAGCCTTTGAGACGGTGAGTCAAATTGTACCAGAGGAGATAGCCTTAACAAGTTTTTCCATTTTAATGGCGCGCTTTAAAGGAAAGTTAAAAGATTTAGTCGTAGGTGTACATGCGATAGACCAATTGCAAGCAGGCTCTAAAGTGCTGATCAGTGAAGGCTGTACACATCGCCAACAATGTGAAGATATTGGAACCGTAAAGATTCCAAGATGGCTGAAAGCAAAAGGATACACAGACTTAGAGTTAGAGTGGACCAGTGGTGGGCATTTTCCTCATGATGTATCTAAGTATGATGTTATTATTCATTGTGGTGGCTGTATGTTGACACGTCGAGAGGTATTGCGACGCATTGATGTAGCCTCTGTGCAAGGGGTTCCTATCGTTAACTATGGTGTATTGATAGCCTCTTTGCATGGCATTTTACAACGTGCCATCAAGCCATTTGAACATGAATTAGAATAGAAAGGATTATTGTGTTAGAACAACTATTACCTTGGTTACCATGGATATTAGCAGGAATTATTGTACTATTAATATTACATGCATTTAGTTTACATATCCGAGTGAGTCGCCTAACCAAGCGGTATCGATACTTTATGGATGGAGATAATGGCCAGAGTATTGAGCGACGTCTTGCTATTGAAGTAAAAGAATTACGAGATATGGCGAGCACTTGGCAAACGATTTTATCAGAACAAAAAGTAATTCAATCTACGCAGGCACAAACATTTCAGCATATTGGTTTTGTGAAATATAATGCCTTTGAAAATATAGGTAATGAACTATCTTTTTCCTTAACATTGTTAGATGGCAACTTCAATGGTATTGTTATTTCTAGCGTGTATGGACGAAATGAATCACGTATTTTTACGAAACCAATTGTAAATGGTAAAAGTTTAGCAAGTCTTTCACAAGAAGAATTAGCTAGCTTGCAATCTGCTATGGGACAACGAAGCAATGGAGATGTGTTAGCCAGTTCTTCTGTGTCAGCATAGAAAGGATGTTATATGCAAATACCTAAATGGTTGCAGTCACATCTAGAGCAACATGGTGATGGCTGGAATTTGCGGTTTACAAAACAACAAATTAAGACCATAGCGATCATAGTAATTGCTATCTTAGTTATCCTCTTAGGATTTGGTATCTGGGGGATAGCAAGACAAGTAGAAGTATTACAATTGCGACAAGAAAATCAATTGCAAAAAGAGCAATTAAAACTATTGGACCAAAAGGTAGAAGTTTTAGATAAAAAAATGAAGACTCTGGATGAGCTAGATCAAAATATTAGAAATATGATTAAAGGAACAGAGTCGGGTACAGTGCCCAAAACAGATGGTAGTACACAAAGCAAAGAAGAGAAAGAGGACCCTTCTCCCAAAAGCTCAAATAAAACTTTCACAACTACCCAATTATCTGCTCATATATCTAGCCTAGACCGTCAAGCACAACGACGTCTGGTATCTATGTATACCCTCTATAATGTTCTCAAAGATGGAGTGGGTAAAGATATTCGAGAATTACAATCTATGCTAGCTATAGAAGGTGATGCAACGGATGCCAATAGTCATATGCCATCCATTTGGCCTGCGAAAGGCGTCATTAGCTCTACTTTTGGAGCACGACAAGATCCAGTGTACGGTGGAGGAGCTTTCCATGAAGGCTTAGACATCGCTAATGATACGGGAACGACAGTAGTAGCCACTGCGGCGGGTACTGTGACCTATGCAGGGTATAATGGCGGCTATGGTAATGAAATAGAAATTGATCATGGTAATGGATTTGTGACAAAATACGGGCATAATTCAGCGCTCCTAGTACAAGTAGGAATGACTGTGAAAAAAGGACAATCCATTGCATTGATGGGAAGTACTGGTAAAAGTACGGGTAGCCATGTTCATTACGAAGTGCGTGTGAATGGTGTGGCTACAGATCCATTATTATTTTTGCCCATTCAATAGGAGGCAATTATGAAATCCTATGTACAAGTTTATACAGGTGATGGCAAGGGAAAAACAACTGCTGCCATCGGTTTAGCAGTGCGTGCTGCTGGAGTTGGTAAGAAAGTACTATTGCTTCAATTTATGAAGTCAAAAGTGTACTCAGAACATACTGTATTAGATCATTTGGAACCTATCACAGTAGAAACAGTAGGGAAACCATTTTTCATCATTCCTGAAGGAATGAAAAGCGACGAAGAGTTGCGTCGATGGGGGGATGATGTAGTGGTCTTTCCCAAAGGGCAGCCCCCACAAGAGTACAAAGACTTAATCCATATTGGACAAGAACGGGCTCTACAAGCGGTAGCTACAGGAGACTTTGATATTGTTATTTTAGATGAATACAATATGGCGTTATTTTTCGGTTTAATTGACGAAGCGGAAGGGCGCGCTTTACTAGCGGCTCGCAATCCTAATGTAGAAGTGGTATTCACTGGCCGTGGTGCTCCTCAATGGTTATTGGATGAAGCGGACTTGGTTACCGTCATGGAGGCGTATCGTCATTATTATGATCAAGGCGTAGAAGCACGCCTTGGTATTGAGCATTAAGGGTAAAGAATGGTATAATTTAAGTGTGTATATCGTATAACATACTGAAAGGTAGGTGGTATCGTGTCACTATGGATGATTCTATTGCTGCTAGTAATAGCTTTCATCATAGCCATTTTATGTATTCCTATCACATATAGTCTGAAAGTAAGTTCGCGCAAGCCTTATGAATTTGACTTCCGTATTGAGTGGATGTATCGAGTATTGAAGGTACATCTTGCGTATAAGCAAGGGCATCCCTTGTTTAAGGAGGTCTATGTATTAGGGTCTATGAAAGTTGGTTCTGCCCGTGATTACGAAGATTGGTTAAATCGTAGGGTAAAAGAAGAACTAGATCCGTTAGCGACAGACAGTAAAGAAGATGTAGACACAACCGAAGTACCAGACGAGCCAGATCCGTATCCGTTATCTGGATACTCAGGGCCAGAGCCCGTGCAATCTGTTCGATTTGATGCCAATGGGCAGGTACTGGAACCGGTAGAATCTACATCACAGCAAGAAGAAACAACAGAAGAGAAAAAAGATACAAAAGACTTACCAACCTATTGGTGGTGGAAACATGTATCAAACCCTAAACTCTATGAAGCATTGTTTACTGTTAGTAAGCAATGTGCTAGCCATGCTAGTCCTAGAGTATTCCAATTAGAAGGTGATTTTGGAATCCCTAGACCTTTTGAAATGGGGCTGATCACCGCGGCTGCCTATACATTATGCCCAAAACAAGTGGAACAAGTAAATTTTTCTTATACAGAGTTTGCCTATACAGGTAGCTTAACTGTAAAAGGGCGTATGCAATTAGGCGTGTTTGCATTCTATGGAACTCTATGTATAGTAAAAAAAGCAGTCAGAGAGTGTCTGATGGACAGTGTAAAAGCATTTGTACAGTATCGTCGTCGTAAGCAAAGTGCAAAATAAAGAACTTTCAGAAGTTGAAGAATCATAGGAGGTCATGATGGATACTAAACTTACTAATTTAAAAGACAATTTAGAGCCTTTATTTGAACAATTTAAAGAAATGATTCGTGTGGAAACCGTAGTAGGTGAAGCTGTACAATTAGGCGATACTACGATTGTACCATTCGTTGACGTATCCCTTGGTTTAGGTGGATGCCAAAAAGCTGGTGGTGGCGGAGCGAAAGTTGAGCCAACAGCAGTGCTTGTCATCAAAGGGGAACGTATTGAATTATTCAATATCAAAGGATCTGCTAAATATACTGGTTTCGATCGTTTAATCGGTATGGTACCAGAAATTATCAGTAAATTGAAAAAAGAAGAATATGTATATGTAAGTGAAGAACAATAATTGCAAATTCTTTACATAGATTTGTAACTATGGATTTCATTTACTATTCATATACATAGGGTATAGTAGAGGTGTAAGGTAATTTGCTAAATAGAAATAACTTTGCTATACTAGACAAATAGATGAAAATATTTCTCATAGGGAGGCTTATACATGAACTTAACTAAAAAAATTGCAACTTTAGGCGCACTAGCTGTAGTTGGTGCTTTCACAGTATCTAATGCTGCTAATGTAGGCGTAATTAATGAAGAAGCGGTTTACACTGGCTATAATGGCTTGGGAGCTATCCAAATGCAAATCGATAAATTGCGTGCAGAATATAGCCCTAAATTAGAAAGTGAATTCAAAAAATTAAATAACTTCAAAACTGACGCAGAAAAACAAGCATACTTCGATAAAAACATTCGTGGTATTCAAGAAAAATACAACCAAGAAGAAGCGAATATATTAGCTCCATTGGACAAAAAAATAGGAGAAGCAGTCCAAGCTATTATCAAAGAAAAAGATATTGATGTATTAGCTGTGAACCCATCTTCCGTTGGAGTAGTAAAAGATGGTAATCAAGTTATCAATTTAATACCAGATGTAGTTGCACGTATTAACAGATAAGATATAAAAAGCCCCTAGGTTATGTAACCTGGGGGTTATTTTTTTATACATAGTATGGTATTCTTATGGTATAGAATTGAGATTATAGACTAGTATTGGGAGAGGAAGGGAAATATTTATTACGGCTTTATATAATGGATGAATAGGTTAAATTCAGAAGAAAGAAACTTTGCAGATTACAAAGCTTTTAAATGAATATTTGTGAGTTGTTAATTTTAGGAAAGGTTGACAATACTATGAAAAAAACACTATTAAGTATGAGTATTTTATTAAGTCTTACATTCATAAATACATATGCTGAAACTGTACCGATGGATGTATTAGATGCAGTGCGGGATAAAAATAATGTGCGGCTTGAAGAATTTTTACAGTCTGGTGCGGATCCAAACTCAATGACTGTTACTGGCCAAAACTTATTGACATATGCAGTATTAATGAGAAATACAGAAGCAGTTAATCTTTTGATAAATAAGGGCGCTGATGTTAATACGCCGAATAAGCAAGCTGGAATGGATATCTATCCAATAGGAGTTGCGGTCGGATTTCAAGATATTCCAACTGTTAAAAGTTTGATTAATGCCGGAGCTAAAACAGATATAGTAGTAGGTGGTCAACCGCTAAAAAATATTGCCAAATTTTTGAATAATAGAGAATTGGTTAATATATTAAATGGTTCTAACTATGAAGCGCTTGATGAAAAAGTAACAACGAAAACTATTCTGTCCACTCTTTCAGCTGAAGATATTGAAAAAGCAAAAAAAGAGGCTAGCAAAGGAAAGCGTGCATCTTATGATCTATATGAGAAGGGTAGAAGTTTTTGGGATGCCATGACGTATGGAGTAAACAAAGCAAATCTTAGATTAGCTTTATCAACACCGTATAGTCAACTTCGTAATTTATACTATGAAGAGACAGAGAACTATGTCATTGTTGATAATGCTGAAAAGCAAGCCATAATAGATTCAAAGGATAAGGTGTATATTATCCCATACTCCTTAGATAGTTATGGATTTTATGGAACTGTAATTAAGAATTTAGTTATTAAAAAGAATGGGAAAATTTACCATGCAAAAGAAGTTGAAGCTCCTATTATGTTAGCTAAATTTGTTTCATCTAATGTGTATGCATTTGATATCAACCTTTTCGATGGTGAACCTATGGAAATTATTGCAGTAGATGCTGCAACAGATCAGAAATTAATTATGCCAATTGATGGAAGCTTTTATAAAAAAAGAGGATGGTATTAACATATTTTTGAATTTTTAAGAGGTTTGGTTTAAATATATATTTAATTTTCAATAGTAAGATAGTTGTTAAATATTCCTTGGAGGATAGCTTTCTGTATCCTTCCCAAAACATATTATAGAACCTATATAGCTCCTTGCAACAAAGTTAATGTATATATTTTTATTTTTATCATGATATTCTTAAGGTATAGAATCAAGATACTAACGTGGTAGTAAGGGAGGAAGAGAAATGTTAAAAAGAATGGTAGTATTGGCTACATTATTAATTTTATGGGGGAGTACGGTGTCCTTTGCATCTGATAATTGGTACTATGTGGGGATGATGGATGGAGCGGCTGCGTATATCGATAATTCGACAGTTCAGAAAGATGATAAAGTTGCGTATATATGGTTAAGAGGGAATAATGGTAATGGACAGGAAATAATTGGGCACATCCTAATTGATCGATATGGAAAAAGATATATGCTTATAGAGGGGATTGTTGATGGAGTGCTTACTCCGATGGGACAGTTTGCTAGGTTTGATTCTATTTTACCGGGTAGTACTATAGAAAAAGTTGTTGATTTAATTTGGTAGGTGAAGTATGAAAAAATTAATGTATATTTTTTTACTTCTATGTATTCATATAGTAGGAAGTAACTATAGCCAAGCTGAAAATTTTGTTAAGGTGGGATATAATCAGTTACTGTCAGTATATGTTGATGTTGACTCAATTAAAGTAGTTAGAAATGAGCCGCCTTTTTATGTGATAGGATATAATAAATTAGTTAAAGATTATAATAAGAATGCAATTGATATATGGAGGGAAGAAACTCATTATAATGAAAATGCTAAGAACCCTAATTCTATGAGGCAGAGAGCAATAGGTAGAGTTACACTTGATTTTAATGGAAGAGTTAGAGAAACAAATCAATTTGTCACAAATTTTTATCCGACGTTTCCTGGTATAGACTTGGATGTAGGTAACTTTGTTTTTGATAAGGTGTTTCATCGTAGATTCAAGAATAATTAATAGTTCTCACCGATAATAGATAGAATACTGTATATTAATATAAGGAGATATTATAATGAAAATTATAAAATATTTTTTTGTTATTATGCTACTGTTTAGTGCTCATGCTGTACATGGAAATACCTATCCTAAATATCTAGATGCAGAAGCAAATTATAAATTGGTATATGCAAAAATGGGTGTTGGTATGTATATGGATCAGTCTTCTATTATTCCTTTAAATCGATATACAGATAGAGGGTTTTCTGTTAATGTAGTTCAGGCAATCTTTGATGAAAATTATAGATTAAAACGTTTAGGAGAAACAGAGACGTACACATTTTTAATAACATCAAATGGTGATGTTAACATGAAACATGGCAATACTCCTTGGTCTATGTTGGACACTAGTAATATGGCCTCATATAATCAACTAGGTAGAGAAACTTTTAATTTAGGATTAGAAATTTTGCTTAATAGATAATAAAAAAGGTGTGAACCCAATGCTAATGACTAGCATGGATTCACACCTTTTTGTATTGGCTTATTTATGAATTAAGTTTACAATGAATTCGCTATCTTCTACGAGTGTAGCTTGGATGTAGTTGTTGCCATCGAAGTGTAGTACTTCGCCTGGTGTTAAGATGTGGGATTCGGTATCGTTAAGGAATACGTGCACTTTACCTTTGACTACAGTGAAAATCACGTTAGCTTCTGGGTGATTGTGTTTTTCCACTTTGTCACCAGCGACGCCGCCCTTTTTTACGATTTTGTAATTAGGACCATCAAAAATTAAACCTAGTTCTTGTTTTACAGTTCCTGCCATAGTAGAACCTCCTATTCTGGGGACTTTCACAGAAGTGAAAGTTAATTACTGCAGCGAATGTGCTGCCCTATATAATGTAAAAAGGGTAAGCTACTTAGCTTTTAGCAATTGTATATACAGGAATATCACCATCAAGATTTACATTAAATGCAAAGTCCGGTGCAACGTGACTTACGAAAGCACTGAACCATGCTTGGAAGGCAGCAGCCATGATGATTGGGTTCACGCCCGCTGTTTTCCAATAGGAAATTTGATTTTGATGATTTCCGTACCAACTAAAGGTAGTATCAGTTTGCTCGATGATAGTATCACTTGGGTCACAAGGCATACCATTTACATAATAGTCTTGCATCACGGTGTAAATAGCAGGTGCTGTTTGAGCAGTAAGCTTTTCTTTTGCTTCAGTACCACACATGGCGCCTTGTTTGATGAAAGCTTCTAATACTGCATCGATACCATCGTCGCCGCCACAATCAGTTAAATCTTTGATGAAAGTAGCTTCGCGAACGGAAGAGGTTTGTAATTGGTTGTGTAACCAACCGTGGATGTTGTTATGGTCGATGATGCGGTCCAACTGACGATCTGGAGGAATTGGTTTTCCATATAAATCGATAGCGGTTGCATATAACTCATCAGCTAAATCGTCAAGGCGAGAATGTGCCTCTTTTTTAATCAATTGTTCACGTTCAGCGATAAGCTGAATTTTTTTGTATAACCAAAAATGAATGTGTCCCAGTACTGCTGACATGTTAAGCTCCTTTTCGTGCAACTTCTAATTTAGAAACAAGTTCGTCCACATCAATACCGTGAATTTGAGCGGCTTGCCATAATGGTTCTCCTGTGGAGGAAGGGCAGCCTAGACAACCCATGCCAATGGATTGTAAAGTAGGAATTGTTTGTGGGTACATATCTATAATATCACGAATAATGGAATCTTTTGTAATAGCAATTTCAGATACATTGCGACCTGCGTTTAGTTTTGCCACTAATGCATCGATATCCATGCCGTGAATATTAGCGGCTTGCCATAGAGGTTCCCCTGTGGAAGAAGGACAGCCAAGGCATCCCATCCCCATGGACTGTAAAATTGGAATTAACTCTGGGTATACCTCGACGATATGACGAACGATCGTATCTTTTGTAATCAGTTGACCTGGTGAAAGTGGGGTGGCCCCTTTGTCGTTAGCAGGTGCAGCAGCTTCTGCAAGACCTGCATTGCCTTGTCCTGGTAATTTAACTACTGGTTCTGCAGTGGCTTTCGGAGCGGTTTCTGCAGTATTCACTGTGTCTAATACAGCAGCTCGGAATGCATCGAGACCTATACGGTCAATGAACTGGCCCATACGCTCAATTTGCGCATTTTCTTTGTAGTATGTAATCATACGATCGATAATTGTAAGTACTTCTTCTTCGGTAGCTACTTCTGTGATTAAGTCACCTAACCGTGGATGAGCACCAGCGCTACCACCTGCATAGATTTGCCAACCTTGATCATTGCCGATAACGCCGATATCTTTTGTGATGGCTTCAGAGCAAGAGTTAGGACAACCAGACACACCAATTTTCATTTTAGATGGCATTTCTTTAGAGATGTATTTTCGCTCCAATTGCATGCCTAAGTGTACGCTGTCTTGTTTAGCTCGTTTACAGAATGTCGTGCCAGGGCAGACTTTCACAGAACGAACACGATTGGACACAGTGTGCGCTGGTTCCAGGCCGAGCATAGCCCACGCTTTGTCCACATCTTCTGCGTTTAGGTTCGTAATCATGATGCGTTGAGCACCCGTAATTTTCAAAGTTGCGTGGAATGTGTTTGCCACGTCGATAAATTTTTGTAACATTTGAGGTTGTACGAAACCACCAGGAATCCGAGGGGTAATCGCATAGGTACGTTTTCCGTTTCGGATACGTTGTAAATTGCCTGCCACTTGTGCCATGTGTATCTCCTTATCTTTGGGTGTTTGTTGTAAGTTTTATTATTGTAAAGTATTTATTACTATATATGACTAGGCGAAAGCCTATGTTATTAGTATACTATAAGAAGTGGTTTTTGTATGTAGCTGAAGCAACGAATTTTATTCACAAACTATACACGGCTTATACACGGAAAATTTTAAGTTACACACAGAATTATCCACACGAAGTGATTAAGTTAAGACAAAAATAAAAGTATATTTAAGGTGTCCTTGGATTACACACAAAGTATACACAAGATAATCACATAGTTATACACATATTAAAGTTTGCTAGATAGATAGCTTAAAGGTTACACACAATATAGACACAAGATAGTCACATGGTTATCCACATAATAGTGTATATTTATCTTGATATACATTATATATTAATCTAGTTGTAAATAAGGGAATTTATGAAAGTATTATATGAAAATGTACAGGTTGCTACCTTTGTAGAGCGGCCTAACCGATTTGTGGTTCATGTGGAGTTACATGGGCAACTAGTAGCAGCCCACTTGCCAAATCCAGGTCGTATGTGGGAGCTCCTCTTTGTAGGGGTAAAGATGTATGTGGTGCATCATCCAAAAGAAGGTGCAAAAACGCAATATCGTGTGATCGGTATTGAACGTGATGGTGTGCCCATCATGTTAGATACTAATTATTGTAATGACATGGCGGAGTACATGATTGAGGAACAACTCATCCCAGGATGGGAAGAGTGGCGTGTGCTACGACGGGAGTATACAGTGGGGCATAGTAGATTTGATTTACTCCTTACCAATGATAAGGAAGAACACTTTTTACTGGAAGTAAAATCCTGTACCTTATTTGGTGATCAAGGAGCGATGTTCCCTGATGCTGTGACAGAGCGTGGCAGAAAACATTTGCTACATTTGCAAGAATTGCAACAAGAGGGATATCGTACGGGGATTCTATTCTTGGTGCAGTGGGAACGAGCACTGTGGTTCTCCCCGGACTTTCACACGGATTTGGAATTTACCAAGACATTTATTGAGGTGGAGCCACAGTTAGACTGGAAGGCTATGGCGTTGCAGTGGACACCAGAGTTTACTAAACCTACAGTAGTGCGTGAGTGCTTGTACAATGATACAGCGGTGCAACGAGAAGCGGAGGACCGAGGGGATTACCTCATGGTCTTACAAGTAGAAGA
The DNA here is from genome assembly GCA_963526885.1 of uncultured Veillonella sp. Lineage (GTDB taxonomy): Bacteria > Bacillota > Negativicutes > Veillonellales > Veillonellaceae > F0422. Next base: position 42,765 of record CAURQH010000006.1, on the reverse strand, counting down.
GCCAGTGACTGTAACCATCGGCAGTAAGGGGGATATGCACTTTGAAGCGGGGTATTATATCTATGTAGGGTCAGCGAAGGCGAATTTAAAAAAGCGTATTGAACGTCATAAACGGAAGCGGAAACAAAAACATTGGCATTTAGATTATTTACGTAGTGTTAGTACCGTTGTGGCAGCTGTACCGATTCGCAGCTCCAGCGATTTAGAATGTGAATTGGCAAAGGCTATGAAGGCCATCAGTACAGATGAGGTAAAAGGATTTGGCTGTAGCGATTGTCATTGTGAGTCCCACCTATTCAAGATGGATGTGAATCCTATCCATGATGAACGCTTTATGATCGATGTGGTGGAACAGTTCCGTATGAATCGATTAAATGAGGCCATGCTAGCGGTGGAATGATAAAATGGTATGAATATTTATGCGATATATACTTTTACAGACAATTAAATTTGGGTATATGGAAACTTTTATGTAAAAAGATAGAAAAAAAGTGCATAAAATGGTATAATAGGTTAGTTATATAATCAGTATTGTAAAATGAGGTGATACAATGGAGGAAAAGGCTTGGAGCCATGGCAAAATTTTGCCGGTCCAAATCGATAAAGAAATGCGCAGCTCTTACATCGATTACGCTATGAGCGTTATCGTTATGCGTGCCCTTCCAGATGTGCGTGATGGGTTGAAACCTGTACACCGTCGTATTCTATATGCGATGCATGAAACAGGCATGACACCGTCGAAACCGTACAAAAAATCGGCTCGTATCGTCGGTGACGTACTTGGTAAATACCATCCACATGGTGATAGCTCTGTGTACGACGCAACGGTACGTTTAGCCCAAGATTTTAATACAAGATATCCGCTTGTGGATGGACATGGTAACTTTGGTTCCATTGACGGCGACTCAGCGGCGGCCATGCGGTATACAGAAGTTCGTATGTCTCGTATCGCTACAGAAATGCTAGCAGATATCGAGAAGAAAACAGTAGACTTTATGCCGAACTATGACGAATCTTTGGAAGAACCAACTGTACTTCCGGCAAAGATTCCGAACTTGTTAATCAATGGTTCTGCCGGCATTGCCGTGGGGATGGCGACAAATATTCCGCCACATAACTTAGGAGAAGTGGTAGATGGTCTCGTAATGCTTATCGATGATCCAGAGGTGGATGTGAACCAATTGATGACGGCCATTAAAGGGCCAGACTTCCCAACAGGGGCGTCTATTCTTGGTCGTGAGGGCATAAAAAAAGCCTACGCCACAGGTCGTGGTAGTATTAAAATGCGTGCGAAAGCGCATATTGAGGCTATGACGAAAGGCAAACATCGCATCGTGGTCACAGAAATTCCGTATCAAGTGAATAAAGCGCGCTTAATTGCAACCATTGCTGATTTAAGTCGTGATAAAGTGGTGGACGGCATTACAGCCCTTCGTGATGAAAGTGACCGTCGTGGTCTTCGTATCGTCATCGAATTGCGTGCGGACGTGCAACCAGATATCGTGTTGAATAAACTATATAAACACACACAATTGCAAGATACATTTGGTGTGATTATGTTGGCGCTAGTAAAAGGACATCCAAAAGTATTGACTTTGAAAGAAGTACTAGGTCATTACTTAACGCACCGCCAAGAAGTCATCGTACGCCGTACAGAATTCGACTTGGCAAAAGCAGAAGCTCGTGCTCATGTATTGGAAGGCTTGTTGATTGCTTTAGATCACATTGATGAAGTCATCCACACCATCCGCAGCTCTCAAACCACAGATATTGCTCGCACAGCTTTGATTGAAAAGTTCAACCTTACAGAAATTCAAGCAAATGCTATCTTAGATATGCGCTTAGCTCGTTTAACAGGTTTGGAACGTGAAAAAATCGAAGAAGAACATGCAGCATTATTGGTGTTGATTGCCGATTTGAAAGCAATCTTAGCATCTGATGAGCGTCAACGTGAGATTATCAAAGAAGAGTTAATCGCTATGAAAGAAAAATATGGTGATAAACGTCGTAGTGAAATTACCATCGATACATCTGATTTTGATGTAGAAGATTTAATTGCTGACGAAGAAATGGTCATCACTTTAACTCGTCAAGGTTATATCAAACGCATGAATGCCAATGTATACCGTAATCAACATAAAGGCGGAGTAGGCGTTGTGGGTATGAAAACGAAAGAAGACGATTATGTGGCACAAATTATGCATGTACGCACGCATAATACACTATTATTCTTCACATCCACAGGTCGTGCATACCGCTTGAAAGCTTACGAAGTGCCAGAAGCATCTAGCCGTAACTCTCGTGGTACAGCTATCATCAACGTATTGCCTCTTAATGTAGGAGAAACGGTGACGAACATGATCGACTTAGAACGTATTTCTAGCGATGTAAACTTGTTCATGGTTACCAAACAGGGCGTGGTGAAACGTACATCTATCGATGAGTACCGCAATATTCGCCGTGGTGGCTTGAATGCAGTGGCATTGGACGAAGGGGATCAGTTGATCTCTGTAGGCTTGACCTATGGCAACCAAGATGTATTGCTAGGTACGAAAAAAGGTATGGCCATTCGTTTCCATGAAGCAGATGTACGTTTAATGAAGCGTGCTGCTCGTGGTGTGAAAGGCATCAACCTTAACGCTGGCGATGAAGTCGTAGGTGCTAGCATCATTCACGGTACTGGTGAAGAATGCCAAGTCTTTACTATCAGTGAAGAAGGCTATGGCAAACGCAATGTAGAAAGCTCCTACACAGTGCAAAAACGTGGTGGCAAAGGAACGAAGAACTTTAAAATCACCGACAAAACTGGTGAAGTGGTGGCCGTAGAAATCGTAAATGACAATGATGAAATGATGCTCATTTCTGAACAAGGTAAGATCATTCGCTTTGATGTGAATGATATTGCTGTGAAGAAAAGTAAAGCTATTTCTGGCGTGAAAACACAAAACTTAGACGAAGGAGATAAAATTGCTTCTGTAGCGGTGATCTCTGGAGAAGAGTTAAAAGAAGACGAAAGCTTGTTTTAGTAGCGGCTTTCTTGCTAGCATCTTTGTTAGCTAAGCAAAGAAAACGAGCAATCCCTTTTGATTGTAGTTTGTTACGTTCAATAGCATGTATTTAGCATAATGGAAGAGCACGACACATTCCTCCGCAAACTGATACAGTGGTTAGGTTTGCTCCGGAACATGTCGTGCTCTTCTTGTATTTCTATAATTTAACAGAATAGAACGTGACAGATGTATAATTCATAATATGAATAGATTGCTCGTTTCTACGTTTGTGGAGTTTACGCAGTAATGGGATAGCAAGAAAGACCACTCCTACAATGGCGCTTTTTCTTGCATTGAATTTTATCGATGAATAGCATATAATAGTAATGTTATATCATAAAATCAGTGTATTAGGAGGCGAGTCCTATTTTAGACTTCAAGCGTTTTACCTTAGAAGATAAGCCCCGTATTGATGCGTATTTCTCAGAGCATCATTATGAAGCGTCAGATAATAGTTTTACTACATTGTTTATGTGGCAAGATATTTATGGCATTACTTGGGCAGAAGAAGAAGGCGTGTTATTTATTAAAGGTGGTGGAGTGACAGAATCTCCATTTATGTTACCACCGTTCGCGGGAAAAGATGCCAAGTTTGTAGATGGATTACAAATGGCGAAAGAGTGGTTCAAGGAAAATCAGATTCCATTCTTGTTAAAAGGTGTAAACCCAATCATGATGGAACGGATGCAAAAGCTGTGTCCAGACTGCTATGAATTTACACCAGACCGTGACAACTTTGAATATATTTACCGTACAGAAGATATGATTACCTTAGCAGGTAAAAAGTTGCGCCAAAAGAAAAATCATTTGAATCAATTCCGTATGCAATATTCTAACTATGAATATATGCCAATTGATGAAAATACGATTCCTCTTTGCCGTGAAGCGGCAGCACAATGGGTGGAGACACATCATGAAGAGGGCATTGAAGATGAACTAACTGCTATCAATTTGCTGTTCGATCATTGGGATGCATTGGGCCTGGTAGGTGGTTGCATTAAATTGTTCGGACGAGTAGAAGCTTTCACCATTGGCGAAATGTTGAATGAGCATATGGCGCTCATTCATATTGAAAAAGCAAACCCAACTATCCGTGGTTTGTACCAAGCTATCAATAATGAATTCATTCGTCATGAGTTTGCAGATACAAAGTTTATCAACCGTGAAGAAGATATGGGCTTGCCTGGTCTTCGCATGGCGAAAGAGTCGTACAACCCAGATCATTTTGCTGAAAAATATGATGCTCGTTGCATGAAACAAGGCGCTTGTGAGGATAGTCATCCATGACCTATTTTTGGGAAGGATTACTCATCGGTTTTGCCGTGTTGGCGCCCATAGGAATGCAGAATCTATTTATTATTAATACAGCATTGGTACAAAAGGTGTCACGTATTATTACAACGATTTTAATCGTGGCGTTTTTCGATATCACCTTGAGCGTTTCAGCCTTTTATGGTATTGGTGCCATCTTTGACATATGGCCAGTTTTGAAAGGCATCATTTTATTGCTAGGCGGGGCGGTTATCTTTTACATGGGGTATACCGTCTTTAATTCGGAACCGAATGTGTCCCATGTGGATACGAATGTGACCATCTGGAACATTGTGACCACGGCCTTTGCGGTGGCATGGCTGAACCCACAGGCACTTATCGACGTGACCATGATGTTCGGTGCTGTGAAAGCCAGCATTCCAGAAGAAGCATCACTCTATTTCTTGTTGGGATACATCGTGTCTGCCTTTGCTTGGTTTGGAGCGTTATCGACGATCATTCACAAACTATCAAAGCGCATCAAGATTTCGCAACTGGTATGGATTAACCGGATTTGTGGGTTGATCCTATTCGGGTATGGCGCTAAATTGTTTATAGATGGAGTATTGTTGTATATATAATTTATGAATTATCATTGCATCCTTTGGTGAGGTATTGTAATATAACAATTAATTGGGGTATGCGTTCGCGGATGCATGCTTGAAAGAGTCAGCTAAGCTGGCTCTTTTTCTGTGTTTGCAAACTTTCAGAAAAGAAGTGTATAAAGGGTCTAGCAGTAGGCCCTTATTTTTTTATATAATAATAGAATAAAGTATACGAACTGTTTTCTATGTACCATAGCGATGGAAGAGGGATTATTTTGAAATTTAGAATTGCCAAAGAATCAGACACAAAAGAAGTAAAACGCTTGTGGGCCTATTGTTTTGAACCAGAAGATCATCCATTTTTTAAATACTATTTTGATACGGCTTATGAACCAGATAATACGATGGTCGGCATCGATCGTAGTTATTTGGTGAGTACCGTTCATTTACGACAAAATACCATTCGTGTTCGCGGTGTGGACCTACCTATGTCTTACATGGTAGGGGTTGCCACAGACCCGATTGTACGACGTAGCGGGGTGGGTAAAAAATTATTGAAAGCCGCCTTAGGGGAATTGAAAGAGCGTGGACAAGGATTAACCATTTTAATGCCATCTTCTGCAGGGTTTTATCAAAACTATGGCTGGGATTTGTATGCCCATCAATGGGTACAAACCATGAAACTAGATGAGTTAGCGCCACTGTTAAAGAAATTAGATAAAACGTTATCCTTTGGTATGTTGCGATCTCCACGAGAATGGAAACGTTTAGCAGGCGTCTATGAAACGTATACAAAACCATTGTCCGGCTATGCAGTACGAAAAGAAAAAGAATGGGTTCGTTTGTTGGAATCTATTTTTGCAGAAGGCGTGCAAGTGGGATATGTAAAAAATGATTCGGGACAATTAGAAGGTTATTGCTTCTATCGCTTAGGAGAACCTGAGATCGGGGTGAGCGAGTTTGTGTATACAACTCGCCGTGCTCAAAAAGCATTGCTGAACTTCTTGTACAACCATCGCTCCCAAGGTGAAAGCGTACGTTGGAACGAAGGCATGATTGACCAAGGCTATATCTTTCACACAAATGGAAAAACAGGACACAGTACGATGCCATTCATGATGAGCCGTATCGTAGATGTGAAACTTGCTATGGAAAGCATTCCTGTACCGGTGGCGTTAGAAGGAGCCATCCAATTCGGTGTGAAAGACCCATTATGTGAGTGGAATCATGGTACCTATGTGGTATCCTATAAAGAAGGCAAAGCGCAAGTGGTGAAACATAAAGAACATGTGGACATCAATGCAAAATTAGTGTTCTCCGTAGGGGCCTTGAGCTTACTACTGATGGGACGCATGAGTGCGACAGAACTTGCCTTTGAAGAAACACTAGAAGGACCAGATGATATATTAGAAGTGTTAAATCGGGCCTACCCAAGACAAAATACATATATTAATGAATGGTGGTAAGACAATGACAACACAAGCAGATAGAAGAGATTGGCGCTTTCCATCCAACGACAATGGACAAATTTATGGCATAGCAGATTCTGGAGTGGAGACCTTTAACGGGTCTCCTATTACTTCATTAGCGCGAGAAATTTGTCAAAACTCATTAGATGCTAGTGATGGTAGCAAAGAACCAGTACGAGTTGAGTTTAATGCTTTTTCGATTCCCACTAATGATATACCAGGTAACGATTCTTTACAGGATGCCTTTCAGAGGGGATATCAATTTTGGTCTATCCAGCAATCTGATAAGGCTCGCAAGTTTTACAGAACAGCCATAGATGCCACTCATGAAATGATGGTCACCTGTTTGCGAATTAGCGATTTCCATACAACGGGGTTGACGGGCGCTAAGGATACCTATAATTCACCTTGGTGCAATTTGATTAAATCTTCTGGTGCCTCTGATAAAAGTGGAACCAAAGGAGGCTCCTTTGGGATTGGTAAGTTTGCGCCCTATGCGTGTTCCAGACTACGTACAGTCCTCTATAGTACGGTAGCAAAGGATGGAATCTCTGCCTACCAAGGAGTGTCTCGTCTGACTTCCTTTGTACAAGAGGATGGGGAGATTACGCAAGGTATAGGCTTTTATGGACAGGATAAGAATACGCCGATTTGGGAATCCTATTCCTTAGATCCAGACTTTACACGTCCTGCGGATTGCTATGGAACAGATGTCTTTGTGGTGGGTTTTCACAGTTTTGCCCATTGGGAAGAGGATATGATTGGTGCTATCCTTGATGGATTCCTATATGCGATTTTGTCAGGTACATTGGTGGTGAAAGTAGGTCATCAAGAGATTTCGAAAGAGACATTACCACAACTCATCGAGCGCTATACAGAACGAAAAATTGAACGCCCAGATCTTAGAAAAGGTTATGCCGACGTGTATTATCGAGTGTTGACCGGTGAAGAAGAGACATGTCCTACCTTTACGATGGCGGTGGACAAGCCAGGCATGCGAGGAGAATTGCAATTACGCTTACTAATTAGTGAAGATCTACAAACATGCCGTCGCGTGGCGATGATTCGTGAAACAGGTATGAAAATCCTAGATAAAGATCGCATCAACGGGGTCATTCCTTTTGGGGGCACCGTATACATTAAGGGGCAAGAACTTAATGGATATTTGCGCAATTTAGAAAACCCACAACATATGGAATGGGAAGTGGAACGGGCAGACCGACCAGAAGAGGCACGGAAGCTACTGTCTTCTTTCACAAAGTTTATTAAAGAACAGTTGAAAAACCTGCAAAGTGAAGATGTACAAGATAGTTTAGATCCTGCGGTGGGGGAACTATTGCCAGCCCTTGAGCAGGGAGGAGAAGAGAAACACCAGGTAGATCATGTGTCGGATCGGATTCGCCATATTGAGGTGAATAAACAAAAACCACTGGTTACAAAGAGTCGAAAAAAAGGGGACGATCCTTTATTTGAAGACTACGAAGCGCATAAAGAGGCTAAGACACAACAATTGGAAGGTGGTCTCGGTCAAAAGCGGATTACACGACAACGGAGACAGCGAACAGTGGGACCTACTCGTGCAGGAGATCGACAAATGACGGCGCAAAAGCGCATTTCTGTGATTCCCTTCAAACGGTCCAGAATTATCTGTTTAAACCGCAAAGAGGGAATCTACCAGATTGTGTTTGTTCCCTCAGTACATGCTCAAAATGGCATGATGGATGTGTTCATGGTGGCAGAAAGTAGCCATTATCGGGCGAACCTATTAGAGGTGGACTGTACGGGACATCCTCATTGCTATATGGAGGGGAACCGTATTCGTGGATTGACCTTTGTGAAAGATACACCGTTGCGGATTACGGTTCGCATAGATTATAAAGACTTCTGTTCGATGGAGGTAGTGGCCTATGGAAATAAGACAAAAGCTGTATCCGTATCCGGTTTTAGCAAACTATTCCGATGATTATGTGGACAGTTCTTTTCAAGTAGATATACAGCTCTCCAATGATGGATACGATGTGAAAGTTACCTTAGAGGCGAATTTATCTTGCTCCGCTTTGGATGCGCTCATCTTTGAAGGGCGCGCTGTCTATGCCTATCACTTTGAGTGCGCTCAAACGGGCTTTCGCCGTGTGTACGAGTCGAGAGAACGGTCCTTGCAATGTTTATTGCTAGATAAGGAAATCAATGGGCGCTTGGAAATCTGTACTTTCATTGTGGCGAAAGAAGACATTCCGAACTATACATCGTCGAACTTTCACGAAGATTATGTAGGGCAATCCTTTGAAATTGAGGAAGGGTGTATCCTTGCCGTAGGGGATACCTTTGATACAGATATTGAGAAGGTGGTAGATGATTTATCCAATACGCCATCTATTTTTACCATTACGAAACATCCTGATGAAAGTTACCAACATATGGTGGTGGATTACGAGCAGCAAAAAATCATCATTAAATTGCCAGTCCATGATTATATGAGTTATAAAGCCATCTTTGGTAATGTGTCTATGCGTAATGTATTGCACTCTATGACAATTATTCCAGCCCTTATCTATGTGCTATCGGAATTAAAACAAATGCGCGTGGAAGAACGGATGGACTATGATGATAAAATTTGGTATCGCACCATTCGCAGTGTGTTGAAACGAAGTTTTGATTGTCTATTGGAAAGTGATACTTTTGAGGAATATTCTATGATGGAGTTAGCCCAAAAAATGCTACATAACCCTATTTCAGGGGCGTTCAGTACTCTTGTGTACGGATTGGATTCGATAGGAGACGATGAACTATGAAATTAGAACTAATCTCTCAAGATAGCATTGATATTATTAAGAGTAATTTAGAAATTTGGAAACCACGATTTGATGCGGATGATGCTAGCTGGTTAGTGGAAAAGCTAGAAGGGATGCTATTTTTACCGACCTCCTATGAGGACATTCCAGACTTTGAAGTCATCATGGACGAGGAGAACCCCTTTGCTACAGAAGCAAAAAATGTGGAAATTGTATATAGTAATTTACAATTTTTAACAGATTCTCAAGCGTCAGACGAACGGCTATGGGCTGGCTTAGGGCTCGGTCATTTTTGGCGATATATTAAATATCGCTGGAACATTGATGAACGATCATCGGTAGATACCATACGGAATCATTTCTTCTTTGGCATGGGTCCACGTGTATCGCTGACTCGACAAGGGGTGGCTCGGCTATGGTGGATTGGACGATTGACCTATGACGGACAACGATCTGACCCTTTTGAGTTAACGAAGCTAGTGTGCGAACAAGCTAGCTTTATCACCGATATATTAGAGCGCAATACATCCAACAACCCGCGCATCGTTCATGCTTTCTTGGATGCCTTATTAGATCTTCGCAAAGAAGGTATTCAAATTACAAGAGAACTCGTGAGTGAACTTAGTAAATATCTGAACGTCCTTGGCGGTACCTACCTCTTGGACTGCTTATCACCTGAAAAAATCATATTGAAAGTCACAGAAAAAGGCAGAGAATTGGCGGAGAATAGCTAAACCACAACATCAATGAGAAAAAGCGAACCATGAGAGGGGGTTCGCTTTTTTGCTATGTAGAATGGTTGTTTTAAAGAAGTTGCTTATAATACTTAATTATAAAAGGATGATTGAGATGCTTTTGAATTTGTTTTTCTATGTTTGATTTTCGCTCAAGTTCTTTGTCCGGTGGAAAAGAAAAGTTATCCCATTTATCAGCAGTTTCTTTTAAAATTAATAGCAATTTTTCTAAGGTAATTACACTATGGTTATTAGGATAATAAATTTCTTTGATGGACTTAGTAGTTACTAATTGTATATTGTTGTCGTTTAATGTTTCTATCACATCTTGACTGATAGACTCATCAAGTGTTACCAAAAACATTTCTCTTGCACCAGTGCGAGCCATTTCTTCAGGGACTTCTTGCCAACGTTCGCGTAACGTTGTTTTTGCACTAATTAAAACAGTATCACGTTTATTAACTGTATACTCAGTAGATCCAGGTGATACAATATCAACTAGTTTACCAAGACCTTTTTCTGTAAAATATCTTGTTCCGATACTGCCTTGGCTATCTAATGGAATGTTTGCACCAATCAAAATAAGTTCAATGATAGCTTCAAACTCTTTACCGGCACGACTACGTCTACTTTGAGTATTAGAAAGGTTTAAGCTGTAGATATGAGATGGGAACTCACTGGTAAACCAGTTGATAGCCTCTTTGCTGCCCATAGTATCTATATCTTTATTTTCATATAGGGAAGCTAGCATTTCCGAGGTGAAATGCGTTTCTTTTTTTTGAAATTCCTTCCATGATATGTCACGAAGTGATTTCATTATAATGCTAGCATGTTCATAAAAATATTTAGGGCTTTTTTTATCTAATCCAAGCATAATAAATTGTTTGTAGATAAGATCATATGGTTTAATATCTGAAAAGTATTCAGCACGGCTTGTTTTTATAAAATTTACATATGATTTTAAATCCATAGTTTCTCCTTTCCAAACGTAAATAGACTTGTTATAATTGTGTCAAGTAAAGGACATAAAGTCCTATTATTCACACATAAGAAAGAGGTAAAGTCCTTTGATTACAAGTATACAAAATAATGAAGAGAAATGCCAATGCATTGGTACCTTAATAAAAGAAAAAAGAATACGGTTAAATATGACGCAAAAAGAATTAGCGGATGCTGTCGGTTTAGCTAAACATGGAGATAGAACTATTAGACGATGGGAAAGTGGTATTGGTAGACCTTCAAAGCTAGAGTTAAACCAAATTTTATTGTTTCCAGAAGATGTACCATTTGGAAATATGCCTGATGCGGACTATACAATGATAGATTTATTTGCAGGCATTGGTGGTACAAGATTGGGTTTTCAATTGACAGGTAAAACTAAGGTTGTTTTTAGTAGTGAAATTGATAAATTTGCTGCGAAAACATATAAGGCTAACTATGGGGAAGAACCTTCAGGGGATATTACACTAATTAATGAGTCAGATATTCCAAATCATGATATTTTAGTAGGAGGGTTTCCATGTCAAGCATTCAGTCAGGCAGGTAAAAAGCTAGGATTTGAAGATACTAGAGGTACATTATTTTTTGAAATAGAACGAATTATAAAGGCAAAAAGACCAAAAGCATTTCTCTTAGAAAATGTAAAAAACCTAAAAAGTCATGACAAAGGTAAAACTTTTAGTGTTATAAAAACAACCTTAGAAAATCTTGGGTATGCTGTATATGATAATGTTTTTAAAGCAAAAGACTTTGGCGTTCCCCAAAATCGAGAAAGGATTTATATAGTAGGTTTTGATAAAAATAGTATTTCTAATTATGCTACATTTGAATTTCCAACTCCACCCAAAACAAAAGTAAGTGTGGGTGATATTTTAGAGCAAAATGTATCTGAAAAGTATACAATTTCTGATGCATTGTGGGAAGGACATCAACGAAGAAAAATTGAAAATAAGAAAAAAGGAAAAGGCTTTGGATATTCGTTGTTTGATTCAGAAAGCCCTTATACTAATACTATTTCTGCCAGATATTATAAAGATGGCAGTGAAATATTAATACGTCAAGCCGGAAAGAACCCAAGAAAGATAACTCCAAGAGAAGCGAGTAGATTACAAGGATTTCCGGAAGAGTTTATTATACCTGTTAGTGATACACAAGCCTATAAACAGTTTGGGAATTCTGTTGCAGTACCAGTCATTAATGCAATAGCCTTAAAAATGCTAGAGGTATTAGATGCAAATAAATTTAGTGTATAAAAATAGTATTAAAAATAAGAAATGAAATTAGATTATATTTATAGGTACTTTTATGAAAAAATTAACTACATCTATTTTACTAGCACTATTCAGTGCTACCATCTTCACACCAACGCATGTAGAAGCGAGTTGGTTATCTAAAACATGGAAAAAGATTGAAAAGTCTTGGAATGAAGCGGGACAACAAAGCAGTACTAATGGGACAACTAGCACATCTTCTAGTACAATTCGTTTGCCACAACAATCTGAGTATCCCAATCGCTATCCATCAGGGCAAGAAGTTGGATATCATTTAGGTGGAGCAGAACGTACTATAGCTGGGGTATACCCTAATGCTACCTATGAGGAGATTCGTCGAATTTTAGGGGCTCCCACAGAAGAGGTTCATCATGAGTATAGACGAGATGGAGAGCAAAGAGCCTTTATGCGATATGGTGGTATAAAGTATAGCAGTATTTATGGGCAAATTGAAAGGGCTGGAATCATTGAAGTTACTAATCGTGATGCTGCAACATATCGAGGCATTGCGGTAGGAGATTCGTTAGAAAAAGTGTATGAGGCATATGGTAGACCAGTACGTATTTATGATGATAATACTTGGTTTTATGGTGTATTTATTTGGCAGTCAGATTATGTATATGGCATTAGATTCATTAATGATGGAGAAAAAGTTACTAAAATTATAGTATTATAGTTATTGCTTTACGGTGTACTTTTACGCTTTATATCTAACAATAATGAAGCAAGAAAGTACAATATCCTTTTAATATATATGAATTACAACGTCTAAAATTCATAAGGTATAACTAGTAAATCTATAAAAATAATATCTATGTGAATCATTCGACTAACCTCAAAGGAGGCACAACATGAACAAAACGCAACGATTCCAAACTTCCTCCTCTCTTCATCAGGAACTATTTTCCAAAGATAACTCCACAAGTATCACCTACGAATACACTCCACTGCTAGATCAGTTCCCTCTCACTCACGGTGTCACCCACCGTTATGGTGGTGTCAGTGAAGGTGCCTTTGATAGTTTCAACATGGGGCTGCATGTTGGGGATGACCCGGAAGCGGTGAGGGAGAATCGTAAACGCTTAGCGCAAGTGTTAGGGGTGGATCCCCATCATTTGACTTGCGGAGAGCAAGTGCATGGTATAGGCGTGACAAGGGTGACACAAGAGCTTGTTGGTCGAGGCGTTTTTAGCTGGGATGACAGTATCCCGGACAGCGATGCGATTCATACGAACCTGGTAAATGTTCCTCTTTTGTTGCTTGTGGCGGACTGTGTGCCTGTGCTCATCTATGATGCGGTGCATCATGCAGTGGCGGTTGTTCATGCAGGGTGGCGTGGAGCCATCGCTCACATTGTGGAACGCACGATGGATAGTATGCACGATGCGTACGGAACATTGCCTTCCGATTGTTATCTCTTCGTCGGACCTTCCATTGGAGGAGATTCCTTTGAGGTAAGTGAAGAGATCGGTGAACAATTTCGACAGGACATGCATGCCTTAGAACTTTCACAGGTAGACCAGGTGGTGCGTTATATCCAACGAGTGGGGCAGCCAACACCTACACCGCATGTAGATTTGAAAGGATACATTGCAGCCTGTGTGGTGCAGAAGGGTGTACCATTAAAGCAAGTGGCGGTATCATCAACGGACACGATGATCACTGATGGATGTTACTCGTACCGGCGAGATCAAGGACGGACGGGTCGAATGGCTATGTTTGCTGTCCTACGATAGCAAGTCTAGAACATAGATGTCTTAGACTTGTTTCTCTTAAGGAGGGAAGCTTCCATAGGACACCCGTAAACTCACATAGGATGATGGTACATAATAGGGGAGAATATCCTTTCATCCATGCGTGAAATACTTAACAAATATATAAATTAGATAACTAAGAATAAGAAAATACAGAGAACTAGGCTTGAAATCATGCTTTTTCTATGTACTTTTCTTATTCTTTCGTTTATAATAAGAAAGATAAAGTATTATTTTTTTTATGAAGACCTTTCAGAGTGGAATGTAACGACGAAAGAGGACTGACATATATGATAGCAACAGCATTACATGAAGTGCAAAAACGTATCGAAGCGGCGAAAGCACGAGTGGGAAGAACAGATTCTGTCACGCTAGTGGCGGTGACGAAGAATCATCCTGTAGAGGCGGTGCAAGAGGTAGCTCAGCTAGGGGTAAGAACCGTGGGTGAGAATCGAGTACAAGAAGCAAAAGAAAAAATGGAACTCTACCAGGGACCGGAGCTACAATGGCATTTGATTGGGCAATTGCAAAACAATAAAGTGCGCAATGCGGTGGGTAAATTTGCGTTGATTCATTCGGTTCATAATGTTAAGTTGCTGGATGAAATCCAGCGCATTGCTGCTAGAGAAGGCTTGATACAAGAAGTATTACTACAAGTTAATGTGGCACGAGAAGAGAGCAAGTCTGGTATGGATGTGGAAACATTTCCAACTATACGCGAATATGCCAAAACATTACCTAATGTACGGGTAAAAGGGCTTATGTGTATGGCACCATTTTTTGATGATCCAGAAGAGGCGAGGCCTATCTTTAGAGTGGCACATGCTTTATTTGAAGACATGAAACTTCATTTCGATGAAGGGCAGATTGAATATATATCTATGGGGATGACCCATGATTTTGAAGTAGCAATTGAAGAGGGTGCAAATATTGTTCGTGTGGGAACCGCAATATTTGGAGAGCGCCACTATGATAAGTAATGGAGGAAATGACGATGGCACTGAAAGACAGCTGGAATTCTGTAAAAAACTTTTTTGGCGGTAATCAAGATGATGGGTACGAATATGAAGATTATCCAGAAGATGTATATGAAGAAGAATCTCAACAGCCAGTGGTAACAGCACCAGTGGCAGGTGGTAATGGACCTGTAGCATCAGCAGCACATCCAAAAACAGGAGGATATAACACAGTGGCACAACGTTCTAGTGGTATGAAAGTGGTCATCGTAGAGCCAAAAGCATTCGAAGACTCTGAAAACATTGCAAATCAATTACGCGATATGCGTCCAGTAGTGATTAATTTTGAAAATACAGACCCTCATGAAGCGGCTCGTATTGTGGACTTTGTTAGTGGCGCTACATTTGCTTTAGATGGAAAATTAGAAAAAATTGGTAAAGATATTTTTATCTGCGTACCAGTGAATGTAACAGTAGATTATACAGATAAAGAATATACAGAAATATCTGATAAATTAGCTTGGAAAGAGCCACAAGCCTAAGTATTAGGAGATAGCCATGCAAAAAATACTACTAATTGGTGTAGGATCGATGGGTGGTGCAATTTTACAAGAGGCTTTGGAGCAAGGTGTTTGGGGACCTGAGGAAGTAGATGTATTGGTGCGTCGCAGTGAACAAGCGGCGGAGTTAGAACGCACGCTCGGTGTGACTGCCTTTACAGATTGTGATGCCATACCTGCATTTGATGAGTATAGAACCATCGTATTTGGCGTAAAACCTCAAGTATTACCATCTCTTATGCAAGAGGTAGGCCCACTGATTGAGCCGAGAACAATATGTATTTCCATTGCTGCAGGCATTACATTGGATACATTGCACTCCTTTGCATCCCATGGGCATTGGTTGCGCGCTATGCCGAATACACCAATCCTAGTGAAAGCTGGTTTTACAGCCATTGCAAGTAGTGATGAGGTAACTCCAGGTGAACGGGAGCAAGCCTTGCGTATTTTTGAAGCATTAGGTGAAGCTGTCGTATGCTCAGAAGCTGATTTGGACCGTATTGGTGCATTAGCAGGGGCGGGTCCAGGCTATATGTATACTATTTTAGATGCTATGGCAAATGCAGGGGTTCGGATTGGACTTACTAGGCCGTTGGCGTTACAAGCAGCGGTACAAACGATGTATGGATCAGGCTTAATTGCATTGGAAACAGGCTCTCATCCCAGTGTACTGCGAGATCAAGTGACCTCTCCAGGGGGGACTACTATAGCAGGTATTGCAGCCATGGAAAAAGAAGGATTACGGTCCTCTATTATGGAAGGTGTCCTCGCTTGTTATGAGCGGTCAAATGAAATAGGAAAACAACGTGAAAGATAAAGAAAAGTTAATTCGATATTTTGAGGCATCTGGTAATGGCGAAGAAGCTAGACGTATGATCGATCTAGCGGAGCAAGTACAAGCAGGCAGGCCGTATCGTGTGACAGATTTTATGTCCCCTGCGGGCCTTGTCATTGCCGATGCAGTAAAAGCGAATTTCGGCGGTATTGACATCATTTCCAGTGGTGGCTATGAAGGGGCAGAGCGCCTTCGAGTGGCCTTTGTGGATCCTCACTTTCAAGGTACGGTAGATTTACAAATTGCGGTATTGAAAGTATCCTGGGATTCACGATTCCGACTGTTGACGCATCGTGACGTATTGGGCTCTTTAATGGGGCTTGGTATTGATCGCACTCATTTTGGGGATATTATCGTCACTAGTGGCGGTGCTCAAGTGATTGTTGATGCAACGATAGCAGATTTTGTGATTCAAAATTTTACAAAAATTGCTATGGTTACGGTGACAGTATCACGGATGGAATTGAGTGAATTACAACCGAAAGAAGAAAAAATAAAAGAAGTACGAACGACTGTAGCTTCCATGCGCTTGGATTCCATCGCCTCTTCTGGTTTTAGTACATCTCGTACAAAAGTTGTGGAGGCTATCAAGGCAGGATTAGTACAAGTAAATTGGCAACCTGCGAAAGGGCCAGCGCAAGAAGTGAAAGAAGGAGATGTTATCTCCCTTCGTGGCAGAGGTCGTATGCAAATAGAAAGTATTACGGGTACATCTAAAAAAGGACGTATTGGAGTACATCTAAAACGATTTATGTAAGGAGGCTGATCCTATGTTAACACCAATGGATATTCATAATAAAGAGTTTGGAAAAAGTATTCGTGGTTTTGACTGCGATGAAGTAAACGAGTTCTTGAATGAAGTGGTACAAGCCTATGAAATCTTGTATCGCGAAAATCGCGAAATGACTGATAAAGTAGAGCAAATGGAAAAACGTTTGAATCAATACGAATCAACGGAAGAAACTATGCGCAATACATTGGTATTGGCTCAAGAAACTGGTGAAAACGTAAAAGAGGCAGCTCGTAAAGAAGCTGATTTAATTCTACAAAATACGGAGCAACAACGTAAATTAATCTTAGAAGATGCGAATCGTGCGTTGCGAGAAGCAGAAGCTAAATATGCTACCATTGCGAATGAAATGGCCGTATTCCGTGCAAAAGTAGAATCAATTTTAACAGCGCAACTACAATTATTAGATGGTATTGCTTTACAGGAAATTACACCTGTACAGACAGAAACAGAAGCATAAGGTGAATTTCGGCTTGATTATTCAAGCCGTTTTTGCCATTGTTAAGAGATATATAAAGGTAGTAGGATGATTACTGTTGGACTTTCACTGAAAGACAGACCTTGTCTTGTGGTTGGCGGTGGACAAGTGGCACTGCGACGAATTAAAAAGTTAATAGATGAAGAGGCCCAGATTTTGGTGGTCAGTCCTGATGTATTATCAGATATTGCAACATACCAAGAAGGAGGTAAGTTGCAGTGGATAGCGAAGCCTTATAGCTCAGAATATATGGTAGGTCAACAGTTTGTTATAATTGCCACAGATCATCCGGTTGTGAATGTGCAAGTCATGGAAGATGCTCAAAAAATACAGGCTTTCATTAATAGGGCAGATGTAAAGGATGACTCCAATTGGGTGTTCGGTAGTGCTACAGAGATTGGTGATTTAGAAATTTCCATATTTACTAATCAAGTGAGCCCTCGAGTGAGTCGTTTGCTCAGACAGGATATAGAAAAACGATATGGCATATTAGCCGATTGGTTACCTCAGATTCGTCTATGGAGAAAAGAATTGCAACATAGATTAGGCACTCCAAAAGAACGAGAGGAGTTTTGGCGTACCTATTTAGGAGAATCAGAGTTTATACAGATATTAGAGGGTCAAGGAGACTCAGTGAAGGAGAATATTGTACATGCAATTAATTGTATTAGGACTGAATCATAGAAGTGCTCCTGTAGAAGTGCGTGAAAAGTTTTCTTTTTCTAAAGAAGATTTGGATTATGCTATGGATCATATCTATGCTCATGAAGAGGTCGAGGAATGCGTCCTCTTATCGACGTGCAATCGTACTGAACTCTATGTCGTCCTTGATGATGTAGAGAATATAAAAGAATATATGATACGTTTACTACTGCATTTAAAAGGTGAAAAAAGTGTAAACGTAAATGAGAAATGGTTCTTTCTTCATGAGGGGAAAGATTGTATTTCCCATTTATTTAGAGTAGCAGCTAGTTTGGATTCTCTTGTTTTGGGAGAAGGTCAAATTTTAAGTCAATTAAAGATGGCCTATATCTCTTCCTATAGCAAGGGGTTAACAGCTTCAGTATTTAATATTATTTTCCAAAAAGCTATCGCTGTGGGCAAACGTGTACGGACCTTGACAGGCATTGCGAATACGCCGGTTTCTGTAAGTTATACAGCGGTGAACTTAGCAGAAGATAGCTTAGATATCCCTATCAATGAGGCGAAGGTTCTTATTTTAGGCGCGGGTCAAATGAGTGAATTGACAGCTCGTCATTTGCAAGCTAAAGGTGTAAAAAGTATGTTTGTGTCCAATCGGACGCTTAAAACAGCGGAAGAATTGGCTAAGCAATTTAATGGTAAAGCAGTAGCCTTTAGCCATTTTGTGGAAGAAGCAAAAACAGCAGATATTATTATTACTTCTACAGGGGCTCCTCATTACGTGATTGAACGGGAAGAGGCGGAAGAAATCATGGAAGATAGAGGTAATAAACCAATTGTCATGATTGATATTGCTGTGCCTCGTGACATCAACCCAGATGTAACAGATATTCCAGGGGTGTATTTGTTTAACATTGATGCGTTGGAAAGTGTAGTGGAGGCGAATAAGCATCAACGAGAAGAGGAAGCTCGTAAGGCAGAGCCTATGTTAGAAGAAGCTTTACAAGAGATTGAAGAAAAATTACGATATTTATCAGTCCGTCCAATTATGGTTTTACTCAGTGAAAAAGCAGAAGCAATTCGTAAACGCGAAGTGCATCGAGCGATGGCAAAATTACCAGATGCGTCAGAGCGAGAACGAAAAATTATTAACAATATGTCACGGATGTTGGTGCGTAAATTATTGCGGGATCCAATGATTCATTTTGGTGAAGTAGCGGGTAAAGAAAAAGAACGGGACTATTGGAAATTATTCCAAGATATGTTTGCTCTAGAAGTGGAGGACGATGCACTATGAGAGACATTATTCGTATAGGCACCCGTAGCAGTGCTCTTGCTTTATGGCAAGCTAATTATGTAGCCGATATATTGCGCAAACATTACCCTTCATGTAAGGTGGAATTAGTTCATCACAGCACAAAAGGTGATCGTATTTTAGAAAAACCATTGGCTGAAATTGGTGGAAAAGGTTTATTTACAGAAGAATTAGAAGCCTCTATGCGGGATGGTAGCATTGATTTAGCCGTGCATAGCTTGAAAGATATGCCAACGGAATTACCAGAAGATTTAGTGCTAGGTGCTATCACAGAGCGTGAAACACCATGTGATGCGTTAGTATCTCCGAAGTATAAAACGTTGGATCAGTTGCCACAAGGAGCTAAGGTAGGGACTAGCAGTTTACGCCGTCAAGCACAATTATTGAACCAACGCCCTGATTTACAGATTTCTGTACTTCGAGGCAATGTACAAACACGCTTGAATAAATTAGACACAGAAAACTTTGATGCCATTGTATTAGCAGAGGCTGGTTTAAAACGTTTGGGTTTAGAATCTGTTATTACGCAGACTTTCACCAGCGATGAAATGATTCCTGCTGTAGGTCAAGGGGCATTGGGTATTGAATGTCGCAAGGACGATGCAGAAATACTAGACATGTTATCTGTATTACACGATGAAAATACTATGTGGGCTACTCGCGGAGAGCGCAGTTTTCTTCGCCAATTAGAGGGTGGTTGCCAAGTGCCGATGGGTGTACATGGAACGATTTATAAGGGACAATTGACGTTGAAAGCTATCATTGCTTCTTTAGATGGAAAAAATTGTTTTGAAGGTGAATTGTCAGGACCGAAAGAAAAAGCAGATATGTTAGGTCGTAATTTGGCGAAAGCTCTCTATGAAGAAGGGGGCAAAGCTATCATTGACGATTTAGTAGAAAGAGGAGTATTGAAATGACAGGCATTGTATATTTAATTGGTGCCGGACCGGGCGATCATAAGTTAATCACTCTGAAAGGTAAGGAATGTATTGAAAAAGCAGATGTTATCGTCTATGATTACTTAGCGGATGCTCATTTCTTGTCCTATGCCAAAGAAGGAGCAGAGATTATTTATGCAGGTAAAAAAAGCAACAATCATACGATGCACCAATGGGAAATCAACGAACTTCTTGTAAAGTGTGGATTAGAGGGTAAAGTGGTGGCTCGTCTTAAAGGTGGAGACCCTCTAGTCTTTGGTCGCGGTGGTGAAGAAGCATTGGCTTTGGTAGAGGCAGGTGTGCCGTTTGAATTTGTACCAGGTATCACTTCCGGTATTTCGGCGCCAGCCTACGCAGGAATTCCTGTGACACAACGGGCTATGGCTACTTCCTTTGCTATCGTCACAGGTCATGAAGATCCAACAAAACCAGAATCTGGCATGAACTGGGAAGGCTTAGCAAAATCTGTGGATACTATTTCCTTTGTGATGGGTATCTCTAATCTGCCGAATATTGCTAATAATTTAATTAAATACGGTCGTCCTAAGGAAACTCCAGTGGCAGTTATCCGTTGGGGGACGAAACCAATTCAAGAAACAGTGGTATCTACGTTGGAACATGTAGTAGAAGATGTAGAAAAAGCACAATTGAAAGCACCAGCCATCGTCATCGTTGGGGAAGTAGTATCTTTGCGGGAGCAATTACGTTGGTTTGATAATAAACCGTTATTTGGTAAAACAATCGTTGTCACACGAGCTCGTAGTAAAGCTAGTGCCTTATCAGAACGCTTGCTAGAGTTAGGGGCTAATGTCATTGAGGCATCTGCCATCAAAACACAAGCTTTGCCTCGTACAGCGGAGATGGATGGGATCTATGATAACTTATCTTCCCACGATGGATTGATTTTCACCTCTGCCGAAGGCGTACGATTCTTCTTTGACGGCTTATTAGACCGTGGTTTAGATAGTCGTGCTTTAGGTTCTATGAAAGTATGTGCTATCGGTAGTGCTACGGCGAAGTCCTTATTAGACCGTGGTATTCGTGCTGATATTGTGCCACCAAATTACCAAGCGGAATCTGTGGTAGAAACGATTACTGCTGAACAAGGTCGTGTGTGGCCAAATCGTGAGTTACGTAACTTACGTTTCGTGTTAGTACAACCAAAAGTAGCGCGCGATGTAATTTATAAAGGACTTTCACAGGCGGGATGCGATGTGACGGTATTGCGTTTATATGAAACTGTACAAGATACGTCCCACAAAGAATATTTAGAAGAAGCCCTACGAGCAGGGGAAGTAGATTACATTACGTTCACAAGTTCTTCTACGGTGACCAATACAAAGGATATGCTCGGATCCGATGCGGTGAGATTGTTAGGGAATACAAAAGTTGTCTGCATTGGACCAATCACAGGAGCAACCTGCGTAGAAGAAGGGATTCAACCAACTTTAATTGGTGAAACTTTTACAATCCCTGCGATGGTGGACTTAATCTTGAACGATTGCAAATAGAAAGAGGCACACTATGGAATTACGAAATCGACCAAGACGATTGCGCATCAACCCAGCCATGCGTGCGTTGGTTCGTGAAACAACATTACAAGTAGAAGATTTAATCTATCCAATATTCATCGTGCCGGACACAGCGGTGAAAGAGGAAATTTCTTCCTTGCCAGGACAATACCATGTGTCCGTGGACGAAGCTGTGAAATTGGCGAAAGAAGCCTATGACCTAGGTATCAAGGGCGTCGAAATTTTCGGCATCCCTACCTACAAAGATGAAGATGGTTCCTCCGCGTGGGATATGGAACAACCGGTGCAACAAGCAATTATGGCAATACGTAAGGAAGTGCCAGACTTGATTGTGATCTCTGATGTATGTCTTTGCCAATACACATCTACCGGCCATTGCGGTCATGTAGAACATCATGAAGTCCTCAACGATGCAACCTTGCCATTGTTATGCAATGTAGCAGTGAGCCATGCGAAAGCGGGGGCTCACATGGTAGCGCCATCTGACATGATGGACGGACGTATCGCTGCCATCCGTGAAGCCTTAGATGCAGAGGGATTTAGCAATGTGTCCATCATGAGTTATGCGGCGAAATATGCATCCGCTTATTATGGACCATTCCGTGATGCGGTCCATTCCGCACCAGGATTTGGGGATCGTAAAGGATACCAAATGGATGAGGCCAACCGCTTGGAAGCGTTGCGTGAAGTGGAACAAGATATCATCGAAGGGGCGGACATCATTATGATTAAGCCAGCTCTATCCTACTTGGATATCGTTCGAGAAGTGCGTGATAACTTCGATTGCCCACTAGCAGTGTACAATGTTAGCGGTGAGTATGCCATGATTAAAACCGCTGCGGCAGCAGGTCTTGTAGATGAAAAACGCATTACTTTAGAAACATTGCTATCCATGAAACGAGCAGGGGCGAAGATGATTATTACTTATCATGCCCTTGATGTGGCACGTTGGCTACAAGAAAAATAGTGTGGGAATATAGGAGCCATTATGTTTAGTTTAGAAAAATCAAAACAAGCCTTTGCTGAGGCTCGTACATATATGCCGGGTGGCGTGAACAGTCCTGTTCGCTCTTACCGCAGTGTAGGGGGAAACCCTCCTTTCATCAGTTCTGCCAGCGGATCTCGCATTTACGATATCGATGGCAATGAGTATATTGACTATGTATTGTCTTGGGGCCCTATGATTTTAGGTCATGCGAATCCTGAAATCGTAGCCTCCATTTTGGAAGCCATCCCTCGTGGTACTAGTTATGGAGCGCCAACACTGCTTGAAACAGAAGTGGCGAAGAAAATCCAAGCTTTCTATCCATCTATGGAAATGGTGCGCATGGTGAACTCCGGTACGGAATCTACCATGAGTGCGTTACGTTTGGCTCGTGGCTATACAGGTCGAGACAAAATTGTAAAATTTATCGGCTGTTACCATGGTCATAGTGATAGTTTATTGGTGAAAGCTGGTTCCGGTTTAGCAACCTTTGGGGTACCTGACAGTCCAGGAGTACCAACGGGTGTGGCAGGGGATACCATTACATTGCCGTACAATGATTCTGATGCAGTTCGTCAATTATTCCAAGACCACGGTAAGAGCATTGCGGCCATCATCGTAGAACCAGTAGCAGGTAATATGGGCTGCGTACCTCCTGTGGAAGGATTCTTGGAAACTTTGCGTAAAGTAACGACAGAGTACGGCGCAGTCCTCATCTTTGATGAAGTAATGTGCGGATTCCGATCTAGTTCTGGAGGGGCTCAAAAATATTACAATGTGATCCCAGATTTGACATGCTTAGGTAAAATCGTAGGTGGCGGTTTGCCGATGGCTGTGTTCGGTGGGAAGAAAGAGATTATGTCTGCCGTTGCTCCATCCGGTCCTGTATACCAAGCAGGCACCTTAAGTGGCAATCCTGTAGCCATGGCAGCAGGTCTTGCCACATTGATGATGTTGCAAAAAAATCCAACTGCCTTTCGTCAAGTCGAGGAATCGACAGAACTGCTTTGCCAAGGCTTAGAAGTGGCGGCAAAAGAAGTAGGTGTACCTGTGGTGGTGCAACGTGTGGGATCCATGTTTACCCTGTTCTTCACAGACAAAGCGGTGCATAACTTTGATGATGCTAGCGCTTGCGATATGGAAGCATTCAAAACATTCTTCCACTACAACTTGGAACACGGTATCTATTACGCAGCTAGCCAATATGAAAGTAACTTCTTGTCCACACGCCACAGCGAGCAAGACTTGGCATACACATTGCAAATTGCAAAAGAAGCATTTCAAGCGATTAAGGGATAGTAGGTGAACTGACGGTTTTTCAATATATTGGAAACTGAGGGGAATCAATATCACCTAACAGAATACATGTATGAATAGAAATGCCATACACATCGAAGATAATCTATGTTACACTAGATTATAGAGAGTGTATGGCATTCTTTATTGTTTGTATGGGTATGTTAACAGTTTCTATTGTATCTAGCAGAACCGTAAGAGATAGTTTCTATATGATAGTTAAGGTCCTATAGTATATCTTGGAGAGACAGCAATAGCTATCCTCTGAAGGCATATTTTTTATGCATACTAGATAGGATAGAGATGTAACATAGACATATTAATTTATATATTGGAGGTGTAACAATGAGCGTGTTACTTTCACCGAAAGAATTACAAGAACAATTAAATAGAGTAGTGGTCCTCGATGCACGTGGTTTCGATGCCTATGCAGCGGCCCATATTCCAGGGGCTTTTGCCATCGATATGGATGCACACATGAGTGGTCCTTTAGGCGTGCACGGTGGTCGTCATCCCTTGCCAGACATGGCTGTCTTAGCAAATCGTTTGAGTGAATGCGGTGTGACCATGGATTCTCACATCGTGGTGTACGATGCGTGGATTTCCTTTGCCGGTCGGTTGCGGTTCTTGCTACTATACATGGGTTTCACCAATGTGAAAGTCCTAGCCGGGGGCATCGAGCGCTGGTACCGTGAGGGATATCCATTAACCCAAGAGGAGACACCAACAGTATCAGATCCAAAACCATTGGAGTATACTTTGCAAGATCATGTACTCATGCATCGTGATGAAGTCTTACAAGCCAGCGAATCTGGGAGTCATGTCATCATCGACGCACGAGCACCACAACGCTACGATGGATCTGTAGTGGATACCATGGATGGTATGACAGGACATATCCCAGGGGCAATCAACCATTTCTACGAATGGGGCTTTATACCTGATGGTGTACGTCCGATTGCAGAATTAGAACAAGCTTACGGTGACTTAACTAAGGTGGAGAAACCTATCGTTGCCTATTGTGGTTCTGGTGTGACAGCAGCAAACTTAATGATTGCGTTAGCAGAAGTGGGTGTGGAACCAGCTATGTATGTAGGCAGTTCTAGCGATTGGGTGACTTATGAAGGGTTCCCGTTGGAAACAGGGGTTAATACATTATAGGTTTACACTGTCAGTATAGTAGATAGTGATTCAAAATGTTTTCAATATAATACGATAAAAAACAGAGGCCTTGATGATAGGACCTCTGTTTTTACATTCTATGTATTTTGTCATATGTGCATCATCACAAAGCATATGTGATGCATAATATATAAGATGGGAAACTATCTTGTAGTTCATAAGAATGGGCTAATGGCTGGCTGTTGAAGTGCGCCCTAATGTTACTTTCAAGAAGCCCCCTGTTAATGCAATAATCATACCTGTTACGATAAACATGGTACTAAAGCCCCATTGCGATACGATGGCAGAACCACCTACAGCGCCCATAAAGTAGCCAAAGAATAGAGTGGACTGGTTGTAAGCGAAAATTTGTCCAGCTAAATGTTTTGGTGTAATACTAGCAATATAGGTGTTGATTCCTGGCAATAGTCCGCCTAATCCAAAGCCTAGTAAAAAACGAATGATACATAAGACGATAATCGAGTCAGTAAAGGCTTGTGGAATTGTCATGCATCCTACATAAATAAAACTTGTCCAAAGAATGAATTGGGGGCCTAGTTTGTCGATGTAGCGACCGAGTACAGAGCTAGCTAACATTTGAGCAATCCCTGTAGAAGTGAAAGTTAAACCAGCTAATAATGCGATATGTTCATGGCCACGTCCTACAATGTGTTGCACGAATACAGAGAGTATAGGAGCTGAGGCCATAGTAGTAAAGGCAAAGATAAAAGAAGCTACAGATACAAAGATAAGTCCCTTCCAATCGGCGATAGATTGTTGTAGGTCTTTAAGAGAAGGTGAAGGGCCTTTTATTTTAGGAGTAAAGTCTTCTTTTATGAATAATAAGGAAGATAAAAAGGCTATGCCTAGTAAAGCGGATACGACAAAAAAAGCATACCGAATACCAAAAGTACTTCCCATATAACCACCAATCATAGGCCCTAGTAAGGAGCCTCCCAAGTTGGCAGCGGATAATAGACCTAAGGCCCAACCAGTTCTGGACTCTGGAGTTTGGGTAGCTACTAACGTAATGGACCCAGAAAAAAATCCAGATACCATACCATTTAAAATGCGGATTATCACAACATGTTCGGGGCTTTGTGCGAATCCAAGAAGTGCATTGGTGACCATCATTCCAAAACTAGCTCGTAGTAAAATTAATTTTCTTCCTTTTCTATCAGCTAGTTTTCCCCAAAAAGGTGAGACGAGAGCCACCATAAGATAGGTGACACCCATGGCGATACCAGACCAATTGGCAAGAGATCCTTGATCGTGGACTCCTAGGTCCTGTAAATATAAGGGGATAAGTGGGGCTGCTTGACTGAGCCCCACCGATGCCATGAAGGCCCCGAATAAACAAACGTATAACGTGCGTTTCCAAAGTTCCATACTGACTCCTATGTGCGTGGTGTAAAACTGTAATCATCCATGTACCTATGGTAGCATATCAGTGAGATTTATTATACCCCTAATCTAGGTATACCTCTAATAGTTTCTTGTAGGATTCCGAGTAGATTTTTATACATATGGTTCTAGCATTTATGATGTATGAGGAAGTACGACTGTTTGACTATATAATAGCGTCACAGTTAGAGGATATACGTTTCTAACATGGATAGAATGTGATCGGGTCTATTGCAACTGCCCTACAGATAGTATATAATTGTACCTGTAATTGACAACGATATATGTTAATACGTTGATAAAGACGGTCATGCAAGGTAGCTCCGAGCGAGTGAGGGATGGTGAAAGCCTCATGGGTGAATGCATGGCAGATCACTTTTGAGTATATGTTGGGGAGCCCGTACTGGGGGTACTCACATCGGTGGACACCGTTATATGTTTGAGCGATGATTCGTTGGGGGTAACTTTCACAAGAATCATCAGTAGGGTGGTACCACGGATTTGCATTCGTCCCTTCGGGGAGCGGGTGCTTTTTTTATTGAGAGGAGAAATACAATGTCTAATGAAGTAGATTATGGTAAGACGTTGCACTTGCCTGAAACAGAATTTCCTATGCGCGGTAATTTGCCAAAGCGTGAACCAGAATTTATCAAGTTTTGGGAAGATAATAAAATTTATGAAAAACGCTTAGCGAAAAATAAAGGCAAAAAATCTTTCATTTTACACGATGGACCTCCGTACGCGAATGGTAAATTGCACATCGGTCATGCCTTGAACAAAACATTAAAAGACATTGTGATGAAATATAAAACAATGCAAGGCCATTACACACCATACATTCCTGGTTGGGATACACATGGTCTTCCTATCGAGCATGCGGTTATTAAAAACACTGGTTTGAACCGTCATGAAATGAGTCCGTTGGATCTTCGCAACAAATGTCGTGAATACGCACTGAATTGTGTGGAAGAACAAAAGAAAGATTTCATTCGTTTTGGTGTGCTTGGCGAATGGGATCGTCCGTATTTGACATTGCGTCCTGAGTTCGAAGTAAAACAAATCGGCGTGTTCGGCGAAATGGCGAAACGCGGCTATATCTATAAAGGTTTGAAAACTGTATACTGGTGTACCCATTGTGAAACTGCCTTGGCAGAAGCGGAAATCGAATATGCTGAGAAAAAATCTTTCTCCATTTATGTTAAATTTGCTTATGTAAACGGTGCTGAAAGTACATTGCCAGCAGGTTTTGACACTAACAAATTGTTCTCCGTTATCTGGACAACAACGCCTTGGACAATGCCTGCCAACCAAGCGATCTCTGTGAACCCAGAATTAGATTACTCTTGGGTAAAAATCGGCGATGAAGCATGGTTATTAGCAAACGGATTAATCGAAACAGCTACCAAAGAAATGGGCGTAGAATCTTATGAAGTGTTGAATACGTTTAAAGGTAGCGAATTAGAATTAGCGAACTTTAAACATCCATTTGCAGATCGTAATGCTCCTATCTTATTGGGCTCTCACGTTACATTAGACGCTGGTACAGGTTGCGTACATACAGCTCCTGCTCATGGTGAAGATGACTTTAACGTGGTGAAAGTTTACAAAGATGTAGGTAAAATCGATTTTGATATTTTATCCTTAGTAGATGCTACTGGTCGTTACATTGCAAAAGTAGATGAACCTCGCTATGGTGATACAGAACAACCACTAGCAGGTGTTGAAATCCACGATGCAGAAGTGCCAGTGATCAAAATTTTGGCTCATAATGGTGCATTGGTGCAAAAAGGCAATATTCGTCACCAATATGCTCATTGCTGGCGTTGTAAAAACCCTGTTATCTATCGTGCTACAGAACAATGGTTCTCCTCCGTGGATGGTTACCGTCAAGAAGCATTGAAAGCCATCGACGAACAAGTACAATGGATTCCTAAATGGGGTCATGACCGTATTTATAATATGATCGCAGATCGTGGGGACTGGGTTATCTCTCGTCAACGTGCGTGGGGTGTGCCAATTCCTATCTACTATTGCGACCATTGCGGAGAGCACATCATCAATGATGATACTATCTCTTCCTTACAAGAATGGTTTGCCAAAGAAGGCTCTAACGCTTGGTGGGCTCATGAAGCAAAAGAATTGTTGCCAGCAGGATTCACATGTCCATCTTGCGGACATGATTCTTTCCATAAAGAAACAGATATCATGGACGTATGGTTCGACAGCGGTAGCTCTTGGTCTGGCGTATTGGAACAAAATGAAATGGATGTGCCTTGCGCTATGTATTTAGAAGGTTCTGACCAACATCGCGGTTGGTTTAACTCTTCCTTGTTAACAGGTATCGCTACACGTGGTCATGCACCATACAATGCCGTATTGACTCACGGTTTCGTAGTGGACGGCGAGGGCCATAAAATGTCTAAATCTGTAGGTAATACCGTGGCTCCTTCTGATATCATCGATGTACACGGTGCTGATGTAATGCGTTTATGGGTATCCTCTGCAGATTACCAAGCAGACGTGCGTTTGTCCAAAGACATCGTAAAACAATTGGCGGAAGTATATCGTAAAATCCGTAACACATTCCGTTTCTTGTTAGGTAACTTAGATAACTTTAACCCTAATACAGATAAAGTGGCATACAAAGATTTGACGGAGTTAGATCGTTGGGCATTACATCGCTTAGAAGAAGTTCGTCAAAAAGTAACGAATGCTTACGAAAACTATGAATTCCACATTTTGTATCATACAATCCATAACTTCTGTACCGTAGATTTATCTTCCTTCTACTTAGACGTGTTGAAAGATACAATGTATGCAGAGAAAGAAAACAACGTAGCTCGTCGTAGTGCGCAAACTGCTATCTATGAAATTTTGACAACATTAGTTAGAATGGTGTCTCCAGTTCTTTCTTTCACAGCGGAAGAAGTATGGCAATACATGCCAAAAGAAGACGGTATGGAAGAAAGTGTGATGTTGGCAGATTGGCCACAAGGTCATGCAGATCATGTGGATGCAGAATTGTCCGCTCGTTGGGCAACAATGTTAGACCTTCGTAGCGAAATGACAAAAGCCTTAGAAGGGGCTCGCCGTGATAAAGCGATCGGTCACTCCTTGGATGCATCTATCACTGTCTATGCAGATGGCGATGCGTATAAGGCATTGACTGGATTCGGCGCTTCCTTAGCTAGCTTGTTGATCGTGTCTGAAGCGCATGTAGTGGAAGGCCGTGACAATGCACCAGCCAACGCAGTAACAGTAGAAGACGGAGCATTATCTATTGTGGTAACTCCTTCTGAGTTAGAAAAATGCGAACGTTGTTGGATTCACCGCGACACAGTTGGTCAAGATGGGGATCATCCAACATTATGTGCTCGTTGCGCTGAGGTAGTCAAAGGATAATAACAATAGCATAAGTAGTCAAAGGTTCAAGTACTATCAATTTAGGTAAGGCAAGGGGATATATCATTTCCTTGCCTACTTTCTAACAAAGGAGATGCCCTATGAACGTATTGATTGTGATAGACATGCAACATGATTTTATTGATGGAACTTTAGGTTCACCGCAGGCGCAGGCCATTGTACCGGCGGTACGTGAAAAAATTCGCAATTTTGATGGTCCTATTGTGTTCACTCGTGATACACACGATAGTGGTTATCTTGAAAGCCAAGAGGGCAAACATTTGCCAGTGGAACATTGTGCCCGTGGTACCAAAGGCTGGGAGATTGCCGATGATCTGTTGGAAGTGGCTCGTGAACGAGGTCAACGTGTAGATGTACTAGATAAACCTAACTTTGGGTCCTTGGATTTATTGTCCCACCTTAAGGCGATGCATGAAGAGGAAGCCATAGAAACGATTACAATGGTGGGACTATGCACGGACATTTGCGTCGTATCGAATGCACTAATTTTGAAAGCGGGTTTACCAGAAGTCCCTCTTCATGTGGATCCAAAATGTTGTGCAGGAGTGACACAAGAATCCCATGAGGCAGCACTATTGACCATGAAGATGTGCCAATGCATTGTGGAAGACTAAACATATGCTAGTATAGTGCGGAAGAATACTATATCCCAATATAATGTAGAAGAATATAATAAATAGAGGAATGCTGATGCGTGGGCATTCCTCTTTTACGTTTATGATGTCAAGCAAGAGATCTTTGGTAGGGGCATATAGGTTTCATGTCTCGTTGTATTGGGGAGAAATGGATATGATACAGGTTCATGTTCTGCGCATAGTAAGATGAGCTTATGCATGACAATATAGAGTTATGCATAATTGGTCTAGATGGGTAGTATATGAGTGTGCTCCACATGTTGACAGTTGTACATGTGATATATGATAATAAAAATGTAGTACAATATATATGGGTACTAAAAATATATATTAATCTAAATAATTTTGAGTTACATATAATATATGTTGGAGTAAGGAGAAGAAACATGAGAAAACGTAGTATGATGACGATGGGAGCGCTATTGGCAGCGTATGCCCTGACGACCAGCGTAAGTTATGGGGCGTTGCAGCAGTCCTATACCACAACAGCAACAGTGGAAGGCGGAACGAATACGTACACTAACTCTGGAGTAGGTGTTTCGAATGGAGCGACTTTGAAGATAACGGGTAAAGAAGATTTGTCTGTTACTATGGTGGATGGTGCAGATGAAAGCTTAGGTATGGATATCACAGGCGGAAACTTAACAGCAGAGAATTTAAACATTACGGTTGCACCTAACGATGAAGATGCTAATAATAAAGATGCTAATAATCGCCCAAAAGGAATGATCGTGCGTGGCGCATCAGATACAAATATTGATAATCTGAATGTAACAGTGACGAAGTCGAATCGAGAGGCGAATACAGGTCATAGTCCCGATAGTGATGCAGCCTATGGTGTCGCTGTTGGATATAACTATAATGGTGGAAAGTACACGGACACTGCGATGTTCACTGTGAACAATGCTAATATAGTAGTCAATAATACAGAAGATACGAAACGAGGTAATTATACGGGAGTGCCGGTTCCTGGAGGTAAGTTTGAAACGGGATACCAAATGTCTGGGATTCGTGTATACCGTTCTGGCGGAGCAAAGCCTGAGTTCCATAGTAGAGGTACTGTAAATATTACCGTAGAAGATAAAAGTGCAGCTAAAGTGGCGGACTATCTAGTTGGCGTGTATGTATCAGGAACCGATGCGAAAGCCACATTTGATGGTGACACTTCGATTACGGTAAAAGGCAAAGGAATCAACTCTGCGGGCATTAAAATTGGTAAACCAGGGAATGGTGATGCTGGAGTCGGAGCTCAGGTAGTAGCGAATGGAAAACTGACTGTAGACACGACAGGAATAGATGGTGTAGTGACATGGGATAGAAAAGAATACCGCGGTTCTGGTGCGGTACGACTATTTGATAGCGGTTCAAAGTTCACTGTTACCGGTGCTAACACAAAAGAAGTATCCGAAATTAAATCGAGTACCAATGCCATAGTATTTGATACCTTTGATTATAAAAATTTAGGAGAGGTATTCGTATTTAAAGAAGTCTTAGCTCGTGGAAAAGAGAATATTAATAATGTAGTTGTCTTGCATAATACAAAGTTGATGACTACATCTGAAGTAGATGATTTAGTGTTAGCGAATGCAGAATTTAAAAAAGAAGGTAGTTTACTTAATGGATCTAGATGGTTTGGTAAAGAAGGTGTTTTAAGAAGGTATTTTGACTGGGGCGCCAAAAGTGTCAAAAAAGCCCAATTCACTCTTTCCGGCGAAAAATCCGAAGCCACAGCAGCGAAAAAAGGTTGGGCCATCCGTGCAAAATCTGAAAATGAAGATGCCCCTAATGAAGCAAATCGTGCCACTTCAGAGTTAACGGCTACTATTAAAGATAAAGCTTTAGTTACAGGTTTAATCCATGCCGATAAAGAATCTACGTTACATATGACAGTCGATAACGCAGCGACTTGGAAATTAGCGAAGAAAGAAGATTTGACAGGGGCGCAAGAGTCTACAGCTACTACAGTGACATTGTCTAATGGTGGTATTCTTGATGCGGGTACGAACTTAACAGATGATGCGAAAGCAGAATATACGGTGACAACTGTACAAAAAGATGGTACTAATGCTTCTGATTTCAAAAATGAAGGTGGTGTGATTACCACAGTTAACAAGTCCTATGAAGATGTATTGACATTGAATGGCAACTACACAGGTAAAGATGGGGTTATTAAAATGAATACGAAGTGGGATTCCCCTGGTGATGAAGAAGGGGCTAACTCCGTATCCGACTTAGTACATATTACAGGCACTGCGACAGGCTCTACCACAGTAGTACCTGTATCAGCAGATGGCACAGAGGCTGTAATCGATGGCTCCATTGGTTCTATTGCAGCAGACTTGAAGAAAAATACGGTTCCAGTGGTCCGTGCTGATGTAGAATCTAGCGAAGAAGGGGCTTTCACAGGTGTGGCTAAAACAACAGGTGCTGGAGAGTTGAAACTTGCCCATCGTGTGAAAGGCGGTAAACATGAATGGTTCTGGACATTGACAGGTCTCAACAAGACGCCTAATTTAGATAAGCGGACTCCTGGATATGTACAAATGCCAAATGTAAATTCTCGCATGATTGGTCAAATTTTGCGTACTTTACATGAACGTCGTAGTGAAAATCCACGCCAATTAGAAGAACAAAGATATGATACTACGAAACCAATGAGTCGAGTGATCTATGCGCATCATATTGATGGCGATGATCATCCATTCTGGGCAAAAGTGTTGAAAGATTATGGTCGTCATAATGAGGAGCGTTTTGGTTATACATTACAAACTCATGGAGTGCAACTGGGCCGTGATTGGAATGTAAAAACTAAAGAAGATGGTTCCACGAGTGTGAATAGTGGATATGTAGCATACCAATATGGTCATGCAAACTTCCGAGATAATTTCAATACAGATGACCAAGGTAAGGCAACTACCGATTTGCGTACAGGTTTAGGTAAAGTTCGTAACTTCTCAGTAGGTCTTACACGAACTAAATATAATAAAAATGAAGAATACGTCGATGTGGTAGGACAGTTCAGCTGGCTTCGCAATGCCTATGAAGCGGTAGGCCATGATCAAGAAAAACAATCTGGTTGGGGATTTGCAGGCTCTATTGAGTTCGGACACCCATACATCAACCGTGAAAATGATCGTAGACGTATCATCATTGAACCACAAGGTCAATTAGTATATTCATATGTTAATTTACATGGTATTCAAGGTACAGATAAAATAGTTTCCTATGGAGGCCGTAGTAATGCTGTGGGACGATTAGGCCTTCGTATCTCTCGTGATAATTACAATGCGGAAGGGATTGCTACACGTACTATCTACGGAGTAGCCAATGTATGGAGAAGCTTCACAAAAGGACAAGAGGTTCATATTGGAGAAGATATATTCCATGGCAATTATGCTAGCACAATTGGTGAACTAGGACTTGGAGTGCAGTGGCGTAGAAGTGATCGCGTCTATTTCTATGGAGATCTTCGCTTTGAAAGAAACTTAGGTGGATTCTATTAT
Source organism: uncultured Veillonella sp. (assembly GCA_963526885.1). GTDB lineage: Bacteria > Bacillota > Negativicutes > Veillonellales > Veillonellaceae > F0422. Next base: position 8,387 of record CAURQH010000006.1, on the reverse strand, counting down.
AAAGGATACCGTGGTAACGTAGGCATAAAATATATTTGGTAATGTAGGTGTGAAATGCATTTGGTAATTGTATAGGAGAATAGCAAGCCTTGTAGTATACTAAGACTAGGAGGCTTGCCTATGTACTTTCATATCAAAGACACCTGCGTGTGTTGCGCTGGATGCGCCATGGATTGTCCGACGCAGGCTATCACTCGCAAAGGCGATCGCTATGTCATCCATCAGGATATGTGCATTCACTGTGGTGACTGTTATGCCATATGCCCAGTGGGTGCCGTGCAGATGGTAAAGGAAAAGGACTTGGATACGAACAAATAACATGTTTGTGTGCCAAGTCCTTTTTAGTCTTGACAAATAGATAAGAGAAGATTATAATATTTAATTGCAAAAAAGTAACTATAACATTGAATTGATGAAGGAATATATCCAAGGTTGTGCTGAAATGAGGAAAGCAAGGTTCACAAGAAAAAATTACGAGCCTTGCTTATTTTGTCATTGGTCAGCAGGAAAACTGAGACCTGGAATCGTCTGCAGTCATACCGTTATAGAATATGTAAGCCAATTTTTATGAGGGGTGAAAAGAACATGTTCAAACCTGAGCAGGTGGGTAAGCGTACTCGATATACCTACGCTAAGATTAACGAAGTTCTCGAAATGCCACATTTGTTAGATGTACAACGCAAGTCTTATGAGTGGTTTTTGGAGAGCGGTTTACAAGATATTTTTAACGATATTTCTCCGATTAAAGACAATTCGGGAAAGCTAGCTCTTTCCTTTGAGGGATTCAGCCTTGGAGAACCAAAATACGACATTAACGAATGTAAAAACCGTGATGCTACGTATGCAGCACCATTGCGTGTCAATGTTCGTCTCGTTAACAATGATCCAGAAAATCCAGATATTAAAGAACAAGAAGTATTCATGGGCGATTTCCCATTGATGACAGATACAGGAACTTTCATCATCAATGGTGCGGAACGTGTTATCGTATCCCAATTAGTTCGTTCTCCAGGCGTGTACTATGGTGGCAGCATTGATACTATGGGTAACCGTTTGTATGATTCCACAGTGATTCCGAATCGTGGTGCTTGGATTGAGTTAGAAAAAGATGCGAACGATACTGTGTCCGTACGTATTGACCGTAACCGTAAATTACCAGCTACTGTATTAGTACGTGCATTAGGTTGGGAAACTAATGAATCTATCTTGGAATTGTTCTGGAATGGACAAGTGGATGAAAATGGTCATCCAGAATACGATGAGCGTTTACTTCGTACATTAGAAAAAGACAGCACACAATCCGCTGATGAAGCATTGGTAGAAATCTACAAAAAACTTCGTCCAGGCGAACCACCAACTGTGGAAAGTGCTCGTAACTTATTCGATAACTTATTCTTTGACCCTCGTCGCTATGATTTAGCGCGTGTAGGTCGTTATAAATTAAATAAAAAATTAGGCTGGCGTCAACGCATGTTCGGTCAAACTTTGGCAGAACCAATTGTAGACGAAAATGGCGAAATCATTGTAGAAGCGAATACTTATGTGAATGAAGAAGTTCTTGATGTAGTAGCTAACAGTGGTGTGTATGCAGGTGATGTGGTGCCTGAGTTCTTCGTATTCAATACGGAAGGGACTGTTGTGAAAGTTATTTGTAACAACAGCAACTTACCATTCAGCCATCGCACAGTAACTCGTGAAGACATGATTGCTAACGTAAGTTACATGATGAATTTGACCGAAAACGTTGGTCAAACTGACGATATTGACCATTTAGGTAACCGTCGTCTTCGTTGCGTAGGCGAATTGTTACAAAACCAATTCCGTATCGGTTTAACTCGTATGGAACGTGTGGTCAAAGAACGTATGACAATCCAAGATATTTCTGTCATCACTCCACAAGCTTTATTGAACATCCGTCCAGTTGTGGCAGCTATTAAAGAATTCTTTGGTTCTTCCCAGTTGTCCCAGTTCATGGACCAAACTAACCCATTGGGTGAATTGACACATAAACGTCGTCTATCTGCGCTAGGACCTGGTGGTTTATCTCGTGAACGCGCAGGCTTTGAAGTTCGTGACGTGCATCACTCTCACTATGGTCGCATGTGTCCAATCGAAACTCCAGAGGGCCCAAACATCGGTTTGATCAACTCCTTGTCTAACTATGCGAAAGTGAACGAATTTGGTTTCATCGAAGCTCCATACCGTAAAATTGAAAAGGTGTATGGTACAGGCGATGATGCGAATCGTGTGATCAAAGTTCGCGTTACGGATCAAGTTGTGTATATGACAGCTGATGAAGAAGAAGGTATGACGATTGCCCAAGCGAACTCTCGCATTGATGAAGAAGGATATTTCGTATCTGATCACATCGCATGTCGTCGCGGTCATGATGTATTAGAAGTATCTCCAGATAAAGTAGACTATATGGACGTAAGTCCAAAAGAAGTAGTATCCATAGGTACTGCTATGATTCCATTCCTAGAAAATGACGATGCGAACCGTGCCTTGATGGGTGCGAACATGCAGCGTCAAGCGGTACCTTTGCTTCGTGCACAAGCACCATTAGTAGGTACAGGTATGGAATACAAAGCGGCTACAGACTCCGGCGTTTGCGTATTAGCAAAAGAAGCAGGTATTGTTACACGTTGTTGGGGTAATGAAGTCCATGTACAACGTGATAACGGTCGTGTAGACGTATATAAAATGAACAAATTCATGCGTTCCAACCAATCTACATGCTTTAACCAAAAACCAATCGTATACCGTGGACAATCCGTTGTGAAAGGTCAAGTATTGGCAGATGGTCCGGCTACAGATGGCGGTGAATTAGCATTAGGTTTCAACGTATTAGTAGCATTCATGCCTTGGGAAGGTTACAACTACGAGGATGCGATCTTATTAAGTGAAGAACTTTGTAAAGAAGATATCTACACATCTATCCATATCGAAGAATATGAATGTGATGCTCGTGACACTAAATTAGGTGCTGAAGAAATTACTCGTGAATTGCCAAATACTGGCGATGATAACCTTAAAAACTTGGATGAAAACGGTATCATCTGCATCGGTGCAGAAGTTAAACCTGGTGATATCCTAGTTGGTAAAGTAACTCCTAAAGGAGAAACTGAATTAACTCCAGAAGAACGCTTATTGCGTGCGATTTTTGGCGATAAAGAACGTGAAGTTCGCGATACCTCCTTGCGTGTACCACATGGTGAAGCGGGTAAAATCGTGGACGTTAAAATCTTCACTCGTGAAAATGGCGATGAATTACAACCTGGTGTTAATAAAGTAGTTCGAGTGTATATTGCACAAAAACGTAAGATTCACGAAGGCGATAAAATGGCGGGCCGTCATGGTAACAAAGGTGTCGTTTCTCGCGTTATGCGCCAAGAAGATATGCCGTTCTTGCCAGATGGTACACCAGTACAAATTGTATTGAACCCGTTAGGCGTACCGTCTCGTATGAATATAGGACAGGTATTAGAAACCCATTTAGGCTGGGCAGTACAAGGTTTAGGTATGCAGATTAAAGCAACAGACCTAAAAATTAAAGAAGTACTGAACGAAGCTAAATTGAATGGTACATACTGGGATGGTATCGATGGTATCAAAGATATCTACGCAGAAATTGAAAGTCTAGAACAAGCTATTGCGGATCCGACGATTGCTAATTACTTGGAAACAGATAAACAAATCGACAGCCAAAAAGTAGTGGCATTAGACAAGATTTTACATCGAGCACAAGAAAAATTTGATGAATTGGGCGGTCAATCACGCTACAATGATTTATTGGCAGAAGAAAAACGTATCTACGAATTAGGCATCGAAACATTTGATGATGTAGAAGCAGAACGTCCGAAAATGGAAGAGACTTTAGAAGAGGAATTGCATGCTCTTCGTCGAGTGGATACTGTCATCGAGACGATTCACCATGTTCGAGAAAAACGCAGTCACTTACGTGCTGAGTTGGAAAAATATGGCTATGATTATGACACATATGGCATGCCAAAACCAGATATAGCGGGGATCCATATTGCAACACCTGTATTTGACGGTGCTCATGAAAGTGATGTTTTCGATACACTTCGCATTGCTGGTCGTGATGAAGATGGTAAAACTGTATTATATGATGGCCGTACAGGCGAAAAAATGGATAACAAAGTTACGGTTGGTTACGTATACATGCTCAAACTTCACCATCTAGTAGATGATAAAATCCATGCTCGTTCTACTGGTCCGTACTCCCTTGTTACACAACAACCATTGGGTGGTAAAGCTCAATTCGGTGGACAACGTTTCGGTGAGATGGAAGTTTGGGCTCTTGAAGCGTATGGTGCAGCCTATACATTACAAGAGTTGTTAACCGTGAAATCCGACGATGTTGTAGGCCGTGTAAAAGCGTATGAAAAAATCGTAAAAGGTGAAAACATTCCTGAACCAGGCGTGCCTGAATCTTTCAAAGTATTATTGAAAGAATTACAAAGTATCGGCCTTGACGTGAAAATCTTGAACGAAGATCAAGAAGAAGTTGTTATCAAAGAATTAGAAGAGGATGATGTTCCACGTCATGATGATATTCGCGAAGTGATGGAAGAAGGAGCCTCTGAAGCAACTACAGAAGGAGAAAACTCCACAGTGGAAGGAACACCAGAAGGATATATTGTAGAAGAGCCTGTCACTGCAGGTGAAGAAGACGATATTATCAGCCAAATTAGTGGCTATGTAGAATCTTCTGATAATGAGTAATACCACTATCTCGTAAAGGAGGGAGCATACAGTGCTAGACGTAAATGAATTTGATTCCATGCGAATCGGTTTAGCTTCGCCACAACAAATTTTGGAGTGGTCTCATGGAGAAGTTAAAAAACCTGAAACAATTAACTACCGCACCTTAAAACCAGAGCGAGATGGTTTATTCTGTGAGCGCATTTTTGGACCAACAAAGGACTGGGAATGTCATTGTGGAAAGTATAAACGCATCCGTTATAAAGGTGTTGTCTGTGATAAATGTGGTGTAGAAGTGACTCGTGCCAAAGTACGTCGTGAACGTATGGGCCATATCGAATTGGCTACACCAGTGTCTCATATTTGGTATTTCAAGGGCATCCCGTCTCGCATGGGATTGATCCTTGACATATCTCCTCGTTCCTTGGAACGTGTATTGTACTTTGCTGCGTATATCGTAGTAGATCCAGGTCAATCTCCATTGTCTAAACAACAATTGTTATTTGAAACTGAATTTCGTGAATATGAAGCCATGTTCAACGATGCTGACTACAAAATCGCTGGTAAAAGTGTCATCATTGAAACGATTGCACAACGTCGTGAACGTTTGCAATTAATCAACTCTGCTAAGCACAAAGAAGCTGTCAATGCAGAGCTTTCAGCGAATACTGAAATTCCAGAAGAAGAAAAAGAATACGAAGTATTAACTCGTGAAGAAAAATTAGAACTTAGCGCCTTAGAAGAAAACACATTCGTGTGTATTGACATGGGTGCAGAAGCGATTAAAGAATTGCTTTGCGAATTAGACTTAGAAGCATTGAACGATGAATTGCGCGGTGAGCTAGAAACTGCGACAGGTCAACGTAAAGTTCGTGCCGTTCGCCGTTTAGAAGTAGTAGAAGCATTCCGTCAATCTGGCAACCGTCCAGAATGGATGATTATGGATGTTGTACCAGTCATCCCACCTGAATTGCGCCCAATGGTGCAATTAGATGGTGGCCGATTCGCTACGTCCGACTTGAATGACTTATACCGTCGTGTTATCAATCGTAATAACCGTTTGAAACGTTTATTGGATTTAGGCGCTCCTGATATTATCGTGCGCAACGAAAAACGTATGCTACAAGAAGCTGTAGATGCGTTGATCGACAATGGTCGTCGTGGCCGTCCTGTCACAGGTCCTGGTAACCGTCCATTGAAATCTTTATCCGACATGTTAAAAGGTAAACAAGGTCGTTTCCGTCAAAACTTGTTGGGTAAACGTGTTGACTACTCTGGTCGTTCCGTTATCGTAGTTGGTCCAGAATTGAAAATGCATCAATGTGGTCTTCCAAAAGAGATGGCATTGGAATTGTTCAAACCATTTGTTATGAAGCGTTTGGTAGAACGTGGACAAGCAAGCAATATTAAAGCGGCAAAGCGCCAAGTAGAACGTATCGGTGCTGGTGTGTGGGAAGCTTTGGAAGAAGTTATTAAAGAACATCCAGTATTACTAAACCGCGCCCCTACATTGCATAGATTAGGTATCCAAGCCTTCGAACCAATTCTTTGGGAAGGTCGTGCTATCAAATTGCATCCACTAGTATGTACAGCCTTCAACGCCGACTTTGACGGTGACCAAATGGCGTGTCATTTACCATTGTCCGTAGAAGCACAATCTGAAGCACGTACCTTGATGCTTTCATCCCATAACATCTTATCTACGAAAGATGGTAAACCAGTAGCGGTTCCATCTCAGGATATGATCTTGGGTACATACTACTTAACAGTAGTTCGTAAAGGTACAGAAGATAAAGCGAAACGCTTCGCTAATTATGACGAAGTGATGTTGGCATACGATTCTGGTGTAATCGGCTTACAAGACGTTATCTACATTCGTATTGAAGGATATGGTCTAGTTAAAACAACAGCAGGTCGATTGATTTTCAATAAAGCTTTATATCCAGAAATCCGTCAATTTGTGAAAGAAGAAGACGGCACATGGTCCTTGGGTAAAGTCATGGATAAGAAAATGGTTGGTAAATTGGTAGACCAATGTTTCCAAGCATTTGGTAACGAAAAAACTGCAGAATTGCTTGACCGTATCAAATCCTTGGGTTACTCCTTCGCTCGTCGTGCAGGTATGACAATCGCTATTGCGGATATCAAAGTACCAGAAGTAAAAGCTGGTATCGTAGAAGAAGCAGATACAGAAGTTAATAAAGTATCCCGTCTATATCGTCGTGGTTTAATTACAGAAGAAGAACGCTACCGTAAAACAATTGAGCTTTGGAATGAAGCTATCGATAATGTAACAGAAGCCATGATGGATAATATGGCGGCTGACCAAGACGGTTTCAACCCAGTATATATGATGGCTATCTCTGGTGCCCGTGGTAACAAACAACAGATCCGTCAGTTGGCGGGTATGCGTGGTTTGATGGCGGACCCATCTGGTCGTATCATCGACTTGCCAATCAAAGCGAACTTTAAAGAAGGTTTGACCGTATTGGATTACTTTACGTCTTCTCATGGTGCTCGTAAAGGTTTGGCCGATACAGCCCTTCGTACAGCTGACTCCGGTTACTTAACACGTCGTCTTGTTGATGTATCTCAAGACGTTATCGTTCGTGAAGAAGACTGCGACGTAGTAGGTATCGACTTAGCTCGTGAAAGAGCTCGCTTAGCGCGTAATACAAAAGATGCCTTAACATACTTAAAAGATGATTTAATCGGTCGTGTGTTGGATCGTGACGTGGTAGATCCTATGACTGGAGAAGTGATTGCTGACGCTGAAAGCATCGTAACAGAAGCAACTATCGAAGCATTAGCAGAATCTCAAGTGAAATCTATTGCATTGCGTGGAGCACAATTGGGTAGCGACAGCGATATCAACCATACTAATATTGTTCAAACCATTGCGTTAGGTGAAGTGGATGACACTATTCGTACCACATTGCGTAATACCATGATTGAAAATATGTTGGGTAAAGATACTGTATACCCTGTTATCGATAGCGAAGGCGTAGAAATCTTCCCTGCTCATACAGCGTTAACAGAAGAAGGTATTGAAGCTATCTTGAACTCTGATGTAAAAGAAGTTCAAGTTCGCAACAATGAAATTCATGGAATTGAAGTAGAAGCTATCGTAGAAGGGACTGGCGTTATCGAACCATTGAAAGATCGTATCGTAGGTCGTACAGCAGCCGAAGAATTAATCAATAAAGAAACAGGGGAAGTGATCGTTCCATTGAATGGAGAAATCACTGACGAATTAGCTGATGAAGTAGTAAAACACTATGACACAGTGAAAATCCGTTCTGTATTGACTTGTCGTTCTCCATATGGCGTATGTATGAAATGTTATGGCCGTGACTTAGGTACTGGTGGACAAGTACAAGTGGGTGAAGCAGTAGGTATTATTGCGGCACAATCCATCGGTGAACCAGGTACACAGTTAACAATGCGTACGTTCCATACAGGCGGTGTTGCCGGTGACGATATCACGCAAGGTTTGCCTCGTGTCGAAGAATTGTTTGAAGCACGTCGTCCAAAACGTAATGCTATTATTGCAGAAGTCGAAGGTACTGTACGTGTCGTACCTAACGACAATAAAAAAGGTACAAATACGATCTTCATTACAACAGCTGAGGGCGAAGAGTTTGATTACTTAATCCCTT